>CAZORN010000106.1:0-10623 GCA_964581935.1 uncultured Victivallales bacterium
GAACCGGATTCTTCCCGTATGTTCAATGAATACAAAAAAGCCGGGCCATGACAGGTTTCTGTCCGCCCGGCCTTCAACGGTCCGCGCACAATGCGTCTGTGATTATTTTTTATCCTGACCGACCAGCCCCTTCAGGGCGTTTCCAAGCGAGGTCGCGGTGTCGTTGACCGCTTTGCCGGCGGAAGAGGCGGCATCGCCGATTGCCTTTCCGGCGATGTCCGCGCCGATCAGTTTTCCGAGGCTGGTCAGGAGGGACGCGAGGACATCATTGACTACGCCCGCCGGAGTGATGCCTTCCGGTCCCGTCCCGAGGTTGCGGAGGGAGATCGGCGGGGCCATCAGAGGCACCCCGGCGCGGGTTCCCTTGACCGTGACCCACACCGTGATGTCGGAGAGTTCCAGCGAATCGATCTGGAGCGCCTTGCCTCCTCCGGCTTCCTTCGCTTTCGGCGTCTCCTGTTTTGCGGGAGCCGCTTTCTCCTCAAGTCCGAGCGAACGGTTCACGTTGGCCTGAATGTCGGAGATGTTGTTGTTCAGCAGAGAGGTTTCGTAGTTGAGCTCGACCGCGCGGATTTCAATCTTCGTCAGAACGATCTTGTGAGACAGCAGGCTGGCGGGTTTCAGCGACGCGTGGAACTTGCCCAGCTTGAACGCGTGCGGCGTGGAATACCCCTTCGGGTTTCCGACCAGAAGGTCCTGTATCTCCAGGCTCCCTGTCAGAGGATTGAGGGAAATGCTCTTCACGGTGATCGGCACTCCGGCGATGTTCGAGCCGACCGTCTGGATGCCTGCCTTGATGATGACCGGAAGCATCAGGACCAGAACCAGAAGCAGGACCAGAACGGATGCAAGAACGATTCCCGTGATGACGGCCGCTTTTTTCTTGTTGATTTTCATGTTGTTTCCTCCCCATTGTTACTGAAAACTTAACCGGAAAATAAAAAAACCGGAATCAATGAATGACTCCGGCAAGAAATACAATCCTTCGTATGCGGGAAACAGGTCAGACCTTTTTCACTTTTCCGCTGCGGATGCACTGAACGCAGACTTTCATCCGCTTGTGGGTTCCGTTGTCATTCACATTGATGGACTGGATGTTGGGTTCGAAAACGCGGGGGGATACCTTCACAACGTGCATACCGATTCCGCCTTTTTTCTTCGCAAGACCCCTGCGGATGATTCTTGCGCCCTGAACTTTCTTCTTTCCGCAAATTTCACAGACATTGCTCATTCTGACACCTCTATCGTAAAGTTATGTATTTCCCTAGACGTAATTCCAAAAGCAGAATAACAAATATACTGCTCTTTTTCGGAAAAACAAGGATGGATCGCTTAATTTTTCCGATTTTCGGTTTTTTTTGGGTCGGAACACCGGTGGGAAAAGTGCCGCGGGGATGTTTTGAAATGCAAAATTTCAGGCTCGCGTATGCGCGGATGGACTTGAAAAAAAACATTTCCGTGGCATGTTATCAAGGTTTTTTTATATCTCACAACAAAGAAGGGGTAAATCAACATGCCTTACATTGCCAATACCGACAGCGACCGGGCTGAAATGCTGCGCGCCGCGGGTTTTTCCGGCATCGGGGAGATGTGGGAGAAAGCCGGTGTGAAGTTTCCGTATCCGGCGCTCGCCGAAATGCCGGAAGGACGCTCCGAATACGAGGTTCTCAAACATCTCGAACACCTGGCTTCCCGCAACGCGACGCACCTGGTCAATTTCGTGGGCGGCGGCTATTACGACCACATCATCCCCAGCGCGGTGGACAGCATCCTTTCCCGCGGTGAATTCTACACCGCCTACACCCCGTATCAGCCCGAGGCTTCGCAGGGCACCCTTCAGGCCATCTATGAATACCAGACCGCGATCTGCCGCCTGACCGGAATGGAGGTCTCCAACGCCAGCCTCTATGACGGCGGAACCGCCCTTTTCGAGGCCATGATGATGTCGGTCAAGATCACCGGACGCCGCCAGGTCGTGATTTCCGGCGCGGTCTCCCCGATCTTCCGCCGCATGATCGACTGCTACTGCATCAATCTGGATGTCGAACGCATCGAGGTCCCCGCCGGGTCCGGCACGGACTCCAACCTCGAAAACCTCGGCAAGGCCCTCAGCGACAAAACCGCCTGCGTGATCGTCCAGTATCCCAACTTCTTCGGCGGGATCGAGGACTACAGCGGGATCGCCGCCGCCGCGCACGCGAACGGTGCGCTTGCGGTCTGCTCCTGCTATCCGGTCGCCCTGAGCGTCCTCAAAACCCCCGGCGAAATGGACTTCGACATCGTCACCGGCGAAGGCCAGAGCCTCGGCATTCCGCTGAGCTTCGGCGGTCCCTATCTCGGGTTCATGGCGGTCAAGAGCAAATACATGCGCAAGATGCCCGGCCGCATCGTGGGACGGACCGTCGATCTCGACGGCAAGGAGGGATTCGTCCTGACCCTCCAGACCCGCGAACAGCACATCCGGCGCGAGCACGCCACCAGCAACATCTGCTCCAACGAGA
Source organism: uncultured Victivallales bacterium (assembly GCA_964581935.1). Taxonomy (GTDB): domain Bacteria; phylum Verrucomicrobiota; class Lentisphaeria; order Victivallales; family UBA1829; genus SIG94. Next base: position 2,502 of record CAZORN010000106.1, read on the forward strand.
GCCTCTGCGCGCTTTCCGCGCTCGTCTACCTGACCATGGTCGGCAAACAGGGCTTCGTCAATGTCGGCGACCTCTGCATGTCCAAGGCGGTCTTCGCCCGGAACGAGCTCCTGAAGATCAAGGGCGTCGAACCGGTCGGAAACGGAGCCTTCTTCAACGAGTTCGTCATCAAAGTTCCCGGCGACGCCGCCGAACTGGTCGGCAAACTCATCGACAAAGGGTTCGCGGCCGGTTTCCCGCTCGGACGCTACTACTCCGACCGCCGCGACCAGCTCCTGATCGCCGTCACCGAAAAACGCAGCCGCGAAGACATCAAAGCGCTTGCTAACGCCATGGAGGCCCTTCTGTGAAACTCATTTATCAATCCGGCAAAAGCGGACGCACCGGCGCGGTCCTTCCCTCTCTGGACGTTCCCCAGTCCTCGGCGGTCCCCTCCGTCCTGCGCCGTTCCTCGACCGCGGGCCTTCCCGAAGTTTCCGAACTGGAAGCCGTCCGCCATTTCACCAACCTCAGCCGCATGAACATGAGCGTGGACACCCATTTCTATCCGCTCGGCTCCTGCACCATGAAATACAACCCGAAGTTTCATGAGAAGGTGGTCCGTATGGCCGGCTTCGCGGAACTCCACCCGCTTCTGCCCCAGCTCCGTCACGGCGGAACCCTGACGCAGGGTGCCCTGACCGTCATCTATGAAACCGAGCGGATGCTCAGCGACATCCTCGGCTTTGCCCAGACCACCATGCAGCCCATGGCCGGTTCGCACGGCGAACTGACCGGCGTCATGCTGATCGCGGCCTACCACAAGGCGCGCAAGGACTTCGCACGCAAGATCATGCTGATCCCCGACGCCGCGCACGGCACCAATCCCGCCAGCGCCACCGTCGCGGGCTACACCACGAAGGTGGTCCCGAGCGATCCGGACGGCAACGTGGACCTGGCCGCGCTCAAGGAACTGCTTTCCCCGGAAGTCGCCGGAATCATGCTGACCTGTCCGAACACGCTCGGACTCTTCGATCCGCATGTGGGGGAAATCTGCTCCCTCGTTCACGGCGCGGGCGGACTCTGCTACTGCGACGGCGCGAACTTCAACGCGATCGTCGGGCGCCTCCGTCCCGGCGACATCGGGTTCGACGTGATGCACGTGAACATCCACAAGACCTTTTCCACGCCCCACGGCGGCGGCGGACCCGGCTCCGGCCCGGTCGGCGTCAGCGAAAAACTCGTCCCGTTCCTTCCCGTGTCCCGGGTCGTACGCCGCAATGACGGCACCTGCGCCCTGGAATACAACTATCCCGAATCCATTGGCTACATTGCTCCGTTCTACGGCAACTTCGGCATCATTCTCCGCGCCTACGCGTATCTCCTGACGCTCGGCCGCAAGGGATTGGTCCGGGTCAGCGAAAACGCGGTCATCAACGCAAACTACATCGCGGCCGCGCTGGACGGCGTCTACGACCGCAAATACAAGCGCACATGTATGCACGAATGCGTGTTTTCCGCCACGAAACAGGTGGAGCACGGCGTGCACGCCCTCGACATCGCCAAGGCCCTGATCGACCGCGGAATCCATCCGCCGACCATCTACTTCCCCCTGATCGTTCCGGAAGCCCTGATGATCGAACCGACCGAGACCGAGTCCCGCGAGGAGCTCGACCTCTTCATCTCGATCATGAAGGAGATCGCCGAACTGGCTGAAAAAGATCCCGAACGCGTGAAGGAGTGTCCCCTGACGACTCCCGTCAAGCGTCTGGACGAGACTTCGGCGGCCCGCAAGCCGGACCTCTGCTGTCCGTAATTCCGGCGGGACCGGTGAGAACCGTGCAAAGACCCCCTGCGGGAGCGGGGATTCTCCCGCACGGTTCTTCCGGACATCCCGTGCGGACGTGTCCGCCCGTTTTCCATCGTTTTTTTTGCATATCGGAATGTTTTCCCCTTTCAAAATGCGGGAAACGTGCTATTGTTACAAATTGGCATTTTTGCAGTGTTGGAGTTCATTATGGTTGAGGAAGAAAAAACAGGCGGATTCCAGATCAGATATATGCTGGCGGCCCTTGCCGTGCTGCTGTTCCTTCTGTCGATATTCTCCTATTCGAGTGCCGATCTTGCGGTCCTGGACGGCGGGGCGGTCGAACCGGTCCGCAACTGGATCGGTCCGTTCGGCGCCCAGATTTCGAAGGCGTTCTTCTACATCTTCGGCGTGGCGACCTATCCGATCGTTCTGCTGCTGGTCCTCTGCGTGGGGCGGAGTTTCATGCCGTATCCCCTGAAGCGGCGCGGCTATATCTCCAGTCTCATTGTCGCGATTCTGGGAATCACCATCCTGTTTGGAATGTATCCGAATGAATTCGTTTCCACCACGAGCTATCTCGGAATCGGACACGCCGGAAAACCCGATCTAGCCCTTTCCGGAGGCGCTCTCGGCGCATTGCTGGCGGCGCCGGAAACCAGCGTGTTTCCCGCGGGTCTCATCCGACGCTGCATCGGAACGATCGGCACCTGCATCTGCGCCTGCGTATTCCTCGGAACCGGGCTGGTCTTTATCTTCCTGGCCGACTGGAAGTGTTTCCTTTTCGCTCCCTCGAAAAAGAAAGAGTCCGAGGAAGCTCCCTCCGCCGCTGCCGCCGCGGTGCCTGCCGTTGTCTCCGCCCTGGCTCCCGGGGAGGAACTTCCGCCTGCCGCTCCCGTGAAGAAATCTTTCCTGCCCCTGGGTAAGACGAAATCGGAACCCTCTGAGGAACAGGATATTCCGCCTATTGTTGTCCCGGAAGAAAAGGAGATTGATGAACCAAGGACCGCTACGGAAAAGATGTCCGAACAGGATTCCTCCCTGTCGCCGGTTCCGGCGGCGCTTCCCGTTGAGCCGTCTCGTCCGGCGGTGCGCAAAGGGGGCGACGAGGATCCCTACACCGTCGCGCGTCCGCCCCAGCATTCCGCCCCGTCCTATTCCACGCGCCGCACCGCTATGCTTCCGAACAACAAGCCGTACGATCTTCCGCCCAACTCCCTGCTGGACCGTCCGCCGAAGGACCGCAGCGAGGACAACGAGCATCTGGATATGGCCAAGGCGACTTTGCAGTCGACCCTCGACAGCTTCGACATCAACGGAACCGTCTCCGAAACCATCGTGGGACCGCGCATCACCCGTTTCGAGATTTCCCTTCAGCCCGGCGTGAAGGTCGAAAAAGTCACCGGCATCCAGAACAACATCGCCAAGGACATGCGGGCTGAAAGCATCCGCATCCTTGCTCCGGTCCCCGGACGCGACACCGTCGGAATCGAGCTCCCCAACAAGGTGTCGAACATGGTTTTCATCCGCGAACTGCTGGAATCTTCCTCGTGGAAGGAAAGCCGCGCGGACATCCCGATCATCCTCGGCAAGGACGTCTCCGGCAAGGCCATGATCACCGACCTCGCGAAGGCTCCGCACCTCCTGATCGCCGGTTCCACCGGGAGCGGCAAGAGCGTCTGCATGAACACCCTGATCATGAGCCTGCTGTATCATTTCACACCCTATGAACTCAAGCTGATTCTGGTGGACCCCAAATATGTCGAATTGGAGATGTATCGTCCTCTGCCCCATCTGATCACTCCTGTCGTGAACGATCCAACCAAGGTCCCCTATGCGTTGCGCTGGGGCGTGAACGAGATGGAACGCCGCTATCAGATTCTTGCCAGAGTCAAGGCGAAGAACCTCAATTCCTTCAATAACCGTCCGTCCGATCCGGAACCGGTCCTCGATGAGGACGGTGAAGTGATCCCGCCGAAACTGCCGCTTCTGGTGATCATCGTGGACGAGCTGGCCGACATCATGATGACCGAAGCCCGCAAGGATGTCGAAACCTCCATTTGCCGGATCGCCCAGAAGGGCCGTGCCGCCGGAATCCATCTGGTCATCGCCACCCAGACGCCCCGGAAAGACATCATCACCGGCGTCATCAAGGCCAACCTCCCCACCAAGATCGCGTTCAAGGTTTCGACCGGCATGGACAGCCGCGTGATCCTCGACGCCCAGGGCGCCGAAAAACTCCTCGGCAAAGGCGACATGCTTTTCAAGGGCCCCAGCGGCGAGACCGAACGAATTCAGGGCTCCATGGTCTCCGACCCGGAAATCCAGAAGGTCGTCGATTTCGTCTCCGACCAGGCGGAACAGAACTTCGATACGACCGTGATTCTCGAACATCCGGAAGGAGAGGACGAGGAGGACGACGACGGACAGAATTCCTTCTCCGGCGACGACTTCGACGACGACGTCTCCGACTACATCAAGACCACGGTTGCCAAATATCTCGAACCGGGCGACGACGAGAACACCCGGAAGGCTCTGGAGATCATTCTCCGGGAGAACAAGGCCAGCACTTCCTATCTTCAGCGCCGCATGGGCATCGGTTACAACAAGGCCGCGGAGATCATCGACAAGCTGGAACAGCGCGGAATCGTGTCCGCGCCTCTCCCCGGCGGCCAGAAACGCAACATTCTTGTTTTTGACGAATTGAACCGCCCGGATGAATGATCCTTCATCGCAGGGAGCTATTTTTGCAGAGGAAAACAGGACGGACACAAACCATGAATCAGGACATTGAAAAGAATCAATCCGAAGGGAAAGAGTCTGCGGACAACGACCTCTTTTCCCTTGGCCATATCAAACCCCAATCCCGGCCCGGACTGACGGCCGAGGAACAGCCGGTCGGCACACTCCGTACTTTCGAAGCCGCCGCCCAGGCGGAGGCCGAAAAAAACGCTGCCGCCGCGACGGTTGCCGAAACCGCTCCGGAACAACCGCTTATCGCCGCTGTCTCCGCGGAGGTCCCGGTCGCGACGGTTCCGGCGTCGGACGTTCCCCCGGCCGCGCCTGCGGCGGAAGCGAAAGCCTCTTTCCGGACCTTCCGGGAAAAACCGGTTTCCGAAGCGAACAATTCGATTGAAGTGACCGCTCCGCCTGCGCCTGCGCCCGTGAAGCGGAGAAGTCTTCGCGCCGGAGTCGGAGCCACGCTCGGCGCCCTGCTTGCCGAGGCACGCGCCGGCGCGGGGCTTTCCGTGGAAAAGGTTTCGGAGGCCACCCGCATCCGCATCAATCATCTCAACGCGCTCGAAACCGATAATCTTGCCAGTCTGCCCTCGGCGGTCTACGTCCGGGCGTATGTGCGTTCTCTGGTGAAGCTTTACAATCTGGACGGCAAGGCGGTGAATCTGATTGACGAACATCTGCGCGAACTCGAGCCCGCCCGTGACGTCCCGGAAAAACTTCTCGAAGACTTGGGGAAAGACGTCCAGATCAGCAAGGACGAAGCCAAAAAGATCCGCATGATCTTCATCTATACAGGGGCGATCATTCTGCTGCTGGTTTCCCTGACCGTCACCAGCATCGTCGCCATCAACATCCGGAATTCCAGGAACGCGCAGCGTCAGACGACGGTTGAACTGCGGCCTTTCGAGTCCAGACAGCTGGACAAGCTCCTTCCGCAGCAGGTGCCTGAAACGAAAATGCTCAAGCCTCCCCAGTCGAAGTGATTTCAGGGCGCATTTGTTTTCGCGTATGATATAGAGAGAACCGCGGGGTGCACTGGCCGAGGGGATTCGCGTGAGGGTTTCCCGCAGTTCGATTTTTGCCGTAATTTCACCGGGAAACCGGAGGAATGGCGGCATTTTTTTTCCGGTACCGTTCCCATGTCCTGAGACAGGCTTGGATCGCATCGAAGTTCATTCCGACTTGCGGTTTTAAGGGCAGTAATACTTTGATTGCATCGAAAATATGAGATGTTTTTTCTTACGCCCGCATCCCTGCCTTTTGGAGGATTGTTCGATCAGGCGCCGTCCGAGGCAGGTTCGTGACTCCTTCGCGAACTGAATATTTTCCCTTCCGTTCGGCAGGGGACTGCCGAACCTACCCGAAACGCAGCAATGCAGAAAAGGTGTTGAACTCAAATATGACTTTTACTATCCCTGAGAATGCAAGTCGGCATTAAAAAAAGAGAACCGCGGGGTGCACTGGCCGAGGGGATAGGCCGTGCGTGGATTCCCCGCGGTTCAAAATTCCGTATCGCCGCTCATCCGGAAAAACGGACGGCAGGCTTCCGACGGACATTCCGAAACCCTCCGGAAAAATCCGGGGCTTCCGTCCGGCCCGAGTGAAAAAAGAGAACCGCGGGGTGCATTGGCCGAGGGGATGGGCCGTGCGTGGGTCCCCGCGGTTCAAAAATCGTTTCATGCCGCCGCCCGGCGGGACCACGCGGACGGCGGCAGGGGTGTTACTTCTGTTCCTGAAGCTGTTCGTTGAGAACCTTCATGACTTTAGCCGAATCGGCACCGTCGACATGGACGTCTCCGATGATGACGTCCCCGGCCTTGCGGTCGGTGACGGAGGCCGGGCAGTAGGCCGCTTCGATGTCCACCTTGTCGGCGATGCCCATGTTTTCCACCTGACGCATGAGCTGGGCCAGCACGTTTTCCGCCTTGTGTGCGGCGTCGCCCGCGGGGGTGATGCAGACTGCGACGGGAATGCGTTTCGGGGCGGTTCCCTTTTCCACCATGTAACGGGCGTCGAACATGCCGTTGCGGTTCTCATACTCGGTATGGAGCAGATGATGGGCCTTGTGGGAGCCCGGAGCGCCTTCCAGATATTTCGAGTAGCATTCCTGAAGGAGCGGATTGTCCTGGGAGTTGTGGAACTGCATGTTTTTGTCGGTCTGGTAGAGGGCGTCCATCCGCTTGACTTTGCGGGCAAAGCCCGACTGGATGGGCTGTCCTCCGCCGGCGACGCAGCCGCCGGGACATGCCATGACTTCGACGAAGTGGTAGGGGGATTTGCCCTGAGCCGCTTCCTCGGCGATTTTCTGGGCGGCCGCGAGCGTATTGACGACGGCGATCTTCAGCGTGAGGTCTCCGGCCTTGAGGTCGGCGGTCTTGAGCTTTTCCTGTCCGCGAACCGCTTTGAATTCGAGGTTGTGGAGGGACTTGCCGGAGATTTTTTCGACGGCATAGCGCAGGGCGGCTTCCATCACGCCGCCGCTGGTTCCGAAGATGACGCCCGCGCCGGTTCCGAAGCCGAGGGGCATGTCGAAGGCGTCGGATTCCAACTCGGAGAAGTGGATTCCGAAGGAGTTGATCATGCGTCCGACTTCGGTGGTCGTGATGACGAAGTCGATGTCCGGGGTGCCATCCGTCTTGAACTTGTCGAGTTTCGCCTCGTACTTCTTCGCCGTGCAGGGCATGATGGAGACCACCACGAGGTTTTCCCGGGGAACGTTCAGAATGGAGGGCAGGGTTTCCTTGGCGACGCTGCCGAACATCTGCTGCGGGGAGCGGCAAGTGGAGATGTTGGAGTTCAGGGACGGGAAATTGGTCTCGGCATATTTGACCCATCCGGGACAGCAGCTGGTGAACATGGGGAAGGGACCGCCGTTCTTGATGCGGCGGAGGAGTTCCTCGCCTTCTTCGAGAATGGTCATGTCCGCGGCGAAAGTGACGTCGTAGACATAGTCGAAGCCCATGAGCCGGAGAGCCGTGACGAGCTTACCGGCGAGGTTTTCGCCCGGAGGCATGTCGAAGTATTCGCCGATGCCGACGCGGACCGCGGGTGCGATGGCTGCGATGACGACCTTGTTCGGGTCATGGATGGCGGTCCAGACCGTTTCGCGGTCCTGCTTGGGAGTCAGGGCGCCGGTCGGGCAGACCATCGCGCACTGGCCGCAGTTGATGCACTCCACGCTGGCGAGTCCTTTTCCGAAAGCGGGGGCGACGCGGGCCTTGGAACCGCGTCCGGCGAAGTCGATGGCGCCGATGCCCTGGACTTCACGGCACATGCGGACGCAGTCGCCGCAGAGGACGCACTTGTTCGGGTCCCTGCTCAGGGACGGCGAGGAATTGTCGATCGGTTCAAACTTCTCGAGCTGCTTGAAACGGATTTCATCGACGCCGAGACGGCGCGCCAGAGTCTGAAGCGTGCAGTTCGAGCTCCGGACGCAGGAAGGACATTCCCGTTTATGGTTGGCAAGGAGAAGTTCGATGTTGATGCGGCGCATTTCGCGCAGCTGGGCGGAGTCTGTGCTGACCTTCATTCCAGGTTCCGGCGCGGTAGAGCAGGAGGCCATGATTCCGCGTCCGTCCACCTCGACGAGACAGAGGC
>CAZORN010000107.1:0-10299 GCA_964581935.1 uncultured Victivallales bacterium
GGATCAGCAACAACGAAATTGCGCGGATGCTGGACATCTCCGAAGGAACCGTCCGGAACCGCATCCGCCACCTGACGGAAAGCGGAATGCTGAAAGTCACCGGAATGGTTGCGCCGGAAGCCGTGGAAGACAGGGAACTGGTGCTGCTGGGCATCAAGGTTTCGGTCAGCAAGAACCTGACGAATATCGCGGCCAGGATCGCACAGCTGCCGGAAGTCCAGTCGGTCCACATCACCACGGGACGCTACGACATCATGGCGGAAGCCGTCCTGAAGGTGAAATACGGTCCGATCGAATTCCTGAGCGGACCTCTTGCGGCCATCGGCGGAATCGTCTCCACGGAAACCTTCATGGTCATGAAAAGTTTCAAGAAGTGGATCATCCCACAGGCGTCCGACACGGCGGAAAACGGGAAAGAGTGAATCGGGGCGGTTTTCCGGAACGTCAGAGGAAAACCGTCCGCCTCACCTCGGTTCCTTGTTCCGAATCTGAGCGGGGGTGAGGTTCAACTTTTTCTTGAGGACTTTCCAGAGATGTCCGGCTCCGGAAAAACCGGCCTGTTCGGCGACGGCGGCCAGCGTGAGGCTCCGGTTCTTGAGGAACTTGGCGGCGTATGTCACGCGCAAATCCATCAGATACTCGGCCGGCCCGATTCCGAACGCGGAATTGAACTGGCGCGTCAGGGTGCGTTCGGACATTCCCGCGATCTTCGCCAATTCCGAGACCGTGATTTTTTCCGCGAAATGATGCTGGAGATAGTTGGTCACCTTGTTCAGATACCAGTGGGTGGGCGGGGCATCGTCCGACGAAGCGTATTCCCGCGCGATCAGCACAATAATTTCTGAAAAAAGACTGGTGATGAGCACCTGTCCGCCCGGACGCGAATTGTTCTTCTCCGAGGCAATCATGTCCATTGCGGCACGGACCGTGTCCAGTGTCTTCCGGGAGATGCGGCAGAGCGGCTCCGCGCTGTCCGTGACCGTGCTCCGCGAAGGAGGGTAGATACTTCCCGTAAACGGGAGCTGTCCGGAAAGGAGAAGCAGTCCCGGAATCGGGGCGGATGCATCGTAAATGAGGTTGTAGACACAGGCGTCCTGAGTTGGACGCATATAAGTGTGTCTCATTCCGGGATGAAGCAGGATCACATCTCCTGTTTTCAGGGGTGCGGACTTTCCGGAAGTCCGGTGTTCAATCTCTCCCGACATCACAACCGCAAGTTCCGAAAACTCGTGCGAATGCAGCGCGGACGAACCGGTCACGCCCCAGGCCTCCATGACCCTTACGGAAATCGGGATGCGGTCCGCCTCGAAATATTGTGAAAAAGTCAGTCTGTCCATCTCTCACCATGATGATTCATTATGGCTGAAATATAACCATCCATGTCGGAATTTCCAATATTTTTCCGGAAAAAGCGCACAAAAAATCTTTCAGGATGTCATCTGGTGTTCTGCTCCAGTTCGGCCAGCAAAGGACTGAACAGAGGCAGAATGCTGTCCTGGTCCGGCGTCTGGCAATGATTGACCCAGGTAAATGTCTCCGCGGCCCTGCATCCGCAGCAGACGCCGTATTTCATCGCCCGGAGACGGTGTCCGTGGTCCGGAGCATGTGCGGTCGGCATCTGGCAGGCGTGTTTTCCGATCAGTTTCATTCGTTCATCCAGATATGCGGAAACATCGATGAAGGTATCGAATTTCGAGTTGACCGGGCCGAAGGCGGTGGCATCTTCGCGAAAATGGAGAAAAGCGCCCTTGAATCCGGCCTGGGCGGCTTTCCAGTAAGCCTTGGTTGCGAGAAGGGAACTGGCAAGGTGTTCGATGTTGTGAGAACTGAGGCCATGAGCGAAAATGCAGGAGGGGTTGTGTTCCAGAATCAGGTCGGAAAGACGCCTCACGCTTTCTTCATCCTCGGAGGCGGTCAAAATCGAAGGACGCGCCGGGATTCCCTCGGGAAGAGGCGCGCTTCCGTAGCCGATCACATGAAGAATTCCATGTTCGTCGCGATAATGCCTCTGGGGATGGTCCAGATGGATCGGTTTTGTATTGAGCATCGCGGCGGCTTCCTCGCATTCCCGTTTGCGGCGGCGCATCATCTCCGCGGGGGGCTCGGTCCATTTTTTGACGGAGCCGTCCGACTGAAGTTCTGAAACATAGCCTGACATGTTGTTGGTGGTCATGACGTAAACGATTTCGTAGTTGAGGTCGCGGCATTTGAGCAGGGTTCCGCCGCTTCCGATCTCGACGTCATCGGCATGGGCGCCGATCGACATTACCTTCTGTATCTTCATATTCCAGCCTCCTGGATTCATTTGAATTTGAGATGACAAGCCCGGCTCGTGTCCATGAGTTCCCGTCCCATGCACGAAGGTAGGAAAGAGCAAGGAGTTCCGGCATCCATTTTCGCGCGCTGTACGCCGGTCAGCCGGAAATCGCTTTTCAATTCAACGCTCCTCACCGAGTCGCTTCCCTGAAATTCCCTGCGGACCGGTTTTCGGAAGATCGCGCATGAAATAGTCTGTACGGATGATTTTCAGTTTCAGGGAAGCGAGGTTGCGCGGGCGGAAAACCCCTTTCGGGTCCTGTTCCATCACGCCTTCGTAATAGGTAAAAACGACATTCCGATCCATGAAGAATATACTGTAGTAGCAGTTGCTCGGAACAGACAACGGCTCCAGGAGCCCGTTAAATTTCCAGTGGAGACAGAAATCGTCGCTCACCGCCGTCGCAAGAGGACGTCTCCACTGGAATTGGGGATGTCCGAAAGGCATTTCGCCGCGGTCGTTATACAGCATGAGACAGCGCGCCGTTCCGGGAATCCTTTTGATGCTTTGGGGGCCGCACGGCATTTGGAATTCCGGGATCGGCGCAAAAGCCCCCCATGTGTCGCCCCCGTCTTCGGAAAAAGCGCGGTAAGCATAACCGCCGGGCGTCCGGCACCACATCATCACACGACGGTTCCCGAGGTCGACCACACCGGGCTCCTGGCATTGCACGCGCCTCTCCTGAATATGTCTGTATGAGTCTGGATCCTGCGTATAGAGATTTGCGGGCATGACAACATTTTCAGGCTCGATCGTGATTTCCCGGAGGCTCCGTCGCCAGGTATTTCCGCCATCGCGCGAAAGGAAGCATCCGCAATACACCTTCAGTGTTTCCGAATGGAAATCCGCGGACTCTCCGAACCAGGAATAAGGCAGCAGAATATCTCCGTTTTCAAGTTGAACCAGACGGTCGTTGTTCACTGTGTAATATCCTTTCCGGTCGGATGCGACATCGACCGGACAGCTCCAGCTTCCGGCATCGTCGGAACTGGTCATGAAAACGGGATAGCACAGAGATGTCGAAACCTTGCGCAGATAGACCATGGCGATCCGGCCGTCCTTCAGGTTCAGAAGACTGACGCTCATATTGTTCAAAATTTCCGGATCGGGCGCAAGCAGGACCTTCGGTTCGCTCCAGGAAAGACCTCCGTCCCGCGAACGGACTTCCAACAGAGTCGCCCGGTCTTCATCCCTGCCGCCGTCGAAACGTCCGTATACCATATAGAGGCTTCCGTCGGAAAGGCCGCAGACCGCCCCCTCGCCGGCTCTTGCGGAGTCAACCCGGTGATCCTCCAACAGTTTCTCATGAACCAGATACTCATCCGCCGCACAATTCATATCACGCCTCGCCTTTCTGTAAAATCCCATTCAGAGTTTTCATCAGCAGATCCGCCACCAGCCGGTGTCCGGCATTGTCCGGATGCATACCGTCCGGCAGCAGGTCTCGCAATGAGAGTCCGTGCATTCCGCAATAATTCCTGTATGCGCTGTAAATATCAAAAAATTCAACTCCTTCCGATTCGGCAACCGACTTCACCGCCGCGACATAGCGGACCAGAATCACGTTGAATCCGTCTTCCTCTCCGGGATCGTAAGGAGCACAGCCATACATTGACTTGAGTTTCTCCGTCCAGCAGAGCGGATTCGGAGTCATGAGGATGGGACGGCATCCTATTTTCCTGAGTTCCCGTATGAAATACCTGAGATTGTCTTCGTATTCATACAGCGGGACTCGAGATTCGAGGGCCGGGGGCTGTTTCCAGGTATCCACCGTGGAATCGTTGATGCCGAACTGAATCACGACAATCTCCGGACGATGCGCCGTGACGTCGCGTCCGAAACGCTCCCTGGCCATGCGCGTGGTATTTCCGGGAATGCCGGCATTGGTGAATTTGCAGCGGGGAAATCTTTCCGCGAGAAGCTCCGGATAGGTTCTGACCGCTTCCCGTGGCGCGGTCGTCGAATCGCCGAAAGCGACGACATTTTCTGCCTTCATCTCATCCTTTTCCATAGGGTCTCGAGGTTGACGGTCACAACATTTCTTCGGCCAGTTTGTTAAGCTGTTTCCTGTAGGCCTCGCGGGAAGCGTCATCCGCGAACTTCACCGCATTTTCAAGTGCCGCCAACGCCTCGGACTTCCGGTCGAGGGACTTCAGGACCTCCGCCTGCGAGGCATAAAGTGCGGACTTGTTTTTTCCGGTCACGCGTTTGAACAGATCATCCGTATAAAGTCCCAGAGCCTTCTCCGCATTTCCTTTTTTCACGAGAATTTCCGAGAGTCTCAGGATCGCCTGACAGCGCCATGAAAAAGCGCCGCTGCTTGCTTCGACCGCTTTAATATAATACTCCTCCGCGGTTTTTCCATCTCCCTTTCCCGAATAATAGTCGGCGATGTTTTTCGAGGTGACGCCTTTCAGGCTTCCGCCCGGAAGATCAAGCGATTTCATGAGGTCCGGAAGAGCTGTTTGCACATCGCCGCGTTTCAGGAACGCCGCACCCCGAAGCGCATAAGCGTCGCTGATGATGTCTGCGGGCATCTTCGAGAAATCGGCGCCGCGCGTCCGGGCGACAACCTCCTCCGGACCGAAGAACTTCATGAAGACAAAATCACGCCGCACCGGGTCGTCCATGATGTCGAGGATTCCGGCGGCTTTCGATTTGTCTCCGGCGCTCAGGAACGCCTGGACCGCCATCTCGGCATAGAACTGTTTTTCCTTCGGGTCGCCCGTCTTTCCTGCCATTTTGCGGCAGGCCTCGGCGGCTTCCTCAAACCGTTTTTCCTTCAGGAGGCTTCGGACGTTCCTCACGCCGGTATGATCCAGCGCCCCGAGAGAAAGAAAGGAAACGCCCAGCAGGATGGCGGCAAAGAGCTTCATTGAGCTTTCTCCTTTTTGAAGATGAGGTTTCCGAAAAATGCGTCTCCGGGAATGAAGGATTTGTTGATGTTCCTGTTCCATGCGGAAAATTCGCGTTTCCCGTCCGCCCGGAAATGAACGCGTCCGATATTGAACGCCCAGACCTCCGATGCTCCCGGCATTTCCGTCCGGATGGATTTGAAAGGAATCACCGCCATCGATTCCCAGACGTTGTCACGGATTCTTGTTTCAAATGTCCAGTCGGCATTCCAGTTCCAATCGTTCCACCCGTAGCGCGGATCCAGATCGTCCGTGATGAACCCGTGTTCGGCATCCGCGAACGAATTCTGGACGCTGTCAAACGAAAAATAATAATAGCGGCTCCTGTCCCCTGTCGGAGAAATCTGGAATATGATGGATTCCGCCAGCCAGATCTCGGCATCCCGGCCTCGCGCCTTGAACGTTTTCAGAGGAGCCTTCTGGCGTCCGGTCACACGGATATAAAGGTTCCGGCTGTCATACATGACCTTGAAGGAGGTGTCCGTCTCGAGCGCCTTGTCGTCTCCGACGACCGGACCCAGCATGACCGGACGGACGGAGTCCCATCCCTTCGAGTCGAATGTCAGGCCGACCGGGGAATAGAAGGCTTCCATGCTTTTATCCGCCAGAGCGGAGACCCCCTGGCGGCGCATTTCCGGGACATCCCAGTTGAAGGGAGAAATTCCCATATAGCGCCCGTTCGTAATGAGGTTGTCCTGTCCGTTTTTGCGGAGATTCTCATTCCGGGTCTCGACGGCGTCGAGAAGCGCCCCGAAAGACGCCGCGTCCCGGACGCGGTTGAATTGATGCCACGCATAGATCACGTTGATGATATCCTTCAGGAAATTGAACTCCATCCGGACCGAAGCCAGCCGTTTTTTCACATTCCCGCATCGGGCCGTTCTCTCGGCGGCGGACAGTTCCGACTCGAGCCGATGGATGATTTCGGGGGTATACATGATTCCGAGCGCACGGATCGGATCGCGGTCCGTCCTGACAATGTGGTCCCCTACAAGCGTCCAGTATTCCGCCGTTTTCTGGAGTTCCGCAAAGAAGCGTTTCATCGGAACCGACGATTCCAGAAACGCCGAATCGATATACTCATTGAACAGCTCGGCGGCGTTTTTCAGGTTCGGATATAGGGCGAGCCGGAGATAGGCGTAGATGTTCGGTCCTTCCAGTCCGTACTCCAGAAGAGGACGTCCGTCCAGATCCAGAATGCGGACATTGTTCTTCACGAAACACTCGCCGAGCGCCCTGACATAGGAGATGTTCCGCAGCGGCGTGTATCCCGGCACCTGATAGTTTCCCCAGATGTAAAGCAGGGCTCCGAATCCACCCGGCACCTTTACTTTCCGCCAGATACTGAAGTTCTCCAGAGAGGAAGGTGCGATAATTTCAACGATGACATTTTCAGGAAATTCCACCCCGGCAGGCGGCAGTGTGCACGGGCCGTATGCCACCAGCATCAGCTTCTTTCCCGGACGGTCTTTCTCCAGCCGTTTTGCAAACTCCAGATGAATCCGCCAGATTTTCTCTCCCCAGGCGGGATCCATCAGCCAGCCGATGCCGTCGGAAGGAACCGCTTTCGGCCGGATTCCGTACATCTCCGCGCATTTTGCGCACTGACAGGGAGTGAAACCGTCGTTCTGCCCGACCTGAACAATATCGTAGCCGGCGTCGCATTGGTCCAGGATGTGCTTGTATATGAGTTCGCGGACCTCCGGGTTGGAAAGACACGGATGCCCGCGCCGTCCGGCCACCGTCCGCAACCCGTTGATCAGGGTGAAATACTCCGGATGGCTCTTGAAATGCTTTTCCGGGACAAGCGACTGCCAGTGCTGATGCCCGCCTCCCCACCATACGCTCTGGAACATGCCGCAGTGATTGGCAACGGTAAAGAGATCGTCGCCTTCCCTTCCGAAGCGGTTTTCGCGGGCCCACGGCTCCATCACTTCGTCCAGCCGGTCAGGAACCCTGATGACGCTCTGCGGCAGGAATTCCATTCCTTCGTCTCCGGGCTTCAGGAAACGCGCGCCCGCATAACGGTAAAGGAATTCCGCCGTGCTGTGGAGGGTCGCATAGTACGGCCGTTCCCGGAGTTTCTTCTCCTTTCCGGCCGCAACGTCCCACGGAGAATACCTGACCGCAACAGGATCGTTTCTGTCGTTCCCCGCAATGATGATATTTTTCCCGACGGTTTTATGGATGTGCTGCCAACCGCTGAAAGTCTTCACATCGACGCCGCTGCGCCCGGCAAACTTCGTCTCCCCCAGAAAGATGCCGTGCATATCCGGATTTTTCCCGGATTCGCTGACAATACGGATGTCAATCCCGGCAGCTGCAAAACGCTGGCGGATCAGCTCGGCGGAACGGGTCACGGAAATCTTTGCGCTTTCATCCCTGAATTGATCCGGAACCACAATCTCGTGCTTCGTTTTTCCGTTGACTCCCAGAATAATCTCTCCCGCCTGACACGCAAGCAGGGCGCACATGAATAAAACGGATATTGCCGGTTTCATCTTTTTCCTCTCTTTCATTCCACCGCGGCCCAGAAAATATTCGCGATCCCCAGTCCTTTTATTTCCGCCGCTCTCCGACCGTTGACATGTCCGTCGTAATGCAGGACATTCCCTTTCCCGCTGTGCCTGTCGGCAGCCCGCGCGATCGTGAACTGATAGGAATCGCTGAGAAGCTGCCCGCCATACTGCGCTTCTCCGACGGATGCGAGCGAAGAGGGATATTTCAGCTTCTTGTAAAGTCCGGTGCTCTGACAGTTTCCGCCGAGAGTATACATGTAGTAACTGCTCCCGATCGTGACGCTTCCCGGGACGGAAGGACACCTGAACTTCGATTTTGTCGTCTGATACACCCTGCCTATGGAATCGTTGAAATAACCGCCTATCGCACAGGAACAGTTATCCAGCAGATAGTGGTTGGCATGAGCGGCATCATAGGTGATCCCCGCATCACCCCAGCGTTTGTTGGGACGGTAAAACGCGTAGTCGTCATAATAAAAACTGATCCCGGTCCCGATCTGCTTCAGATTGGAAAGACAGTTGATCTCCTTGGCCTTTTCCCTGACTCCGGCAAGCGCGGGCAGAAGCAAAGCCGCAAGGATCGCGATGATGGAAATAACGATCAGAAGTTCAATTAATGTAAAATTTTCCGTTCTGAAACCCGATGTTCTTTCCGTCCGGCTTCCCGGAAAGAACACGCAACCAGTGTTCCGACGGCATCTCATACAGTACCTCCTTTTTCAAATTCAGTGTCAAATACATAATGTCTGGATACATCGGCGCCCGCCTTGCCGCTGATCATCTCCACGAGCGCATCGATGGCTGTTTCATAAATAGTGTTGCGGTCCACGCCGATGCTGGCAATGTTGTTGATCCGGAAGGAATCATCCTTGTCGATCCCCACAACAGCAACATCGTCGGGAACCCGATACCCCCGATACCGCAGTTCCCGGAAACACCAGTTCGCAATGACGATATTGCCGCAGACGACGGCGTCGAAACGGTGTTTCGGATAATCTTCAATCAGCTGCCGGATCGCATAATAGTCGCTCATCCTGAAATGAAGCGCGGGGTCGTCTATTCCGTATTCGCGGAAGACCTTCTTCTGAAGTTCGTTCGTTTTCGTGGAGCCTCCAAGGGAAGACATCCAGGCAATCCTTTTGCGCCCCGATTCCTTCAGATACTCGACGGCTCTGATAAAACCCGGTTCCCGGCGGACGGCGACCAGCGGCACGTCGCGGCGGTCCGGCTGAATCACCTCGCCTGCGAAAATGTAAGGAATATTCGTTCTGGAAAGCTCCTCCTGAAACTCCAGACCGTCATATCCGATGAACAGGATTCCATCGGTAAGGTCGGGCGTCACGATCCGTCTGGCCATCTGCCGGAGATCCTGCTCGGGGTCCGTATAGTCCACCTTGATGTCGTATCCGGCCGAACGGATGAGATGGGAAAGCTTGTATACCGTCATGGAGGCATACGTCGGACTGATGAACTCGGGCGTCGTAAGGAGATCGATCGGAATAAACGGATGGATCACCGCCGTGATCACATGGGTCTGTCTGGATTTCAGGCGCTGCGCCGATAGATTGAAACGGTAGCCGATCCGCTCGGCGACCTTCTTGATTTTCTTCGCATTTTCCGGAGACACACGCGTACAGCCGCGACCGTTCAGGACTGTTGAAACTGCCTGCTTTGATACTCCGACTTCATCGGCGATCGTCTTCAGCGTGACTCTCATTCTTACGTAATTTCCTGTTTTTTTTGAATGACCGTTCATTCACCTTTTCTCAATTATAATCCGCAATCGCTCAAAATACAAGGGCTTTTCATAAAAAAATGTATTTTCTCCACTGAAGACAACTGAAGACCGTTTTGCGCCAGTGAACCTTTCCCATTTCTGGAAGGAGTGTCTTGCAAGGCTCTCAGCCTTGCCGCGGTTCCGCCGCTCAAGGACGAGAACTTGATTCATCAAATTCGAGAGCCCCGGGCATTCCCGGAAGACAATCTCACGGGAGCGGCGGCTCTCGCTCGTCCGTCAGCGGGGGGACCCGTCGCCGCAAAGACAAAGAACAGGAGGGCTTCGCGCCCTCCCACTCCGCGGCAGGTGAAATCACCTGAACCTCGGCAAACGAGTTTGCCGTCTTTGAGAATCTTCGACTGGCGCGATACTTGTTGCAGCTTCATCACGGGTTCACGGATTCCGTCGTAATGTTTCTGCCGCCCTTCATCGTTTCCTAATCATTTTTGTCCGTAAAATAACACTATTTGACTGAATCGTAAATTGACACATGCGGAAAGCTGTGTATAATTATGAATATCAGGGAAGAAAGTGTCGGCGCTGAGTCAGGGGATCTCCAACACCTTTTTACCCGGAGGGAGGTAAACATGAAGCGGAAAAGAGAGATTTTCACTTTGATCGAACTCCTCGTTGTGGTTGCGATCATCGCCATTCTGGCAGGGATGCTGCTCCCGGCCCTGAACCGGGCAAGAACCACGGCACAGAACATCTCCTGTCTGAACAATACGAAAACGATCATGAACGGCATGATCCTGTATGCCGACGCCTATA
>CAZORN010000108.1:0-10051 GCA_964581935.1 uncultured Victivallales bacterium
CTGGCGATGATCCTGCCGCTCCGCTGTCTCACGATCATTCTCGAAACCCTGACGGTCGATGACATTTCCGACGCATTGTTTTCCGCGGAGGAACTTCGTTCCGACATCATCCTCGCCATCTGGAAAAACCGGGTCAAGTATCCAACCGAGATTCAGGATTTCATCACCATGGCGAACATCTCCCGCGCGCTCTCCGAAGAAGGGCTCCCGAAGGAATGGACCGCCGCCCAGCGTGAGCTCAAGAAGAATCTTTTCGACAAGGCCGACTTCCAGAAATTCGTCCTGGCGAACGCGGGTTCCAACATCCCCTCCATCGTCAGTTCGATCCAGCGGATGCGCAATATGGTTCCCGGCGAATGCCAGAGCCTTCTCGTGAAACTGGCCCGTCATTCGGAAGAGCTCACCGCCCACATCGAGAGCGGCGAAGGCAAGAAAATTCTGGCGGCCCAGGACAACGGGGCGGGCGTGCGCAAGCCGCAGGCCGCGCTGATGACCTCGATGAAGTCCTACAAGGCGCTGATTGCGGAACTCGACAACATCGTCAAGGTCCAGGTGCCCGAGAACAACAAGGCGATCGAACATGCCCGCGGCTTCGGCGACTTCCGCGAGAACGCCGAATACGACGCCGCCAAGGAACGCAGACGTTTCCTCCAGAGACGCCGTTCCGAGCTGGAAACGCTGGTCGCGACCGTTCAGCCGGTGGACTTCCTTGAATTCAAGGCGGATGCGTCCAAGGTCTCCATGGGTACGGAAGTCACCCTCGAAAGCGCGGACGGATCGAAGAAAGCGTATTCGATTGTCGGCGCATGGGACGGAAATCCCGACCGCAACATGGTTTCCTATAAAACCAAATTCGGCGAATCGATCCTCGGCGCTCAGCAGGGTGATTCCGTGACTCTTCCCGACGGCACCAAGGTCACGGTCAAAAACATTGCCCCGCTTGCTCCCGCGCTCGCCAAAGAATTGTCGCAGGAAGAGTGAACGGTTTTCCCCTGAAAAGCGAGCCCCGCGGCTGGAAAAAAGCAGGACGGGGCGCTTTTTTAACCGAAAATGTCGGAGACGGTTGGTTCCGTCATGTCCGTTACAGACATCCGCTCCGGCCGGAGGCGTCGGCCCTTTCCGGCACGCGGCTGCTTTTCTTTTCCGACCTTCACGTCCGACCGCAAACCAGTTTGTCTTTCTTTCCCCAATTCTCCGCATGGAGCGGGCTGGACAAGATTCAGGACCGGCTGGTGAACGCGTGCGAAGAGTTCCAGCCGGATTATGTGCTGTTCGGCGGCGATATGCTGGCTTTCATGTCCTATTATCCGGACGCGGTGCGGCTTTTCCGTTCGCTGAAATCGAAAAAAGGAAAGTTCGCGGTCTACGGAAACTGGGATAGAATGCGCTCGTGGGTTCCTTCCAACGCATGGGAAGACGGGCTGGAACCGGCATCCCTGAAATTGCTGGTCAACCGGGAATTCGTCGGCGACCGTCTGCGTTTTTTCGGGATGGACGACTACCGTCGCGGAAATCCGGAATATGTCCGGTCGCAGAAAAACCCGGTTTTCGAATGCGTCCTCGCCCACAATCCGGACACCGTTCCGCTTGCAATGAGCGATGAAGACATCGCGAATGTGGATCTGATTCTCTGCGGGCATACGCACGGCGGACAGCTCCGGATTCCGGGCTTCGGCGCAATCCTGACCTCCTCCGAGCATTGGAAAAGATTTGAATACGGCCTTTACGCCCATGAAACCGGGCGTGCAAAAATGTTTATCAGCGCGGGAGTCGGAACGACTTTCTTCTGGAAACGCCTCTTCTGCCCGCCCGAAGTCGTCATGATCGAACTGGTCTGATGAAACCGTCCGCGGGGGAGGGTATCCCCCGCAAGAATTCTTCTTATTCCGTCAGACGCCAGCGGCAGAAGCGGAGTCTTGCGAGTCCGTTTCTCGACTCATACCACAAGGTCACGAGCGATCCGTCCGAAAGCCGGGCGGTCGAGGGATAGCCGAGATCGTGGTTCTCTCCGTCGTCGCTGAGGATATGCTCCTCGGACCAGGAAACGCCGTTGTCGCGGCTGATCCGGAAGCGGTTTCCATACGGTTCCCGTCGATACCCGTAGACCATGAGGATGGAACCGGAAGGCAGATTGAGCAGATGGGTGGGGAACCCGTAGCAGATTTCGTGCGGGTTCGACCATGTATGTCCGTTGTCATGGGATTCCGTCTGCCATGTGGTGACATCTTTGCAGTTTCCGGAAAGGGCATGGTTGCGGATCTGGACGATGACCGTTCCGTTTTTCGCCTGGACGGTATAGACCTCATGCCAGTCCCTCTGCTGCTGTCCGGGAACTTGCGGAATCGCGGAAACGATCTGCCATGTGAGACCGTTGTCCGTGGAGCGCACGACGATCACGCGGTCTCCCATGCGGGATGACTGGGTGTGCGACCAGGCAAGCTCCTTGCCGACCCACAGAAGGGAGCCGTCCGCCAGAAGAGTCGGGCCGTGCACGTTGTTGACGGGCACCGGATATTTGGACGACCAGGTCTTTCCGTTGTCCGTGGAACGTCTCATCCAGAAGCCGTGCTCATGGAAAAGGGTATCCAGCGTGATGGATTTCTCGATTTTCAGCCAATGCGGGGGAATCTGATTTTCCTCATAGATGTCCGAAAAAACGATGCTGGTGAAATAGTTCATCAGGATGGAGCCGTCCTTGGCGACTACAAGTCCGGCATCCCGGTCGTCCAGCGGACCGGAAGAAAGGAATTCGGGCTTGCTCCAGCTCTTCGCGCCGTCGGCGGACGTGAAAAGAACGACGCGCCCGAAGGGGCATACGTGCTGTTCCCGATTGCCGGAACAGACCGCCATCAGCTTGTCGTTTCCTGCGTTGATGATTGTCGGCCATCCGTTGTAGGCGGGCTTGTCTTCCGTATCGATCCAGCCCTCGAACAATTTCTCCATCTTCATGCTTGATTCTCCTGAATGATCTTCCGGTTTTTCTGGAACCCAGGCATACAATAACACGGACGAAATCAATTTTCAAGGAAAAATCTTTAAATTGTAGTACAATTCGACAAATGCGGTAGGTCTTCCTGTTTCCAGACATCCTCCCTTCGATCGCCCTCGTGATCGCGTTACCGTGTGCTCAAGAGGCGCTTCCTTTACTTCGGGTTCTTTTCCTGCGGAGTCAATAATATACGACGAGGGGATACTCGTTCTTGTTGGCCGCGTAATAAGCGACTTTGCTGTAGGGAATGATCGCTCCGCTTCCATCCAGCATGGTCGTGATATATTTTTTGTCATGCGCGATGCTGGTTGTGGTGTCACTCAGCCCTCCGCTCCAGATGATCAGCCATCCCGGATACCAGCTCCAGTTGCTGGTGATCGCGGGCGGGGCGCATGTTCCGTAGTCGCCGGTCATCATTGTTTGCGAGTGATTTTTGAATCCCGAGTACTTTTTGTCCATGATTTTTGCATATACTCCGTAATGGGTGAAATATGGGAATGTCGCCTTCAGTTCCCTTGTGTTGCTTGGACATCTCAAATTGCGTTTGCCGATTGTCAGGTCGTTTGTGGAAGTTGAAATATAAGGTTTCAGCTGGGTATACCATGATCCCCCTGCGTTTGAGTCATTTTTCCATTTCTGCATCGGCATCATTTCCTTGTTGTCGCCGACATACATGAACATGCACGTGCCCAGCTGTTTTTGAGTGTTCAGACAAGCGGTCCGGCGCCCTTTCTCCCGGGCCTGGTTCAAGGCGGGCAGAAGCATAGCGGAGAGAATTGCGATGATTGAAATGACGACAAGGAGTTCGATGAGTGTGAATTTCTGATGTCTGTTCATGTTTATTGTCTCCCTTATTAATAATTTTTCCCGTTTCTGGTGCGTTCATAAATATCTTCCGCCCACTTTTCTCCGACCGGTTTGTCACTCAGCAGGAGTTCGTCTATGAAACAATCGATCGGACCGACATCTCCGCGCTGGCTGCCGAGATAAAGAATGTCGCTCCCGTTCAAGCCCTTGTCGGTCTGTGGAAATTTCCACTTGGGTTGTCCGTTGACGATGATCCGGCCGTTTTCACCGTCCGCCGTGACGGCTATATGGGTCCACTCATTGGCCGGAATCGTCAATGAATGCTTCCAGGTGCCGCCGAAGTCGCAGAAACCGGAATTTTTCAATTGGAAACGATGATCGGGATTTCCTCCGCCGACATGCTCAATCATGAACTTGTCCTTTCCGAAGCTGAGAACGCTGCCGTAATCCGAGGTGTTTTTGACTCTGTATATCCAGAAGGCGATGCCGAATGTTTTGCTGCCGTTCAGCGCCGCCGCCCGTCCTTCGAGCTTGACGCGTGCCCTGTTGCGGAGGTTGCCCGTATAATCCCCCGCCCCGTCGCCGCACTTGAAATGAGTTTTGCTGAAATGTTCTCCATACCATCCCATGGATTTGCTGCCGGATCCGGCGGAATCCTCAAGGCTGCCGTCCATGTGGAAAATGGCCGTCAGATCGCTGTAGCGTTTTTTTGCTTCTTCCGCAATGTTCAGGGTCCGTGTATTGATCCGGTTTTCGACAACGATCCCCCATGTGCTGTAGGGGGGCATCCAGAGTTCGGCGGTTCCGTTTGCGCGGAAGAAGAATCCTCTGCCGGCGGTAATACTCTGCCGGTCGCAGTAAATGAACTCGTCGGGAAGTGTCTCGAAGTCGTATTCCTTCATTTTGAACGATTCAAACCGGATTTTCACCTGTCGCGGAACCTCGGCGAAGTTCACTGCCGAAATCAGGGTTCTCCCATTTTCGGTGCTTGCGGCAAGAATGTTCAGTTTTTCCATTGGACTGACCGATGTGACGGGAAGCAGCTTTGTTCCGGTCAGGTATTTTTTGTAAAACTCCACGATACGTCCGGACGGACGCAGATTGACGTTCTGCGGATTCATGTCGGCGGGCTGCATTCCGGATTTCTGAGCCAGCTGATCGTTGGGACCGAAAAAGCCGCAATCCTTGGCCCTGACATTATAGAACAGTCCGGCGGCGCATCCTTCTTCCGCCATATAATTCAAGGCAAGAGCGTGCCATACCCCCATGACAGGTTCGGCGAGGCGCAAGTCCTGAGGATCCCATGCGTGATAATTCGGCCCCAGGCTGGTAATGAATACGGGGACATCCTTCTTATGCCAGCGTCTTCCGAGTTCACGGCTTGAGCGCAGGAAGGTCTTGACAAGCGAAGTGCGCTGGAAGATGGAAGCCAGAGGCGTGTCCGCCCTGCCGGTGATGAACATGTTCCACGCGATGAAGTCCAATTCGGGGCAGACTTTCAGCAATTCAGCCGTTATGGTATCGTTCGGCCAGCAGTCAACCGGACCGCCGACAATCAATTCAGGATTGAATTTTTTGACTTCCCGCACCAATCGGGCGTAATATTCGGCGAACTCTTTATAATTTTTTTTCCAATATCCGCCGCAGGGCCATTCGTCGCTCATTACCCAGTATCGCACATACAAAGGATTCTTTTTCGTTCCGTAACGTTCGACAAGCTGCATCAGAAGGCGGACGCCGTCATCGAGTTGGGCACGGGACGGCGGAGCCCCGTCTTTTCCCTTGACGGTCCATTGGGGAAACATCATGATTTCCCTGACCTGCCACTGTTCACGGGCTCTTTTCAGAAATTTGTCGATGGATTCAAAATCCCAGGCTGAGCCGCCCTCCTTCAGGACGTTTTTCACACTGAACAGAGGGGCAAGCATGTTATCGCCATAAAACCGGAGCATGAGTTTGTCCCAGTCCTTGTTCTCGGGCATGTGGGAGGCAAGACCGTGCGCATTGGCGCTTGCGATGAAAGGAGAAATTTCAACGCCCGGATTCAAATTCTGAATAGTATATTCAGCCGACGCCATGTTCTGCTGTCCCGCCGCTCCAGCCGCGGCGTCTTCCTTGCCCGAGTATCCCTGGAAAACTCCGCGCGGGATGAACGAATCATCCGGGACAAGGAGAATTGCATCGAGTCCGGCATCGGAAGCAAAATCTTTTCCGATCGGAAGGCCGTAAAGAGAGAATGTCGTTCCAATCTGCCGGGTGCTGTACCTTCCCAATGAAATCCAATGCCATTCCTTTCCCTGTCCCTTGAATTTCACCGGATTAAGGATAGCACTTCTGATTTCGATGTCCAGGTTCCTCACACACGCCCAGACCGTGTAGGAAGTGGCTACCGTCGGAAAATCTCCTTGAAGTAAAAGACACTCATCCGATGAAACGGTCTGTTTGTCTGCGGCTCCGATGAAACGGGTGGCGCTTGTATGAATACAGTCCTTGATCTGAAAGCGGCCGTCGTTCATGAAAAACTCTTCCGCCTCATACAGAACGGTTCCGTTCGGAAGGGAAGAAGCGGATAAATTTCCCGCAAGCGCCAGCATCCCTGTTATCGTTGCTGAAAGCAGGAATGGACTTCTGACTTTCAACCTGACCGGGGAACTCCCTTTTTTCATCGGTTTTATCTCCTGACTTTTTTCAATAAGATTCATTTTTCAATTCATCTGACACATATTTTTCAAACAGGGGGATTTTACATGATCGGCGCTTCGGATGTCGATTTTCCCTTCACAAGATCGACATCCGTGCGCACAACTCCCGTTTCCTGCCGTCCGGTCCGGGCCAATTCTATGGCCTTTTCCGCAAGGAGGTCCGTCATCCGGTCCCAGCAAATGTCGATGGTAGTCAGGGATGGATGCAGAAATTCCGCGGTGCTCAGCCTGTCGAATCCGGTTACACTCAGGTCGTCCGGAATTCTCAGGTGGTGTTTTTCCGCGGCTCGATAAATGCCGGGAGCACTGTAGTCGTTTGCGATTATGGCGGTCGGGCGAAGACGCTCCGGAAGCGAGATGAGTTCATCCGCGGCGGTAAACCCTTCTTCCGCTGAGAATCCTCCGAATTTCACGAACGGTCCGGCCACCGGGAGTTTTTTTTCCGCCATGATGGAATAAAAGGCTTCAATCCGCTCCTCCTGATCCAGCATATAGGTGTTTTCGGCACCTTGTCCGTGCAGAAGCGCAATTCGGCGGTGTCCGAGGTTGTAAAGATGTTCAATGGACAGCCGAATTGCCCGCTCATTGTCGATCCGGTAGCTGAGGACGTCCTTTTCAATGAAGTTCGGGTATACCTGAATGTCCGGGACCCCCATATCGCGCAGGACATGGTGGAAGGAGACCTTGGAACAGGCCATCATAATGAATGCGTTCGGGGCATTCCGGCGAATCCGGTTCCGGAATTCCGAAACGCATCCCATGTCCTCGTACAGGAGAATGTTCATGAAACAGTCGCGCTGATACATTTTCATGAGCATGACATCGCGAATTCTGCTGTAGAGAGGATTTTCGACGACATGTTTTTTTATGAAAAAGCAGAAATCGATTTTGAGAGTTTCTTCTTTGGAAGACCGGGGAGGCGTCCGGAAATATCCGCGTCCCGCAATCCGTTCAATCAACCCTTTTTCTTCCAGACATTGCAGACTGCGGTCAATGGTCGACTGGCTGACTTTATACTGGTTCATCAGATAACGGACGGTTGGAATTTTGCTGCCGGAAGCCCATTGAATCAAATTCTTTTCAAGTTCTTCGGCAATGGTCTCGTGTCTTGTCTTTCCAAAATCCATTCTAATCATATTCGATGGACCTTTTTTGTTTGTATCGATTTGTATCGATACGTATATTATAGGCTATATCCCTGAAAATGTCAAGGGGGAATTTTTCCATTTTTCATGATTTTTTCACGGTTCGAAAAAATAAAGGTCTCATATCCCCTTTTTTTGACTTCTATAAGGACGGGAGAGTGAAAACGCTGAAAAAATTACCGGATTTCCTCAGAAAAATGGTGTTTTGTGAAGAATCTTTTCTCAACTCCGAACAGGAAGGATAAACGACCGTATCCGTCTTGAAAATAGACGGGGCAGTGCTATATTATCCGGCTGATGTCGCGATGAAATGATTCATGATGAAATACAGGAAGCGGATGGCTTTTTCGATGGACAGGACGAATGACTCCTATACCATATCCGTGGCGGGGAAGACCAATTTTCTGAGCGCCTTCAACCCCGCGTTTTTCTGTTCCTACGCGGCCCTGCTGATCCATCACTTCAACCCGCTGTTTGAAAAGCAGTCCTACCATGTGCTGCTGGTATTCACCGTCTATACGCTTCCGATGCTGTTTACGGGGATTCCGGTCCATTACCTGACGACGCGCTATTCCTGCCGCAACGTGATCACGTTTTCACGCGCCTTCGAGGCGTTGTTCCTGATTCCGGGAACTCTGATCATCGCCTTTCTGCCATCGCTCCATGCGGTCCCGCTGCTTCTGGTGGTGCTGATGATGGGAATCGAGTATGCGATGTACCGTCCCGCGCTGAAAGGGTATATGGCGGGGGCGGTCGGCCGGGAATCTCTTTCGTGGGCGAGCGCGGTGACGGAAGCCACCACGTTCCTCGGGATCGGGCTTGGAGGCGGGATGGCGGTTTTCGCCTTCAGCCTCAACCTGAATTTCGGAGGGCCGACCTGGACCGCGGGAGTCTTCTCTTTTCTTCTGGCGTTTTTCAGTCTGGTGATTGCGATGGGGTTGAATCCGGACCTTCCGCTGCGCCGCAACCTGAAGTTCAAGGACCTGCCGCACGCATGGCTGGACTCGCTCCGCAAACAGCCGCGGTACCGGGAGCTGGTCTTGACCGGCATCGGGGAAAGCTACGTTTTCGCCGCGATGATTCTGGTGGCCGCCATGAGCGTGCAGTATATCGGAATCAGCTTCCACGGGATGGAGATTTCCAGAATGCACCTTTATCTGATCATGCCTTCGGCGGTGATCGGCGGCGTGGCCGGATGTATTTTAGGCGGATGGTTCTCCAAGGGGAACGTCGAGATCGGACTGGTGCCGCCGGCTTCGTTTTCCATGGCGGTTCTGGCATTGCTGGTGGGGACGCTTCCCTATTATGCGGACTTTTATATTGAAAGCGGACTGCTGGCGGTTCTCCTGTTCGGCTTCGGGGTTTTTGCGGGGATCACCCTGGTTCCGATGCAGGCCTATCAGGCGTATTTTGTCAAGAAGGAACTCCGTCCGGCCTTTTTCGCCTGGTTCTATTTTCCGTTCGGACTGGGACTGCTGGCCGCCATCGCGCTTTCCTTCCTCATGTATTATTATAAGATACAGATTTTCGCAGTCACGCTGGCTCTGGCGGTCCTGACTTCCGCGCTGACGGTCGTGACGTTTGTCCTGATGCCGCAGTTCCTGCTCCGGATGCTGATGAAACTCCTGCTGGCGACCCTGTACCGGATGCGCATTTTCGGCAGGGAGCACATTCCGGAGGAGGGGCCCGTCCTGCTGGTGGCCAACCGGGCGTCGTTCGTGGACATCTTTTTCATTTCCGCATGCACGACCCGTCCGATCCGCTTCATGATGCACGAGGCGTTTTTCCGCAACCGTTTCATGAAACCGCTGTACAAGGCGGCGGGGTTCCTGGAGGTGCCGTCCGGCAAACCCAAGCGGTTGAAGCGTCTGTTTGAAAAGACCCGCGCCGCGCTGGCGAAAGGAGAGATCGTCTGCGTGTTCCCGGAGGCGGACATCACCCGGAACGGCAGCATGTCCGAGTTCAAGGACGGCATGGACTTCATGCTTCCGGACCATGTGGACGTGCCGATCATCCCGGTGCGCATCGGGATGACCTGGGGCAGCATTTTCTCCTGTTACTACGGACGTTTCAAGCTCCGCTGGCCGAACGAGCTTCCCCATCCGGCGACCGTCACCGTCGGAACTCCGATTCCGCGCCATACCTCCGCCTACGAGCTCCGCATCATCCTGACCGAACTGGCCGCCGAAACGGAAATGATTCCCGGCCCCCAGGAGCGTCCGTTCCATTCCCAGTTCGCCTTCATCTGCAAGCGCTTCCCCTTTCGGAAGATGGTCCGCGAATACACCCCGGAAGGTTCCTCGGCGCTCCCGAACCTTTCCCTCCTGACCGACGCCGTCCTTCTCAGCCGCCGCATCCGGAAAATCTCCGCGGACGACACGGAATACGTCGGCATGATGCTTCCCAAC
>CAZORN010000109.1:0-10037 GCA_964581935.1 uncultured Victivallales bacterium
TTTGTGAAAATTTCAAAAAAGCGTTTGATAATCAATTTTGCCCGACTATATTAGATTATAGAAAAGATAAGTCAATGAGTCAATTTGAAGGGTGCGAAAATGCCGACCGCGAAAAAAAGTCTGAAGACAGGAGTGAAGGAATACCTTCTTACGCATATTCGTGAAAAGCACCTGAAACCGGGCGACAAACTTCCTACGCAACGCGAGCTTGCGCGCATTCTGAAGGCAAGTCCGAAAGTGGCGGAAGTTGCCCTCAATGAACTGGAGGAAGACGGGATCATTGTCCGGAGAACCGGGAGCGGCACCTTTCTGGCGCGGTCTCACGAAATCGTGTCGGGAGCTCCGAACGGAGGCCGGAACGTGTTTGTGCTGATCCAGAATCTCCGCAATCCCCAGTTCTCGGAGTTTGCCGCGGAGATCGAGATGCTGCTGCATCGCCGGAACCGCCGCATGCGCCTCATGACCTTCAAAGGATTCAACTCGTTCCGGGAGCTGGTGAATCTCATGGTGGAAGAAGGGTGCGGCGGAATCATTACGACGTATATGTCTCCTCCGCTGAAGGAGTTTGCCGTGCGCCGCAAGGTTCCCGCCGTGCTGATCCGGGTCCGGAACGCGGGGCCGGCATCCAGACAGGCGACCCACGAAATTATTCTCGACGTGGGAGATCAAGCCCGAATTCTGGCGGAATATCTGTTGTCCATGGGGCACCGGAATTTTTATCTGGCGGGCGGACAGCCGGAAAAAACAGAGGATATCTGTCATCGTTTCAAAATCATGGAAAGGCTGTTGAAAAAGTCCGGGGCGTCCGTTTATTTCATTCCGGAAAAAAGCGTTAATGAAACAGAATTGAACTATGAGGAAATCGGCAGAGATTTAGCCTCAAATATTTTGTCTTTGAATAAGGGACCGGGCGTTGCCGTTTTCTATAATACCGCCCGTGCGCTTGGAGCGATGAAAATGTTTCAGCACATGGGGAAAAAGATCCCGCAGGATATGTCCATTGCCGGATTCGACAATATTTTCGCGGCGAGGCTGGTTGAGCCCGAACTGACCGTGACCGACGCCCGCTACATTGAAGCCGCCAACCAGGCGGTCGAGCTGATCGCCGGACATGAAGGTGAGCTGAAGACCGTCACGATTCCGCCGATCCTCTGTTCTGGAAGATCTGTTGCAAACCTGATTCAATAAAGGAGTTTTCAGAAATATGAAAGCCATTTTTCCTGGAACCGCTTCGGGGATAGCGACGAAAACCCGTTTTCACAATATGATTCTGCTGGAATCGCAGGGGCATACGCTGCTGCTGGACGGGGGAGAACCGTTGAGCACCCTTCTGATCCGTCGTGACACGGATCTGGAAAGAATCGACGGCATGGTGATTTCACATCTTCACCCGGATCACGCGGGTTCGCTTCCTCAGCTGATTCAGACATTTCAGATTTCGCAGAGGAAGAAACCTTTCAAAGTTCTGATGCCTTCCGAAGGTCTTGTGATATACCGGAATTTCCTCGATATGCTTTATCTTTTCGATCGCGCTTTGCCGTTTCCGTTGGAACTGGCGGGCATTGATTGTGGCGTTGTGCAGAAAATCGGGGATTTTTCGCTTGAATTCATCCGGAACCGTCATCTGGAGGCGCTGAAGAACCTGGCAGATGAACAGGGACTTCCCAATGCCGGACAGAGCTACAGTCTCGCTGTCTCCTGTGAGGGAAAGCGTGTGGTCTACAGCGGCGACGTGAAGTCCGCGCTGGAACTGATTCCTCTTTTGGATATCCCGACGGATTTGCTCATTCTTGAAATGGCGCATTTCTCTCCGGATGAGTTCCGTTCCCTTTGGGAGAAGGCTTCTCCGCGCAAAGCTGTTCTGACTCATTTTCATCCCCGATTGGATATTTCACCCGAAAAACTATTGAGGGATATTTTTATGCCGTATAAGGAAAAAGTCGTATTTGCAAAGGACGGAACGGAGGCCGTAATATGAAAGACATATATCGTTTCGATCTTCATACTCACACCAGCCTTTCCGATGGGCGCAACGATCTGCTTACCATGCTTTATAGCGCGGAATCCTACGGAACCGGGGGTATGGTCTTTACAGACCACACCTTCAGCGATGCCGAGGCGGAAAAACTACTGGAAGAATATCATTCCGCAGCATTGCCGGAAAACAGGGTCAAGGTTCTTTTCGGCACGGAAACAGCGGTGGCGGATTTTTCCGGAAAACCTGCCGTTTCGAGAGATCTTCTGCGGAAATTCGATCTGGTTCTCATGGACTGCAACTGGATTCTTTTTCGCCATTTTCAGGGGATGTCCGACAAAAGGGAACTGGCGGTGAAACTTTGCGGAATCATGATCGAAGCCTGCCGGGTGCCGGAAGTATCGATTCTGGCGCATCCCTTCAATTTCGGGCTTGCGCCGCTGAATCTGCCGCTGGAGGAATTTTCCGATGAAATGGTAGAAACTGTTGCTGACGCGTTTGTGGAGAACGGGAAGATTTTCGAGATAATGAACCAGATGTATTTCTGGCACACGACGACTTCATTCGAGCATTTTCACCGGGAATATTCAAGAATCGTCGCGATCATGGAGAAAGCGGGCGTCCGTTTTTCGCTCGGGTCGGACACTCATTCCTGCTGTGGAATCGGTAATCTTCCATGGTGTCGGAGAGTCGTGGAAGAGCAGGGGCTTTCGGACAGGATCTTCCTTCCGGAAGCATTTTTGAAACAGGAAATCGGAAAGAGTTGAATAATGAAGGAGAAAAGAGAAAGGAAAAATGGAAATGAAAGCAGATGAAAGAAGAAACCAATTCACGCTTGTAGAATTGCTGGTTGTTATTTCGATTATCGCTATACTGGCGGGGCTGTTGCTGCCGGCATTGAATCAGGCGCGCGAAAGAGCTCGTTCGATTGCCTGTCTGAACAACATGAAACAGTGGGGACTCGGCCTTTCCTTTTACTCTGATCAGTTCAACGACTGGCTTTGCCGTTCGACCGGCATCGCCGTATATCCGGGTGCGGATACGGCGGGTCTCTCCAATCCTCAGAACGGGCGGGATTGGAACGACTATTACAGTTATCTCCGTCACATGACGGTTCCGAATGTGAGTTATGCGGTGTGGGTGGGCAACACGAACCTCCGCGCGATGAATCAATGTCCGTCCCACCGGAATCCGACGGGAGGCACGGCGAGTTTCAGAAACATCCGTTATTCCTATCTGATGAATGCGACGGTCGGGTTCTATACGTCCACTCCGCTTCACAACCCCGGCTGTAAAAACATTTATGCCCACATGAAACGGAGCCGGATCAAAAATCCGGGGAGCCTGATTTACATTACGGAGTCCACGTCCTTCGAACAGTATGCTACGGCCACGGCCTGCTGGGGAAGCACTTTGTATCTTACCCGGACGGAACGCCGCCATTCCAACCGGATGAACGCCCTTTTCATCGACGGCAGCGCTCGCGCTGTCGGTGTGCCGAAACGGGCCGAGTTCGACGATTATGAATAGGAATCCTTCCGAAAGAAAGCGAGGCGACAAAATGAGAAAAAACGGACTGTTCCTGCTGGGCGCGCTCTCTGCGATCGTGCTGTCCGCCGCAGAAGAAAAAAACATGGTCATGGAACCGGACGAAAATACAGCGGCATTCTGGAATCTGAGCCTTTTGAAGAACGGGGTCATCGAGGATCAGAGCGGCTTCGGCAACATTGTCAAACTCGGTTCCCTTGAAAAGGCGCCGTTGCCGTCCGTGACCGCGGATGGCCTCCGTTTCGACAACAAGGGGGGATTCGCGGAGGTCATCGGCAAGGAATCGCTCCGCATCCTCAAAGGAGATTTTTGCATCGACGTCGTTTTCAAAAGCGATTCGCCGGAGTTCCTGAAAAAAGTACCGAGCGCCTTTCTGATCGGCAATAAATCCTATAGCGAGAAAAACGGATTTTCGCTCTCGCTTTCCAACTTTCAGAAACCGCATTTTGCTTTTTCCTATGCGCAAGACGGCAAGCCTCTTGTATTCGACGGCGCATTCCCGGCCGGAACTCTCAAAGCGGGGGTGTTTCACCATGTCCAGCTATCCCGTTCGGGCGGAAAGCTTGCCCTGTTTCTGGATGGCGTGAAACTTGCGGAAAAAGAGATTTCAGGGGATATCGGTCTTGTCAATTCCCGGAAAATTCGTCTTGGAATCTATCCGGCTCCATGGCAGCGGGATAAGGGCAACAAACTGATTACCAACGGACTTGACGGAGTCATCCGCTTCGTGCGGATTTCAGACAAAGGGAGAAATGGAAAATGAAGTCTGCGATCTGCGCTCTGCTACTTCTTTCGGGAGGCTTGTTTGCGGCGGCCGAAAAACAGTGTGCCGTTCTCGTCTGGGAGAAGAATCGTCCTGCGGCGGAAAGCATCCTGGCCGATCTCCGCAAATGCGGGGAGAAGGCCATCCCTGTTTCCGTGTCGGACGAAGCGAAAATTAACGACTGCGACATTCTGATCCTTCCGGATGCGGAGGAGACCCCCCTCTCCCTGTGGCAGGGGGTAATCCCGCGCTTTCTATCCAAAGGTGGACATCTGATTGCCGACGGGCATCCCGAACGAACGTTCGAGGAAAAAAACGGCCTGTGGATGGAAGCGCCCGCCTGGATCATTCCCCTTGCGGGAGCGGCCCATTGTGTGGCGGACTTTGCCCCATACAACTACAAGGGCATTTCCAACAACCGCGGGATGCTGACGCTGAAACAGGATGACGAAAGCAAGAATGCCGTGAAGTTCGGGACGGTCGGACTGGAAGGGATTTCACGGGTTTCCGGACGGAGTCTTCATAAATGCCAGTGGCGTCTTACCGACGGCAGCAGTCCCGGCAAAGTGGAGTTCCACGACTGCACGGATGTTTCGCCTCTGGTGGTGACGGATTCCTCCGGCAAGGTTTTGGCACAGCATACCGCCATGGTTCGGCACTGGTGCGATTTCTTTCCCGGTTCCACTATTATCTGCGCGGATATTGCCGCGACCTTGAGTCATGACAAATCTCTGAAATTGCTTTACACTCCTCACGGAGCGGACTATCTGAAATACCTGATTGCCCTCTGCCGTTCGAAACTGCCATCCGATCCGTCTCCGGAATATTACACCGGATTGAAGCAGCTCAAGAAGAGCATCACGAACATGAAGGATCGTTATACGGAGGCGATTTATCTCCAGCGCGATCTGATGTTCCACAGCGAAAACAACCGTCTTCAGAAACTGCCGGTGGACGAGGCGGAAGTCCGAAAACTTTCGGAAGAGTTCCGAACTCTTGAAGCGGAAGCGCTGACACTTTCTTCCGCGTTTGCCAAATTCCGTTTCAACCGTTTTCCGTTTGCTGTCAAGCGGAAAGAGAAACTGATCTCCGAGGCCGATTCTCTGAACGTTCGGTTCGACATGTTCCTGAAGAATGGTAAAAAGCTGGTGTCCACTCTTTCAAAGGCTTCCGGCAGTTCTTTTTCCCTGCCTGAAAAATATGCGGAAAAAGGAGTGGTCGATGTCAAATATTCCTGCGCGGATTATCATCCGGTCAGCTGGTTTGCCGCCCCTCCGCTTTTCGTGGAGTATGAGAACGGCCGTGCCATCGCGTCAACTGGAATTCGCGGATGTTGTCTCACCAACTATTCTGTTCCGACAACTTATAATCTTCCGACGCCGGAGCACCTGAGGAAAGATGAATCGGCGAAGGAGGTTTACCGCAGCTACGTAAAGGAAACGGGGCTTGACAAATTCACTTCGCACGAAATCAATTCCACCGTACTGCCGGAGGCGCTCTGCCGGAAAGTCCTTGAGAAAGATACTCCTTATGTGGCGGATCTCCGCAAGGGAACGCTCGTTCCATCGAAAAATCCGGGCGATGTCCGGCAGCATTTTTCGGGTTACGGCATCATTTCCAGCGCGACCGATTCCCCGGAATTCAGGGAACTGATCGAATTCATGGCGAAACGGACCGCCGGTTTACCGGGAATCCACACCCGCTCGATCACCCATGAAGGCATGGCGCTGGGCGGCTACAGCGAATACGGATTCGACCAATACCGCAAGTATCTTGCGAAAGTCCACGGAAACATTGCCGCCCTCAACCGGAAATGGGGGTCCGACTACACTTCTTTCGCCCAGATACGTCCTCCGATCGCCTATCCCTCTTCCAAGGCGGAACAGGCCAATATGTACGACTGGACATCCTTCCGTTCGGAGGCTTTCCTGAACTTCATGAAGACGGTTTCCGAAATTTACCGCAAGACTGATCCCGGCTGCCGTCTTACCGGCTGCATCAATCAGGTGTCGCCTTTGGATGGCGTGGAATTCTATCGCTACAACCAATATCTGGACTTTGCGGCGTCGCACAATACCCCTACAAATCATGCGTGGTATCAGATCGGGCTCGGACGCCGGGGGCAGCTTGCGGATAACAATGAGCCGAAATGGATTTCCACACCGGGCCCGTGGCGTCGTTCCGGAATCGAAAACGAATATCAGAAAAGCCAGCGGTATGCCATGTATTATTACGCTTCGCAAGGCATGGGACAGTTCGCCCCCTATGAATGGCGGGTGGGAGGGACCCTTCTCCGTATGGGGGAATATGACGGCACGCTTAACCTGACCGGCACGGAAATCAAGCATTTCATCCGGAACAAGGCCCGCTGGGAACGTCTGCTCGGCGCCGGAATTCCGCGAGATAACTCGAAAACGGGACTTTACTGGTCTTTCGTGACCAAATCCCAGGCGAAGAGCGGTCTGGTGGACACGCCGCTGGATCAATCTCTTTTCTGCCAGTATTTCCGGCTGTTCGACCGCTGGAACGAACTGCTGGACTCTTCTCAGATACAATATGAGATGATCACTCGCGACAAGCTTTCGGAAGACATTTCCCGTCTGAATACGCTGATCGTGCCTCAGGCGGCCTATCTGGAACCGGAAACGGTGAAACGGCTGCTGAATTTTGCACGGAGTGGAAAAACTCTTGTTCTGGAAGGACTTTGCGGCTCTTATGACCCGTATAAAAACGATGACGGACAGCTGTTCGACGCCTGTGGAGTGGTTCCCGTCGGGAAGAAGAACGGGACTCTTCAGGATGGAACCAACGCACCCGAACTTCTGACGGTAGAAGAATTCGGTCCGCCGTATCTTTCCTATGAGATGATGGAAACCGGGAAAAGCCGCGTGCTTGTCCGTTACCGGGATGGGGGCCCGGCCGCGGTTGCCGTTCCATACGGCGAAGGCGAAATTATCTACTGCGGATTTTCAGTCGGAGGATTTTCCGAAGTAAAATCTTCGGCAGTTCAGACCGTATTGAGAAAGCCTCTTGACGATCGTTTTGTGTTTTCAGCCGATCCGGCCGCAAGGCTTTTCACGTGGGAAGGCGAAAACGGGATTAACTACGTTTTCGTGCTGAACTTCTCGGATGAATGGAAGTCCGTTCCTCTCACATTTGCCGGAAAAATCATCGAGGCGTATGACATCGAATCCGGTTCAAAGCTGAACTTCCGCACGGATGGCGGAAAATCGGAAGCGGTTGTGCCGGTGTTTCCGGCAGGCGGACGCGCCATCGCCGTGAAATGTGCAAAATAGGGAGACCGTGAACATGCGTTTTTATTCGATATTTTTTAGCTGTGCGATCCTCTTTCCCATATTCATCTTTGCGGCGGATGATGTTGTCATGTCCCGCAGAACCCTTGATCGCTCGAACCTTTTCAAGTCCGGAGACTTTTCCTTCAGTGTCACGACGGATGAACGCAGTCCGAGCGGGTGGTCTATCAAAGCTTTCAAGGGGACGGAAGAACGCAATGTCCCGGTCAGTCGGACAGGGGTGACACGGCTTTTCTTTCCGGGAGAGGTCCTTGAAGTCAGAAATGAGCATCTGCCGCGGGGAGAGCATTGGAGCATAATGCAGGAAACCATCGGTGAGTTCGAGATTATATGGCGGGCTCCTTCCGATTTCTCCAGAATTTCGCCGGTCCGGGCGGCGCATGAAAAAACGGCGGGTCATGCCTCTTATGTTCTTGGAAACGGTGTTTTCACACTGAAGATGCTGCCCGCTTTCAACGGAGCTATCTACAGCCTGAGCGACTCCATTTCCGGAATCGAGTTTTTCTGCGGCAGACTGGAGGGAATGCAGGGAAAGAATTCTTTTGAGAAACTTGGTTTTCTGGAACTCGTCAACCATTACGGTCAGACTGCCGGTGTTGAATTTGACCCCGGAGTGGAACTCAAGCCGTCCGGCGGAGGCGTCGTGAGAATGGAAAAAGCGCTTCCTGATGGACGTGGCGCGAAGTTGTCACGAACAATCGAAATTGAACCGGGACTTCCGCAAGTGAAAATACAATCGGTCCTGACTGCCTCGGGAGCCCCGAAGAATGCCTTTCGCTTGAAACACCGTCCAGAGGCGACGTTCGTAGGCTGTCAGGACAATCGTTCCATCAGCATACTCACGGAGGAAAACGGAGTATGGAAGGAGCGGGCGAACCCTTCCGGCGAGGTCATCCCAAAAGGATTACGGTATGCGTTGGTTGACCGCGACCGGGGTTTTCTTTTCGGCGTAACCTATTCCGCAAAGGATCTGGAACAGCTGTATCTCTGGAATGCCGGGAACTATGTAACGCTTGAAGCCTGGAGTGTGGAACGTCCCCTTGCGGCTCCTCTGGAACTGGAGGTCCTTTATTACCTGATCCGAGGCATGTCCAGAGCGAATTTTCTCGGAACGGATGGGGCCCTTTTCATTCCGGATCTTCGCCCGGTAATCCATGCGGGGAGTCCGTGGAAAATGGCGCTGTTTTATGGAAGCTCTTCGTTATGGGGTCCGCTGGAAATCGAGTTCAACGTTAAAAACCGGAAGGGGGAAACAGTCCTGTCGGAAAAAAGGACGCTTCCAGCGCCCGTTCCGGGGTTTGCCGCGCCGGCGGCATATCCCGTTCTTCCGACGGAAAAACTTGCATCCGGCGTTTATGAGGTAAAATTCGCTTTTTCAAGAGGGGGGATTTCAGGAAAAATTCCTCTGACAATCGTGAGTCAGGAACAGCTTCAGGAATCCCGGGCGCTTCTGGAACGTATCCGTGCACAGATTGAAATCCAGCGCAAAGCCTACAGGGATCTTCCCCCGGAAAAGAAGAAACAGGCTCTTCGGGAATTCAAACGGAACCTGATGATCCGCGATGAATGCGAGGAAGCCCTGAAAAACGGTGATCTCGAAAAATTCCGGACCCTGTCGAAAGAGTTCCGATAAATTCCTGACTGAATCGCAGGGACGGAACGGTTCAGCTTCCGGACGTGGAACGGTGCGGCAGCAGAAGATTTTCACCGTGGACCAGATGAGGCTCGAAACGCGTTTCCAGAACGGCGGCATTCTTCTTTTCAATCAGTTCGAGGAGGAGCGAGGCGGCGGCGCTGCCCAGTTCCTCCTTATACTGATTGACCGTCGGCGGAACGGGGGAGAGCAAGTTTACGAAATCCATGTTGTCATAGCCGACCGCCACAAGGTCGTCCGGGATCGCACATTTGAGCGTGTTCAAACGCTGGTAAAGTGCCAGGACGATGTAGTCGGTGTGGCAGATCGCCGCCGTGAAATTCTTCCTTTTCTTCAGGAATGATTCCAGGTCGGGAAAGTAGACGGGAGTCCGCCCGTTTTCGCGGGAGAGTTCGTCGTAAGCCCGGCTCCGGAGCGAACCCGGACCCGAGGCTCCGAGATAAGCGATTTTTTTGTGTCCGGCCTTCAGGACTCCATCCATGGCGGCGCGTCCGCCGGCGTAGTCGTCGTTCCACGCGCAGGAGATTCCTTCGATCTTCGAGTTGAGCGTGACGAGCGGATGTTTCCGGGCGAATTTCCGGATGTCGTCCGCCGTACCCCCGACAGGTGCGGCGATGATGCCGTCCACCCCCTGGTTTTCCATGAAACGCAGGGCTTTTTTCTGCCGTTCCGGGTCCTGTTTCGTGACGGAGAGAAGGAGATGGTAGCCCCGTTCGGACAGGGTGTCCTCGAGCGAGCTGAGGATTTTGAGCCAGAAGGAATTCGCAATGTTGTCCGAAATCA
>CAZORN010000110.1:0-1067 GCA_964581935.1 uncultured Victivallales bacterium
TCGGCGGCGCGGCGGGTGACCAGCGAGAGGTCTCCTTCCCGGTTGTACTCGAAATTGA
The DNA here is from genome assembly GCA_964581935.1 of uncultured Victivallales bacterium. Classification (GTDB taxonomy): domain Bacteria; phylum Verrucomicrobiota; class Lentisphaeria; order Victivallales; family UBA1829; genus SIG94. The sequence goes on from CAZORN010000110.1 coordinate 59, forward strand.
GGTCGTTTTCAGCCATGTCGCGGACACGGAGGATTTTGCCGGTCAGTTTGTCGTAACGGTAGGAGAGCACGGTGCGGCCGCGTCCGTCGACGATCTGGCGGACCTTGCCGAGATAGGCGACGTCCATGCGCATGAAGTAGTAGATGGAATAGCTTTTGCCGGAAAATTCCGTGACGTTGAACACGCCCGTTTTCTCGCTGAAATCGTAGGAGGCGGTCTGGTTGAGCTTGTTGGTCAGGCGGACTACGCCGGGTTCGCTGTTCGTGTAGGAATAGGTGAAAAAGGCGTCGGAGAGCAGACGCCCGGCCGCCTTGCCGGAGGCCTTGAGCTTGCGGTCGGCCTTCGCCGCGACGTTCGCCCGGCGGTCGGCAATGGTTTCCATCTGGACCTTGAGTTCCTCGACGAAATCGCCCTGCCTGATCTGCGTCAGGTAGCCGTTGGAATCATATGCGTATTCCGCCGGATTGAGACTGCCGGTGCGGATCGAGGCAATGCGGGATTTGACCACGGTCGAAAGTTCGCCCACCTGGGTTTTCGGGAGGATGGAGACATCGCCGGAGGCATAGGAAATTTTGTGTTCGATGCCGTTGATGCGGAGAGCCGAGACGCAGGACGAGGCGTCATAGGCGATTTCCACGAACGCCTGATCGTTCTGCGAAATTTTGACGAGTTTCCCGCTTGCGTAGGTGAACTGGACGGAGCGTCCGGAAGGGGCGTCGACCCGCTGAAGCTTGGCGTCGCGGTACGTAAATTTCCATCCGGTGTAATCGCGTTTGCCGGTGAAAGTCCAGTTGCCGGATTCCGTAAACTTTCCCTTCGGCGCGGAGGTGTCGGCCTTCCATTCGGAATAGGGGGCGAAGAAGTCGGCATTCTTCATTTCCTGTTCATAAAGCTCGACCTTGACGGCATCCTTGTCCGGCTTCTGTTTCAGGAAGAACTTGATCTTTTCGCCCCAGGGAGTGGTCCAGAGGACGCCGTCGCGTTCGGGCACGGCGGAGCTTTCCAGCTG
>CAZORN010000110.1:1167-9988 GCA_964581935.1 uncultured Victivallales bacterium
CGAACTTCATGAATCCCCCTTTGAAAAAATATGCTCATCTGTTATTTTGAAGCGCATGTTATTATAATAGTCTCAATTTGTTTCGTTGTCAAGTTTGATTATTTAAAATATTTTAAAATAAGTTTATTTATTGCTAATATTTTGGCTGATCATATTTTTGTATGAAATGGTTGGCCTGTAATTCGGAATATGGAAATATTTTTTCGCCTGAATGTTGGGAGAGGCAGAGAAATTGTGGAATGATAATCTGTCGGTTTCGCGAAATGCTGTTTTCTGGACAGCCCTGAATTTTCAAGGGAACTCCGGCGAACAGTGGGGGCGTATTCAGATGTTTTACTGACATCGTGGAGGCAAACAAGAAAAATATTATGATTTTAAAAAACGCCCTTGACAATACACGGGAAGCGATTATATTTAATATTGATGGATATATATTCATCAATGATGAACAACAGGAGGTTATGATGGCGATCTACACACGGACATTCAATCAGGAGGACTTTTCCACTCCGCAGAAGGCGGCGGACGCGGTCAAGAGGAAAGCGTTGGAAATGGGCGCCGATGTCGTGGGCATTGGCAACATTGAGCGCTGGGAAGGGGCACCGATCCAGATGGACCCGAAACAGATCATGCCTGAATGCAAATCCATTATCGGGATGGTATTCCGTGTGGAGCGCGGGAGTCTGCGCGGCATTGAAGAGGGCACGTTTTTCAGCAACTATTCCGCGATGGGCTACGGCGGCATCACGTATCTTTACATGCCGATGACCGTGATCAATCTTTCCAAATTCATCGAGGACAACGGCAGCGAGGCGGTTCCCATGGGGCATCAGAGCGATTGGCGCGGGATCGACAATGTGGGATATGCCGGGGAAAATTACAGCCGTCCCGCGCGAAAAGGCCAGGCCATGCCCGATGTGATGATTCAGTTGCGTATTGCCGCGTATCTGTGCGGACTTGGCGAAATCGGGTTCAGCAAAATGTTTCTCTCGCCACAATTCGGGCCCCGCTGCCGGGTGGGAATCATTCTCACGGATCTGGAACTGGAGCCGGACCCGATTTACAGTGGTCCGAAGCTCTGCAATCGCTGCATGGCATGTGTCCGGGCATGTCCGGGGCAAGCCTTTTCGACGGAAAAGACTGTGAAGGTGAATCTGGCCGGACATGAAGTCGAATGGAGCGACTTGAACATGGATGCCTGCAGTATTTCCTTTGTGGGAGCCCGGGATTCGGGGGTGGAGCAGAAAGATCCGTATATTCCGGGGATTCCCGGCAGCGTTCCGGGAGAGTGGTCTCCTTTCTACCATAAACCGCGCAATCTCTACAATACCGGACAGGCGGTATGCGGAGCCCGCGGCTGCACCCGTGCGTGCATGATCAGTCTGGAGTCGCGGGGCGTGCTCCAGAACACCTTCCGGAAGAAATTCAGGCGGCGTCCTGAGTGGCGCGTGGATTGGAGCACGCCGCCCGTGTATTCAAAGGGAACCGTTTTCAGGAAGAAGGAAGGCGACGCCGTCCATGCGGATTGACGGGGTTTCGCGCTTGCATTTTTTCGTTTGACGGATACAGTAGGAAGATTTACGGGAGATAAGGAAGCATGGCCCAATCGGATTACGTTCTTTCATTGCTGAAGGCTCTGGACATTCTAAAGCTGGTCTGTGCGTCACCGGACGGAATGCGCCTGAATGAGATTGCCGACCATCTCGGGCTGAAAAAGCCGACAGCGCACAATCTGGTTCGTACATTGCGGGCCCGGGGATTTCTGGACAAGGACGACGCAAACCGGTATTACGCCGGAAACGCCATCCGCGAGCTTTCGGATTTGAGGAACGATACGATTCTGCTGAAAGCCGCAGGGCGGGAACTGCGGGGATTCCACAGGATGTTTCCGGAGGCCGTCCTGACTTTTTCCGAACTGCTGCCGGGCGGGGTCGAATGCCGCCTGCGGATGTCTCCGGACCGTCCCGGTGAACTTCAGCAGGGGACGCCTCGCGCGCTGGTCACGTTTTCTCCGTATGTTTCGGCTTCGGCGGTTTGTCTTCAATCCTGTGCCGCTAATGCGGGTGCATTCGAGCGTAATTTCCCCTTTGCCGAATACGGCCTTGCCCGATGGCAGAGTGAAGAACGGTTTCTGGAAGTCAAGCGGAAGGTGCGTTCGGAGCTTGTTTACCGGATAGAGCATAAGCCGGGAATCACCGAGGCCTTTTTCCTGTTCGGGAATTATTCGCTTGGGGTGCGTCTGGATAAAGAAGTTCCGGGGATTTCCGAAAAGATTAACATGGCGGCGGCCGAATTCAGGACGACGCTGGAAATGGAGCTGTCGGCCGAGGAGAAGTCGGAATGAAATTCGCCATCGGTTACAGACAGACGGAAAGCGGAGAACCGTTCCGGAACATTGTGTCCGATTACAGGGATGCCGTGGCGGAAGTGTATTTTCCGTGGCCGGGACTTCCGACCGGCCGGCCCGCGTTCGGCTCCAGCCGCGGAGCCCGCGACTGGAGCGCCCAGACGGAACTGGAAGAGGAGATTTCAGCGGTCCGCTCGATGGGCGTCAAGCTGGATTTGCTTTTCAATGCGAACTGTTACGGGGGGCGCGCCGTCGGGGAGGAGCTGCGCCGGGAGCTTGAATCGGTTCTTTCCTATCTGGATGAACTGGAACTTTTGCCCGAGATCGTGACGACCGCCAGTCCGTTCGTCGCATGGACGGTGAAGAACGCGTTTCCTTCCATAGAGACGCGGGCGTCCGTGAACATGCGGATCGATGCCGTTTCCGCGATGGAATCCATCTCCGACCTTTTCGATTCGTTCCACATCCGCCGCGACCTTCAGCGCGACCTGGATGCCGTTGCAAAATATCACGCATGGTGCGTCGCTCACGGAAAAAAACTTTGCATGCTGGCCAACAGCGGCTGTCTCCGGTGTTGTCCGTTCCAGACGTTTCATGACAACCTTCTGGGACACGACTCGGAAGTCGCCGCCCATGCGAATGTGAAGGAATTCCAGCCCCATCTTTGCCGGAAGCTGTATGCGGACCGGCAAAATGCGCTTGCTTTTCTCCGTTCGACCTGGATCCGGCCTGAAGACCTGACGGAATACGAGCCGTATTTCGAGGTGGTGAAGCTTGCGACGCGGACACATCCGAATCTGCGGATGGTGCTGGGGGCCTACGCGTCCGGGCATTTTTCCGGAAATCTATTCGACCTCACCGAACCGGGATTTTCCGGAACATTTGCACCGTATGTGATGGACAACTCCCGGTTCCCGCCGGAATGGAAACAGGTTTTTCACTGCAAGGAAATGCGTGATTGCAGCGGAGAAGGATGCGGAAAATGTTCCGAAATCCTCGGGCATGTCTTCCATCAATGGAAAGAGTGATTTTTTTCAAATGAAACCTTGATATTCCCTGTTCCCCTGATAGATTTTCTTTTTCGGGGGAGCAACACTTTCATCCAATCATTGTCCATACAGGGAATATTTCGCCATGAAAAAAATTACGTTCATTTTATCGCTGTCGGCCATTGCCGCGCTGACGGTGTCCGTCGCATACAATGCGGTGCTTTACTCTCAACTGAAAACGGAACGTCTCCGGAAGGTCGTCCGGACGCCGGAGGCAAAGGAAAAAAAGACGGTGTCTCCGGTAAAAGAAAGAGTCTCCTCTGAATTTTTCCTGAAACGAGCCCAATCCAATCAGTGGGAACCCCGGAGCATCCGTCTTGAATTCAGTTGCGACGCCGGAATACCGGTTCCATCGGAGAGCGGATTTCTCACGGTGACGCCGTCCGTGCCGTTCCGGGTTTCTCCGGAATACAACGCATGGGTCCTGAACGGTGACTTTGAGCCGGAAAAAGGATATGAATTCACTTTAAAGAAAGGATTGCGCGCGGAGAACGGAGAGGAACTCCGTCAGGACGCCGTCTTCCGGGTCAAAATGCTTCCGCTGCGGCCGTCGGCGGAGTTCCTTTCGTCGGGACTTCTCTTTCCCCGGAAGCAGAAGGAGTGGACCCTGCCGCTGGAGCTGACCAATGTGTCGAAATTGTCTGTGACACTTTTGAAAATCTATGAAAATAATATTGCAATTTTTTCGACAGAATATGGAAATTTTCTGGAAAACGCGCGCGAGATCGTGCGGAAAGAAATAGCGGTGAAAGTTCCCCGGAACCGGACGGTGAACTACGCTCTGGATCTCGAAAACCTGATTCCGGACAGGAAGCCGGGGGTGTATGCCGTCCGGATCGACGTTCCGGGAGCGGAAGGGAATGTTTCGCGGGTGCTGGCGGTCACGGATCTCGCCATCCAGACGGCGGACGACCCGCTGAACCGGAAGGCGTTCGTCGCGGTGCGTTCGTTCGAGACGGGAGCGGCGGAAGCCGGAGCGGCCGTGACACTGGTCAGCCGCAAGAACCAGATTCTCGCGCGCGGCGTGACGAATGCGGAGGGAATCGTCATTCTCGACTACTCTTCCACGCTGGACGATCCGAAGGATTCCGCCCGGACGGTGACGGCCCGCAAGGGGGACGATCTTTCCTATTATAGCGACATCGGCGAGAAATCGCATTCGCTGGCGGAGTTCGGCGTCGCGGAGCAATCCTTCAGCCGGGAGCCTCGCGCGTTCCTTTATACCGGGCGCGGAGTCTACCGCGCGGGAGAGACGGTCCATGCGTCGGTTTTTATCCGGGACAGTCTTCTCAAAGTGTATCCGGACGCGCCCTGTGTGATGGTCCTGCGGGATGCGAAGGGGACCCGGATTCTTTCGCGAAAACTCAAGACGGACGCCTCCGGTTTTGCCTCGACGACTTTCACGATTCCGGAGGACGGCCTGAGCGGGAACTATACGGTGCTGTGTTCTCTGGACGATTTCGCGGAGCGTCCGTGGGGTTCTTCTTCCATCCTGGTGGCGGATTTTGTCCCGGACCGGATCAAAACCGCGCTCAAGCCATCGGTTCCTTCGGTGCGCGGGAACGATGGAATCGGCTTCGAGCTTTCGGCGGACTACTATTTTGGGCAGAACGCCGGGGAGGCTCCCTATTCGTTCCAGGTGACCGCCGTTCCGGCGCCGCGTCCGGTGCATTGGAGTTCGTGGTCGGTCGGCGACCGCGAGGCATTTGCCGCCGGGCGGACTTTTTCCGGAAACGGCTGCCTTGCGAACGGGCGCGCGACATTGACGTATCCGGGCTTTTCCGAACATGGAGGAATGGCGTTTGAGCCGGTCCTTCTGGTCGCATCGGCACAAGTCCGGGAACCGGGCGGACGCGCCGTCAGCGCGACGGTGTCCGTTCCCTGCGACCCGTTCCCCTGCTATCTCGGGATCCGCAAGGCGGAAAAGAACGAGTTTCCGAAGGAAGCCGTGATCGAGTGGAAGCTCCTCCCCGCTGAAAAGGACGGCGCATTCCCGAAAAAATCGCGGGAACTCCAGTTGAAAGTCTTCCGTCTGAGATGGGATTATGTGCTCAAAAAGGATGCCTCGGGACAGCTCGGGCGGGTATGGGAGCTTGCAAAGGAGGCCTTGCCTCTGGACCGGACTCTCCGCACGGGCGACGTGGAAGGCGTTTTCCGTCTTCCATTGGAAGATGGGCAGTATGAGGTCGAACTTTCCTGCTGTGCGCTCCGGACGCGGATGACCTTCTTCCACTGGGCGGGGGAGGGCGGCGTCCGAAGCGGAAATCCGTCGGTGCTTTCCTTCCGCACGGACAAGGAACTCTACAGGCCGGGCGAGACCGCGCGCGTGACGTTCGCCAGTCCGTTCGAGGGATTCGCCTTTGTCTCGACGGGCGAGCGGACGCTGGAAACGATGCAGTCCTTCCCGGTCAAGGCGGGGGAAAACACCCTTTCCGTCCGGCTGCCGGGATCGGTGGAGACGGCCTCCTGTTTCAGCGGGATTACGGTGGTCGGCAAGACGCAGCGGTCCTTCGGACTTCTGAGGTTCCGGATGGACCGGTCGGCGCATCTGCTGAAGGTGTCGCTTTCCGCGCCCGACAAAGCGTTTCCGGGAGAGAAAATCCGCGTGGGAATCGACCTTTCGACTCCGGACGGGAAGCCGTGCGAGGGACTCGTCCAGCTTTTCGCGGCCGATGAGGGAATTCTGGCTTTGACGGGATACCGCACGCCGGACATCTTTTCATTCTTCTTCGGGGATTATGCGTGCGGATTCCAATTTTCCGACGTATACGGGATTCTTTATCCGGAGCTGCGGATCGACAAGAATGGAAAAATCGGAGGGGACGGATCCGCCGCGGCCTGCGAGGAGGTCGCCCGGAAACTCCGGAGGGATTGTCGGCTGGAACTTCCGAAATCGGCTGTGGTCATGCTGCCGGCGGTGAGGGTGAACGGAAAAACCACGCTTGAAATGAGTCTGCCGGACCATCTCGGAGCGATGCGCCTGATGGCGGTGGCGTCCGCGCCGGACCGCAGCGGTTCCGCGGATCGCACGATCCTGCTGCGCGACCGGATCGGCGTGATGGCGTCGGGACCGATTGCGGTTGCGCCGGGGGACGAAGCCGAACTGACTTTTTCCCTCTTCAACTATGAAATGCCGGACGGTCCGGCCCTTTTCAAGGCAACGCCTCCGGATTCCAAAACGGAAACGTTCAGTGTTCAACTCAAAAAGAACACAGCGGGGATTTTCCGGATGCGTGTGAAGGCTCCCGTGAAATGCGGGGTCTTGGCGGTGCCGTATGAACTGACCATGGGGAATGTGACCCGGAAAGGCGAACTCCGGATGACGGTCCGGCCGCAGAATCCGCCGGTGCGTTCGAGCGAATTCCGGGTGTTGCGTCCGGGGGAAAGCTGGAAACTGCCCGACGCCGTTTCCGCGAACTTCCAGCCCGGATCGGAGATCGAGCTGACCGTGTCGCCCTCTCCGGCGTCCGTGCTGAAGGATGCGCTGGAGTGGCTGAACTCCTATCCCTACGGATGTCTGGAACAGACGACCGCCGCGGCATTTCCGTTCATCGCCGCGGACACGCTGTCCGGGCTGAACGTGATTCCGGAGGGAATGGCACGGACGGCCGGGGTGAAGAAAAATGCCGCCGCCGCGAAGATCCTTTCCATGATGTTGTACAACGGTTCGTTTTCCGCGTGGCCGGGCGGGACGGACGGCTGGAACGGGGCTTCGATTTTCGCCGCGCATTTCCTGAACGAATCGGGAAAATGGGAGAACGACCCGGAGAGACGCTGTCGCGCGTGGCTGCGGCGGATTGCGGATACGCAGACGCTTCCGCGCTATGAACGCGCCTACGCCTGCTATGTGCTGTCCGGGATGGAAGACGGTCAATCGGTTCTCAAAGAAATCCGGAATCTTCTTGCGGGCAGGGAAAATGACTTCGCCGCCTTCCTCGCTTCCGCCGCGCTGATCAAAGCCGGATACGCGGGCGAGGGGAATCTCCACCTGAACCGCGTTCTGGAGAAAGAGGTCTGGCGGACGGACTCCGGGGCTTCTCCGCTTGCCGACGAGGCTTCCCGTGCGGGAATGGCGCTGTATCTCCTCATGGACCTTCTGCCGGAATCGCCTGCCGCGCTGAAACTGGCATCGCTTCTCCAGCAGAAGGTGCGTCCCGACGGCTCCGGCTGGGGGACGACCCATTCCAACGCATGGGCGTCGCTGGGACTGGCCGCGTTCGCGAAGCATTACGGCGCGGGGGAAGGTTCCGCGACGGTATCCTTCGGTCCCTCCGATGTTTCCGCTTCCGAGCCCGGAAAAACGCTGTCGCTGACCGGTCTGGAGAAGAAGGCCGCCGGAGGTGTGGCGGAGAACCGGAGCGCATCTCCCGTTTACGTCCGCTGGAGCATCCGGGGCGTTCCGCGCGAAATCCGCGCCCATGAAGGCGCGATCCGCCTCAAACGTCAATATCTCGACAGAAACGGACGCGAGGTGAAAAGCGTTTCCCAGGGCGAGCTGGTGACCGTCCGCATCCGGATCGGAGCTTCCGGGGCGATCCGCGACCTTGCGGTGGTCGATCTTCTGCCGGGCGGTCTTGAGATCGAGGACGAGCGTTTCGCCACGCGCATGACCGCGCCCGCACAGAAGACGGATGGCGGCCCCCTTCGGGTCGGCCATGTGGAAAAACGGGGCGACCGGATTCAGCTTTTCGGCGATCTCCTTTCTTCCGGAACCGCGGAGTTCACCTATCAGGCGCGGGCCGTGACGCGCGGACGCTTCGCCGTGCCGCCTCTCTGCGCCGAAGCCATGTATTCGCCCGGAACCGACGGAATATTTCCCGGCGGAGATGTTTTTGAGGTGAAATGAAGATTCCGGCAAAGGGAAAGCGCGTTCTCGGCATTCTCGCACTTACGGGGGCGGGGCTTCTGCTGTCCGCCCTGGCGGTGTGGTGGATTCTGCCCCGTTTCATGGACGATCCGATGGCGGAGCTCCTGAAACGGAAGCCTTCGCGCGTCTGGATCGATCCCTCGGGGACGGTCGTGCATCTCCGCAAGTCCGTGAATTACGAATGGCGGTTCGACATTCCGTTGAGTCAGGTTTCGCCGGCGGTCATCCAGACCTTTCTGGCGGCGGAAGACAGCCGTTTTTACGATCATTCGGGCGTGGATTATCCGGCGGCGGCTCGTGCGTTCAAACAGAACCTGTTGCATGGGCGCATCATTTCGGGCGCGTCGACCATTACCATGCAGCTGGCCGGGTTGACCGAGCCTTACGCGCCCCGTTCCTTCACGCGCAAGTTCCGGCAGACGCTCAAGGCGCGGAGACTGGAACAGCTTTATCCGAAAGACCGCCTTCTGAACGAATATCTCAACCGGGTTCCGTTCGGGGGCAGCATTTACGGAATCGAGGCGGCTTCGCGTTATTATTTCGGACTGCCCGCCTCCG
>CAZORN010000111.1:0-9947 GCA_964581935.1 uncultured Victivallales bacterium
TGCGGTAGAGAGCGGGCGAGTCCCGGAAGTCGGCCAGGAGATGGCTCGACATGAATTCTCCCGCTTTGCTTCTGGCGTGATATTCGTCCGCCGGTTCGTGAATGATGAAGTCTGTGTTGTTCATGTTTTTGTTTCCCTTATGTTGAAAGTGATTGTTGCTCAAATTTCGAAATTGATTTCGTTCCGGTCAAAGCCGTATTCTTCAAAGCGGGTTCTGATGAATGACAGATGACGCTTGAAAAACCGCGACCTTGTGATTTTCAGGCGTTCGCAAATTGCCGCGACATTTTCGCCATTCAGCAACATCATGCAGATTCCCTTCTCCGTCCGAGGGAGAGAATCTATCGTCGTCCGGACATCCATCTCCATTTCAAGCTGTCCGATGGGGTCGTAAATGATGTCGCAGATCGGCTCGACGGGCAGTTCTTCAAAGGGAGCCAATTCGTCTCTTTCTTCGTTGCGTTCGTATCCGTTCATTTTGTTTTCTCTTTCGCGTTGGGTCGTCTTTCTGTCTCACCGGGTATATTTCCAAAATTTTTGAAAATAATCTCAATTTACCGGAAAAAGATTAAAAAAAGTATTTTTTGAACACCTGCCGCATATTTTGCAAAGCGTTATCAAAGAGGTAGCGGCGGCAACAAAGACCGCTGTCGCAGATGTCCGACAAGGTCATTCCTTCCATGATGCGTTTCGCGATGGCACGGTCTTTTGCGGAAAGTTTGGCAAGGGCGGCATAGAACGCCTCTCTCTTTTCGCTGTGGAAGAATGGTTCGTCCGCATAGCAATCGGTATCCCTCCGTATCTCCATCAATGCACTGCAACCCTGGCTTTCCTGTTCCGCCGCCACCAGTTTGTCAAGAGGGATGGCCAAAGAAATGGATTTCTGCGTTTCGGTGAAGTAATCCCGCCGCGCCCGCCGAAGTCCGGTTATGAGCGCAAGGCGGCAATATGTTTTTATGTCGGATTTCCCGGGATCGAACGTGTCCAAAGACCGCGCCAGATAAATCAGCATTTCCTGTCGGATGTCATCCTCATAGGGAGCCATCATCGGATAATTCCGACTGTTTTCGAGAATGAAGCTGCGAATGGATTCCTGTATGTACGTCATGGCATACACATCATCAAAAGAAGGAATGTTGTTGATAGCGGCGGCTTCCGTATTGCGGACGGACAGAATGTTTTTTTGAGTCATTGCGACTTCTCCGGTTTAGTTCGGAGGAATCACGGGACGCCGACAAAAATAATGGAGGTGATCGAGAGCGCCATTGTTTTGGCGGCATTCCCGATCACCTCCATTACGTTTTGGGTCAGTGAATCAGCTAAATACCTGTAATCCTTGATGGGGAGTCAGCCCGCTTTCAGACGAGTTATAACACCGTTTTGCCCGGCAGCAGCCGGATGTTATTATCAGAGCGAAATGTTTTCAGTTATTTCCATTCGGACGGGTAATCCCTCGGAGACACTTACGGAAACTATTGAGCCATTTGCGACATTTTGAATCGCTTGAATGAAAGTGAGTTGACGATCATTCAGAATGTAATCGCCGTCGGCACGCTTCCCTGTGTGTTCGAACGTTTTTTTATCGAACATCATACTTCGAACGGCGCGGCTTTCCGGCGTCGCTATGGGGTGTCCGTTTTTCAGATGGATGTTTTCCAGCCGTCCGAATCCGATACGTCTCATGATTTCGAGAAGTCGTTGGGCTTCTCCTGGCAGATCGTAATTTTTCATTGCGCAACTCCTGAATGAGTGGCGGCATCGGCGGCCGGAAACGTCCGATCAATAAAAAACCGAATGTCGCACTTCAAGAGTCAAAGCGCGACATTCGGTGTCGGATCGTGCGACATTTCGTGTCGCAAGAAAAAAATCAGATTTTTTTTATGTTGTCGTCCATTTTATGGGACTGTCTGGATTGTAAATCGGAGCTTCTCCGATTTTGATATGGGTTTTTAAATGTTCGGCCAAGTCCTGATCGAATACATTGATTTTTTCGATCACCGTATTGATGGCACGGCGTATTCGGTCACTTTGCCGCTTTATTCCGCGATTCACATTTCGAGCCTTCCCGCCGGGTTTTAGTTTTGTTTGAAGCTCTTTTAGAATAGACTCAATCTCTTCCTGAATGCTTCCTGCTTCAACGGTATTGTTTTCCGCTTCAGCTTTTTCTTTTTCCGCTTTCAGTCGCAGAACTTCTTTATAATAATTGGCTTTTGCTTTCGGATCGATAGCCGGGGCATAGTTTTCGCCAACTGAAAAGCCGTCCATTATTTCATCGCCATCAACGCAAGCTTCAGACATTTGCTCCGAGGGGGCAAGCTGGTCAAGAGAAAAAGCGACATCCGGTGTTGCCAACAATTTTGCGATATATTCACAGCCATCAAAGACGCCAAGCAAATTTTCCGGACCGCCGTTGAACCGAAGTTGCCACATTGCGCCTTTTTTTCTGAAAAGGAAATCCGGAAGTCGTTCAGGAACATATTGTATCTGTTCTGTGACGGTGCGCGTTCCTCGCAACAGAATTCCACTCAGTGAATCCGGCGACAATGGATTATCCAAATCGGACATCATTGCAATATATTTTGGAGCTCTGGCGTATCGTTCTACGGCAAGGATATCCAGTGCCAAGCGACGATAAAGCTTAAAAATGTCGTAAGCCGCAATATCCGGCTCCTTTCCCATATAGAGGGTGGCGTCGCTCAGAGACGGATAGTCTGTTTCAAAATCTTCATAGGTATATTTCTCTCCGGCAATCCGCTTCCCCCTAAGAAAATATGAAGTGATCAGATTTTTGTTTGGAGAGTCGAAATCGTCCACCTTTTTATCCACGGCCTCGGTGAAGAAATCCACGGCATACTCGGATTCACAATCATACTGCTGCGCATTGGCGGCAATAATCGCAACGCGACGGTCAACACACTGGGAACATATCCCGCAATGCGTTTGCAGTTTAGTCTGCTGCCAGGAATGCGCACAACTCATAGATTTTGAAATCAGGTCGGAACATCCGTTTTCTATGATCAATTTGACAATCTCGGACTTCGTTTTATCAATGAACGGATTCCGGACTCGAAAATTCGGGTCCCCCGAAATCAGGCGCATCAGTTCCTGAAAAAAGAAAAGAGTTTGCGGATGAGTAGTGCGGGTGGCGCGCCCGCCTACCACTTGCGGACTCATTGGCAAATTCAGACTGATCGGACCGTTCTCATAAAAGCAGATTTCTTCCAGTTTCAGCAGTGCCGCAATTGTTCCGGCAAGAGAAAAATACAGAAACGACCGGCAGCGTTGCGTATATTCTTTGGATAAAGCGCCGTCTTTCCCAGTATTGATTGTAAAGAACGTAACCTTGTTGCCGATGAGTTTTTGCAAAGCGGTTTCAATGAACTGGTAGCGCTCTTTGTGTTTTGTCGAAGATTTATGCCGAACAAGCACCGTTCGCTTGTCATTGCAGATCAGTTCCTGAATCGCGCCTCCAAGCGAATCCAGACCGCCGGAAAAAAGCATGACCCGCTCCAGCGGTTTGCTGTTTCCCATATTGTCGGAAAAGTCGAAATACCCTTGGTCCGGATGTACTTCCCGCATTGGAGAAAATTGAATTCGGAAATTATCGTCGGAAAGAAAGCGGAGCAGTCGTTCCAATGTGTTTACGACTTGCTGTGAATTCCAAAATTCGTAGTCCTGAACGGCAATGATCATATTTATTTCTCGCCGCCAAAGAAATCCATGCGGGTCAACCCGCCCTTGACATCGGACGAGCATCTGGTCGGCAACATATATGAAAGTGGCAATTTCTATAAAATCCACCAGCCGCGGGTTCATCTCTCCAAAATACTCTTTAAAGAATTTGACCCGCGGATAGACATTCATCCGGTCTTTCCCGACCAAATTGAGCCGGGCCGTGCATTCCCCCGTATAGTCCGCATGATTGCAGACAATTGTTGCGCGGTTAATCTTTTCCATATTTCAAAGCCCTCATCATTTTCATAACCATGAAATTCGCGTGCTTCTTCATGGAAACTTCATTCATGTCTTTGAGCTGGTATTGATGCTTTCCCAACCACTCGTTCGCATAGACTTTATGCACCTGCGCGGTTTCGTAACAGTGTTGTCCCAAGGCTTCATACGAAGCGTTAAGTTCATGGACGGACATTACACGTTGCGCCCGACCGACAAGATTCGGGATGACTTGCGCCAAATAAAAATTCAGGCTGTGAGCCATGACCTTGGAAATGAAAACTCGATTGAGTTCTGCAAAATTCGCCCTCGTTCCAAATGAATTGAATATTTCTGAATCAAAACGTTGCGGCATTCCCGGCAGTTCGCCGGAACGTTCAGATCTCATGCAGGCGGTGATTGCATTCGACAATGCTTGTTTCGCATGGTCGCCAAGATCGGTTTTTATCGCTCCGGCATCCCATGCGACGTTATCCACGGCTTGACCAAGTTTTGCGATTAATTCCTGCGCCGAGGGGCGATCCGACAGTGCAATGCCGCAACTCCGCATATGCTCGATAAAATTTCCGCTTTGCCCGCCTATGCCCATTTGCACAAGCAACTCAACGGCTTTCTGGTAAGCGGAATCTCCGGAGAGACTGTTCTCGTTCAAACCCGCCGAGGCGGCGGCAAGGACTTGCTTTGCAATTTGGTTGGAATCCGCTCCCGCGCAAAATGACGCCATAACATCGCGCCATTGCCGTGAACGGTTCAGCCTACCGATTCTTGTATGCCCCATCGCCCCTTATTCCTCTGGCCTTGGAATTTGACAGACTGGCAGGGACAATAGAGAACGCCTTCCAAGCTGTATTACACATTCTTGAAAGGAATCAAGTTTCCTATCATCTTTTCTCATTTGCAAAATCAAAATCGCTTTTCTTTAGAACATTATGATATCATTTTGCCTATAACATACATTTAAAATCGAATAAATCAAACAAGAAAGGATTAAAGTCGGTTAAAACTACTGAAAAAAACTTGAAAAGCTCAGGGCTCGCGCTATATTCATAGACAGGATAAATGGTTTTCACCTTTAATTAGGAACGGATACGCGAATCATGGAAAAAAAATGGCTATCAGTCGATGAAGCGAGTGGGTACCTCGGAGTCAAGCGAGATACTATCTATCGCTGGATCGAAAAACGCGGCTTGCCGGCCTATCGCATTGGACGCTTATGGAAATTCAGCGCCGAAGATTTGGATGCATGGGTAAAAACCGGAAAAGCCGAAGATAAAACATCAACAGAATCACCACCGGAAAAAAAATGAAAAAATATACCGCAGTTGAGTTGTGCGCTGGCGGCGGTGGGCAGGCTTTGGGCTTGGAACGGGCTGGATTCGACCATCTGGCCTGTGTCGAATATGAACCCGATTTCTGCAAAACCCTGACTTATAACCGTCCGGGTTGGAATATTATCTGTCAGGATATTCGGGAGCTTGACGGCGCAAAATACAAAGGATGCGATTTGCTGGCCGGCGGTGTTCCCTGTCCTCCGTTTTCCATCGCAGGAAAGCAGTTGGGTGAAAACGACGAACGTGACATGTTTCCATCGACATTACGGCTGGTTGAGGAAATCCATCCGCGCGGCATTATGCTGGAAAATGTCAAGGGTCTAATGTCAAAGAAATTTGACGCATACCGTGAGACTATCGTTCAAAAACTCCGTTCTCATGACTATCAGGTCGATTACCGGATTCTCGAAGCTTCCGATTATGGAGTTCCCCAGCTTCGGCCACGATTTGTTCTGGTGGCGCTTCTCCCGAATGACATGAAGTATTTTGAATGGCCGACACCATTGAAAGAAAAAGTGACTGCCGGGGAAGCCATTTTCGATTTGCTTGCCGCAAACGGATGGGCTGGCGCTGCACGGATTCGGGAAACCGCCAGTTCCACAGCCCCTACGATTGTCGGCGGATCGAAAAAACATGGCGGGCCGGATCTCGGTCCGACACGGGCAAAAAATCAATGGAGCATAATGGGGATCAGCGGCATGGGGATTGCCGCCAATGCTCCGGGAAAAGATTGTCCGGCAGATACGCCTCCGCGCCTAACCATCCGGATGGCGGCCAGAATACAGGGGTTCCCCGACGAATGGCAATTCTGCGGAAGCAAGACTACGCAATATAGACAGATTGGCAATGCATTTCCTCCGCCGGTCGCATGTGCGGTGGGAACTCAAATTAAAGAAGCGTTCAGAAAGGCTGATCATGACAAAAAGTAAAGGTTCCAAGGCCAAAATTCTCGATTTTTTACTGGCACATATAGGAACGGTGGTCAATTCCGTTCAACTGCAGAAAGCTTCCGGTCATGCATCTGAATGGGCTCGCCGTCTGCGTGAACTACGCGATGAGGAAGGCTATCAGATTGATTCGCATAAAGACAGTGCTGATCTGAAGCCGGGCGAGTATATTCTTCTCAGCGATCACCGCAGCCCGGCATTCAAACGCGAGATTTCCAAGGAAACGCGCGCGCTTGTTTTGGAACGCAATGGCTATACTTGCCAGATGTGCGGGGCCGGAGCCGGTGATCCGGACCCGTATCATCCCGGTCGGACTATCCGTTTGACAATGGGGCATATTATTGATAAAAGCAAAGGCGGCGAGGATATTCCGCAGAATCTTCGCGCGGTTTGCTCCAACTGCAATGAAGGCTTGCAGAATGCGGCTCCACCCAAACCGGATTTTATTCTTTTGAAGGCACAGGTTCGGCGCGCCACGCAAGATGATCAGAAACAGATTTTGGAATGGCTCTGCGGAAAATTCAAATTGAAGACCATTCCCAAATAACACGATTCTTTTGTTTTCATATTTTCCGGACGAATTGACATTGCGTTGATTCGTCCTTTTCTTTTGGGCGACGGCTGAGGCGAGAAGGTCTCTCTCGTCGCTTTTTTTTGCTTTTTTTTAAAGAAAATCGAGAAATGTGAGATTATTTTCGGATTTTTTGGAAATATACCCGGTGTGAAGAAAATCAACATCATCACATCGGGAGAAAACTAAAATGAACTACGGAAGTGTATGCAGCGGCGTCGAGGCCGCGACGCTGGCGTGGGAACGGCTCGGCTGGACTCCGAAATTCTTTGCCGAGGTCGAGCCGTTCCCCTCGGCGGTGCTGTGCCACCGCTTCGGGGCGACCCGTCCGTTGCGTCCGCTCGATCCGGCGGAAGCCGACAGCGGGAAGGAACGCAAACTCCGAGAATCATGGAGGCGGCAGATTGCCGATCTTCCGCCGTATGGAAAAATCCCCAATCTCGGAGACTTCACCAAGATAAGGAATGACGACTATGACGGAAAGATCGACCTGCTCGTTGGAGGTACCCCCTGCCAGGACCTTTCGAACGCTGGAAAGCGACTCGGATTTGAAGGTAAACGAAGCGTCCTCGCTCTCGATTTTGTACGACTGTGTTATCAATCTGGAACGCGCTGGGTTGTGTGGGAAAACGTCCCCTCGGCTCTTTCCTCAAGAGATTGCCGGGACTTCGCGACACTCCTCTCTCTTCTCTGCGGATGGAACATCGTCCCTCCAAAAGACGGGTGGCGGAAATGCGGAATCGTCACCAACGCCCCCGGCTGCTACGGAGTGGCGTGGCGAATACTTGACGCTCAATATACCCGAGTTCCCGAATTTCCAAGGGCGATCCCGCAGCGAAGGAAGCGTATCTTCCTTGTCGGATATCTTGGCAGCTGGCGCTATCCCGCAAAAGTATTATTTGACGGCGAAATGCGCGGAGGGGATACTCCGCCGCGCCGCACGAAGGAGGCGAACGTTGCCAGAGCCCTTACAGCGAGCACTGGAGGCTGCAGCGGCAAAGAACAGCAGGCCACTTTCATCGGCGTGAACGGACATCCGTTGAACGCGCTCTGCATGGCGCATGGACAGCGCAACGCGGAAGTGTGCGGGGAGAGATCTCCGACGCTGAACTGCAACCATGAGGCGCCGGTTGTTTCTCTCTATGCGGGAAGCAGGGCCGAGAGCGTCACCACTGCGACCGATATCTCGAACGAGCGCGAAACGGGTCCGGAACATTTAAACGCGGTCTGTTATGACGCCCGCGGCAACGGGAGGGGCGATGCTTCCAACACAATAGCGGGAGATCATGCCGGGCATATCAGCGATTACACGCCGCTCATCGCCTTCGCGGCCAATGACAATGCGCGTGACCGCATGACCGAACACTGTCCGTCACTCCACAAAGGAGGTATGCCGATTCCAGACATAACGATACCCGGGAACGAACCGGAACTGCTCGCTTTCATCAAGAATGACGCAGGCGGCGTTCAGGAGGGCTACTGGAAGGACGTGTTTCCGACGCTGCGCACGGAAGTGACTCCGGCTGTGGCACAAAAGGAACTCCGCAAGAAGGATGCGATGTCGGAAACCGAAGGGGAAACCATTTCCATCGACCCGCTGGAAACTCCCATCGCGCTCGACGGGGACAAGATGGCGAAAGCCGAACGTAAAGGCGGTTCCGGGCTGGGGATCAGTGAAGAAGGCGTGATGTATACGCAAACGGTGAAGGATGTTCACGGCGTTGCTTACAACGAGTGCGTCCCTCTGGATCTGCGCAACGCGACACGCGATCCTGAAAAGCATGACGAGACCAACCGTCAGGGCATCGGCGTCGGCGTTGACGGCGATCCGATGACTACGATTTCGGCCTCGAACGTCCCCGGAGTCGGATACCGTGCAACGGTCAGACGCCTCTTGCCGATCGAGACCGAACGCCTCATGGGATTCCCGGACAACCACACCCGGATTCCCTGGAAAGGAAAAGCGGAGGAGGAATGTTCCGATGCGCCGAGGTACAAAGCCTGCGGGAATGCTTTTTGCGTGAATGTGGCCGCTTGGATCGGCCATCGAATCGATATGGTCGAAAAAGAAATTACTTCAAATGAAGTAGTTTTGAATCAACCCGGAGGAAACGAATGAGCAAAGTCGAACCCGAATGCCTGGAATGCTCCCGGCAGTATCAGGAACTGCTGACGAAATGCCGGAAATTGAAAAGGAAGTGCCGCAAGATGCGGAAATCCTTTGCCGCAATCGAGTGCGCGATCACGCACAAGTGCGGACGATATGATGAATTCATCATCGGCGAGTGCGAAGCGTATCGCGGGAAATATGGCGTGGAGTGCGAAATTCAACGTTCGTGAGAATGCCGTTTCAGGAACAGCGTGATTTCCGCTTTCAGCATTTTGCCGCCGGCGACATTCAAAACCATTCGGGTGAACTCTCCGTCTGGAGCCTCGAAATCGATTCCGTTCAAGTCGAGGAAAACCAGCGCCGCCATTGCGCCGACACGCTTGTTGCCGTCGACAAAAGGATGGTTTTCCACGAGATGGTAGAGATAGGCCGAGGCCATTTCATAAATGGTCGGATGCAGAAACGCTCCGCCGAACGTGGCGAACGGCATTCCGATCGCGGACTTCAAAAGGCCGATGTCCCGCAAGCCGGGCGTCCCGCCGAAGTGTTCGATCTGGTAATGA
This sequence comes from uncultured Victivallales bacterium, assembly GCA_964581935.1. Lineage (GTDB taxonomy): Bacteria > Verrucomicrobiota > Lentisphaeria > Victivallales > UBA1829 > SIG94. Next base: position 9,474 of record CAZORN010000111.1, read on the forward strand.
TGGATTTCAATGATTTCGGCGAAGGTCAGGAATACGGGGTCGGACTTCACTTGGCAAGCTCCGCAAAGGATTTCGCGTAGCGTTTTCCGATCTTTTCCATCGACTTATGAAATTTTTTCAGTTTCACGGCATCCTTTACCGGCGTCAGGACAAGGGCCTGCCCGTCGGTAACCACCTCAAACGCGGTGTCGATGGTCGCGCCGAGAAGATCGAGAATCGGACGCTCAATCACGAGCGCGGCGCTGTTTCCGTGCTTTGTCAGGGTCTTGATCATGGCGGCCTCCGTATGGTTATCACATTGTCGATACTAAGATACAACGTCTTTTGAAAAAGTCAAGGAGGTCATGTTGGAAGAACAGAAACTTGAAGACGAAATCCGGGAAAATGCATCCGGGCCGAAGTTGGCTGAAATCGACGGACAGAAAGTGGAACAGCATTCGCTGCCGGACCAGATCGCGGCGGACTCTTATCTGG
>CAZORN010000112.1:0-9897 GCA_964581935.1 uncultured Victivallales bacterium
TTATACCGGAGAGAAACCGGTCAAGGACATCGCCTCGACGAACAAGCTGTTCATCGAAGTTCCAGAGTCGCTGAAACTGGACGAAAGCGGCCTCATGGACCGCTGGAAAGGAGACTGCCGTTTCACGAATTCATTCCAGACGCAGAACGTCCGCAGGGGAAATCTGCCGTATGTGCGCTACGAAATTCCGCTCGTCAACAATGCGCTCCAGCCCGCTCTGAAAACACCCCTTCCCGGAGGTATGTTCGGAGCCACGCCGAACAATCTGATCACTCTCTCTTTCCGCCCGGAAAAAGGACTCCCACGCACGTTCGATCTCCGCTGGGAGATTCAAGGAAAATATCCGCAGGGGGGAACGATCCCCTGTTTTCTCGTCGACCTGGGAAAACAGCCGGAAAAACCGTTCCGGATTCAAACCCGCGCACATGTTCCGCTTCCTTCCAACGGCTGGTCCGATACCATGCTGGACGAATATGCGAAGTTATGCAAACGGATCGGAATCAGTCACGTCAACGTCCAGTTGCCTGACGGTCCGAACGAAGGTCGCCGCAAAATCTTCGACCGCTACGGATTCCGCTACTACGGCGGCGGTTCTATGATGCACGTGTTGAACGGATTCGGAAACAGGACCTGTTCCGACAACAAAAAAGACTATCTGGTCGGCCTCGACGGACGCAATGCGTATGGTTCAGACGGCCGCGCCTATCACCTGAGGTTGTTCTGTCCGACGGCCGCGGTGACTCCGGACCGTTATCCCTGCGAACTTTACAAAAAAATCTTGAAAACCGAACAGGAACAGGGCACCACGGAACTGGACATCGATATCGAAGCACAGATATGGATGCTCTGTTTCTGCGACGAATGCCGCGCATGGTTTTACCGTTTCGCCCGTGTGCCGGATGAAAAACTGCCGCCCCTCGAACTTCTCCGGAAATATCCGATGGAATGGTATAAATTCCGTTCCGAACAGACACGCAAAATCTACGAGATGCTCAAGCAGAACGCGCCAGGAATGCGGATCGGGGCCAATACGATCATCCATGACTTCGAAAAAGACCTCGGCGAACTGAAATACGGATACTGCCACTTTGCCGAAGATCCGCGGCTGTTCGGAGATTCCATCGACTACATCCTGGCAGATACGCTGGTCGGCGGTATCTACGATCCGATTTCAGTGGATGTTCTTCGCCGTAATTCGGGCAAGCCGATCGTTGCGGTGGCGGGTTCCTCCTATTGCGTCGGATACGATTGGGGCGTCATGCCCGGCCGCCGCATGACGGCGGATATGACGGGAAGAAAATACGGATACGAAAACCGGCCCGTCATGCACAAATTGAGCATGCTGCATCTGGCGGCCAGCGGCGCGTCCGGACTCCAGTTTTCCTTCGAGGAACCGGCGGTTGCGCAAGCTTCCCTGGAAGCTCTTCAAATTTTGTCGAAACTGGAACACTGGTATCTGGACGGCGTCCGTGCGGACGAGTCCGTGCAATGCGCCGACCTGACGAAGGGCGAAAGTCCGTGGCTGAAGGACGAATCCCGTATCCGGGGCGGAGTCTGGAAGCACTACTACGATCAATATTGCGGCAAGGTCCAGTACCGGGTTCACAAACTGCCCGGCTCCCTCCTCATTTCCCTCTTCAACTGGGATCCGTTTCAGGAAAAGGAATGGCATATCCGGCTGCCGGACGCGGGAAAGGTTCCCCTCTTCCTGAGCGATCCGGAAACCGGCAAAGCGCTGTTGGACGGCAAGTCTCCCCGCTGGAGCACCGCCGACCTGAAAAAAGGATTCGTCGTGAAAGTGCCCGCAGCCGGATTCCGCTTCCTGCTTCTCTCGGAAAAACAACCAGCGACAGTCGGTTCGGAATCCATTGTTCCGACGGATACGGAAGTCGCTCCGTACAATCAATACGGGTGGCGAACCGGCGGACAGCTCGATATCCGGAAATTGATGGAGGAAGGACTCAAGCGTCCGCTCAAACAGCTGGAACTCTATGGAAACCTCAAGGAGTCCCCGGCCACCAAGAAGGAAGCCGCGCGCGGCGGAACGATTTCCATGCCCTTCCTGCTGGACATGACACAGCCTCAATCCGGCGTCGCATTCTATGGAAACACGGAATCCGGCATCTGGCTTTCCGCTGAGAAATACTGTTTCGCGGACTTCCGGATCGGAAAATCTGAAAAGGCGCTGCGGATCGAAATCGAGCTCAAGGGAGAAAAGGATGCCGCTTTCGGACTGGCGCTCTACGAGGAAAACAACAACATCCCCGGGAAACGGCTGGCAATGCCTGCATGGGGAACGCCGCCCCTGTCAGCCGACTTCTCAACCCGGACATGGACGCTTGCACCGGAGCTTCTTTCCGGGCAGACACGGTTTCTTTTATACAACTGTTCCAAAAAAGGACAGGTCATCATCAAGGCCATTCGAATCGAGGTGGAAAAATGAGGGTACGAATCCGGATTCTTCTGGATGAAATTCTGGAATTCGACGGCAAAAACTACGATCCCGGAATGAACCTGCTGGGACGTTTCGATCCCGCTTTCTATCCACAGGAATACCTGAAAGAACATTTCGGCGAACTGAAGGAGAATTCTCTTCATCCCTACAGGGAATCGCTTTATTATGCGCTTTCCCTGCTGTTCGACGGCAGAGAGGTGAAACGCGCAGGCGACATCCTGAAGACATTTCTTGCCCATGCCGTCACACCGGAAGGGGATACCCTCTGGTTCGCGGAAGAAAAACATCTGCGCGACCGCAACGGCAACTTTTTCAACGCTTCCGCGCTGATTCAGATGGAGACCCACTTCGGTGCGGTCCTGCCGCAAGAAACGTTGAAGGAACTGCGCGAAGTCCTGCGGAAACTTCATCCCCGTTTCGTCGAGGAACGGGCCGCTGGAAGCCTGACTTATGTCAATCCCCAGCTCGGGCGGGCCGCCATGTGCTGCATGATCGCCGAACGGCTGAACCTACCCTCGTTTTCCGACGATGTCAAGGAGTTCGTCCAATATGCGGAATTCCTGCTGAAAAACGGGGTTAATGAAACCCTGACTCCCGCCTATTACGAAGTGGATGTGTGGATTCTTTTCGGGCTGTTGAGCATTACGGAAAACAAACGTATCATCGAATATTCGAAACGGCTTCTCAATGAATTGTTCCTGAAACAGCTCCGCTTTTTCGGGGACCGTTTTCCCGTTCCTTTCCGCCGGGGCTACAACGGGCATTACCGGGCGAAAAATGCGCACTCGCTTCTGGCATACATCCTCGGCTGGACGGATTCCCTCCAGCTGGATTACCAGCACACGTCTCCGTTTGTCTGCCACAAGGCCCTGGAACGCTTCCCCGAACTGGAAACAGACCGTGAAACCGTGCTGCCGCGTTCTCTGAAAACCACGATCTACAAGGACTGTGCCGCCTTCAGTTTTCTGTCGGAGAATTTTTCGCTGGGGTCGTTCAATCAATATCCTTGCGAAAGCATCGTCTGGCAGACGGTCTCGACCGGCGGTTCCGGATGGCAGGACGGCGTGGTTTACCTGACTTTTCAGAACGAGGCGGAAAGTTCCGGCATTCTGAGGCTGGAAGCGGTCGATGCCGACGGCAAACTCCAGACGCATCCGTTTTCCGGCGATTTTACGCTCGAAAAAGCGTTCCGGCTGTATCCGTTCCGCAGCTTCCCCCCCGAACCGCAAGTGCGCTGCCGTCAGTCGGACAAAAGGCTGCTCTGTCTTTTCAAAACGGACCGGATCGATGCGGTTCTGCGGCGTTTCGGTTTCAATTTCCACTTTTCGAGAGTCGGAAAAAATTACAGAAAAACAGAATCCGGAGCCTTCCTGCTCCCGGTCGGAAACGTGATCGTCCTGCTTCAGCCGCTCAAACGGGTGAACATGGCAGGATCCACCCTGCTGAAAGGGAACTGGACCGCCCCCGGGCTCACGGTCATTTCCAATGGGGATGAGCTGGAGTGCCGGATGGACCATTACGACGGCGTCCCGCAAAGTTTCGTCCAGAATCATGTCTCCGGCGGATTTTACCTTGAAGTTCTGGAAGGAAAAACGCTGGATGAAGCGGAACAATATGCCGGAAAAATCCGCATCAAGGATGAATTCGTCTCCGACCGCTGCAACGGACACATCGACGAGCGGGATGCTATCCGAAAAGTCGCTGTATCCCTGCCGGACAGCGAGATACGGATGGAATGGAACCATTATACAAACGAGTGCTGCTGACCCCATGAAAATCTATACATCCGCCCTCATCGGCGTGACCGGATACGCGATCTGCCATTACAGGAACCTTCTCCGGGAAGCGGAACGCGGGCGCACGAAACTCCTCGGTGCGGTCGTCATCAACCGGAATGACGCCGCCCCGCAGGTGGAACGCCTGAACGGACTCGGCTGCCGCATCTTCGACTCCGCCGCCGAACTTTTCTCCGAACTGAACGGCAAAATCGATCTGTGCTGCATTCCGGTCGGAATCCCGTATCATGCGAAATTCACTTGCGAAGCCCTGAAAGCCGGCGCAAACGTGCTGGTGGAAAAACCGCTGGCGCCCACCATGGCGGAAGTGAAAAGCATCCTGTCTTTGGAGGAGTCGCGGAAACGGTTCGTCGCCGTCGGATTCCAGTTCTGCCACAGCCGGTCCACCCGGCTTCTGAAAAGAAGGATTCTCGCCGGGGAATTCGGCCGTATCATCTACATGAAAACGATCGGACTGAGCCTGCGCGGCGACAACTACTACAACCGGAATCCCTGGGCCGGTAAAAAGACGCTCGCAGACGGCACCCCCGTACTGGATTCCCCGTTCGGCAACGGGATGGCGCACCAACTTCACATGGCTTTGTTCCTGGCGGGAGAGACGGAGGAAACCTCGGCCATGCCTCACTCCGTTTCCGCACGGCAATACCGCGCAAACCCGATTGAAAGTTGTGATACATCCGTATTAAGAATCATTCTGGAAAAAGGGGTGCCTCTGCTCTGCTGCGGCAGTCATGCCGCCGATGTCAACCATGATTCGGAACTGGTGATCGAATGTGAAAAAGCACGTCTCTGCTGGACGTATCCGGCCTGTCATATCCTCTTCGGAGATGGACGGTCCGAGACAATCGGGAACGATTCGAACGATTTCCAATACGAAAACCTGTACGAATCGCTTTACCGGCGGCTTTGCGGAGAAGACTCGTTTCTATGCAGCGTCCGGAACGCCGCCTCGCATTCCGCCTGCATCGATCATGCTTTCAAGGATGGACGGATTCTCGATTTCCCGCCTGAAACAATCACGTATGATCCGGACCAGAAAGTCCGGACGGTGCGCGGTCTCGGCGCGGCAATCCTGAATGCATGGGAAAAGGAAGTTTTCCCTCCGGCCCTGCCCGGAATCTGAAAAGAAACCGAGACAGAGCCGCGTTTTCGCCCATATCAGAGATAAACGATCTTTCCGGTGTCTTCGGATTCCTCAGCCGCGAAACAGTGACGCATGGTCTCGAAAGCGTCGGTTGAGGGGACTTCCGGAGAAAGTCCGCCGGCGACCAGTTCGATGATGCGGAGATTCTGTCCGTGGGTGTTGTGAATCCACACCTGATCTTCTTCCTTCTCATAGCGGACAGTCTCGACGATCGTGCTGACCTGACGTTCGGGGGAATCCGTGAATTCCCAGCGGCGGATGCGCCGGCGGAAGACGTCGGTCTCGATCGCGCCCTTCGTTCCGACGATGTGATACTGAAGGACATGTCCGTCGTCGGATTGTTTCTCCAGCATTTCCTGAAGAGGGTCCTTGCTGAAGGATTCGGCGATATACATGATGAAATTGAGCACGCCGACACCGCCGCCATGGAACTTCGTCATGATGTTGTGGTTGTCGCGATGATGAAAATATTCGACGACCTTCGGGGCGGACAATGAATAGACGCTCTCCGCGTTCTTCCCCATGAACCAGCGCTGGAGGTCGATGTAATGGGAAAGTTTTTCGCCGATCAGGAAACTGCCGGTTCCCTTGCTGCGCCAGGTGTTCTTGTTGTGGAACTCGCTGCAGAAATAGCGGGTCTGGATGTTGACCGGGGTCCCGATCAGCCCCTCGTCGATCCACTTTTTCGCGGTCATGTAAATGCGGGAATAGTGAAGCTCGAAACCGATCTGGAGAAACCCTTTTGTTTCACGCTGGACACGGATCAGTTCACGCGCCTCGTCAAGGGTATCGCCCATCGGCTTCTCGCACATGACGGCCTTGCCCGCCTTGAGCGCGGCGGTCGCGAGCGGCACATGGGCCGAATTGCTGGAAGCGATCGTGACCATCCGGATGGCCGGATTGTTCAGAATCTCCTCCAGGGAAGCCGGAATGATTCCGAGCTCCGCGGCGCGGGCTTTTGTCCGTTCCGGAGTCGCATCATACCCGTAAATTTTGTCCACATACGGAGACTCCTTTGCAGCGCCGGTATGAGTTCCGCCCATGGCTCCGATGCCCAGGACGGCGATATCCATTTTTTTCATTTCAGTTCCTTGATAAAGGTTTTCTTATTTGAAGTCGTCCAGGCCTTTTTTGGCCGTATTTTTCTTGAGATCGTCCAGTTTCTTCATGATGTTCGCGAGGGCGGAAACATCGTTGCGTTTCACCGCATCGGCATATCCGGCCTCGATTTCCTTGAGTTTCGCGGAATCGACGCCGAGAGCTCCGGCTTCCTTGAGGGATTGTTCAAAGGCTTTCATATCCAGTTTCGGTTCCCAGTCGATTTTCTCCATGAAGGCCTTGACGGCGTCGCCGTCCTCGCCGAGGAAACGCGTCACGGCGTCATCGGCCGCCTGATCGGCGAAATACCCGAGTCCGAAGTAAAACACCTTTTCATCCTTTTTCGGAAAGAACTGGATCATGACACCGACCGGACTTTTCGGGGAGACGATTTTCTGGAACTGCTGCGGATTGAAGATGATCATGTTGCCGTAACGGTCCTGAACGAATTTATTGAAAAGGATCATGTAAGGCGACGCGGGCACGAATTCAGCGGCGGACTGGGAGGTGCAATAACGGTTTTCGCGAGTTGCGATATGGCGTTCGCGTTCCTTGGGATTGTCCGAATTGCCGGGATACGCACTGAGATCCAGGCGCCACGGCTGGAAATCTTTCGCAGTAACGCGCATGAAAATCCATTTCTTATGCGAGGGGAACTGAATCAGGCGTATTTCCAGCTTCCCGCCATTGTCGACAGGGATGAGAATGTCACCGATCGCGGCATCCCCCGACTGGACAAGGGAAATGCTTTCAGGCATGTTTTCCCGTGCGATGTTGATGGCACGCTTGTCCATCCGGTAGCAGGTGAAGAACTCCCAGAGAGCCCAGCCGCCGTTGGAGCGGGGCGGACGCCCGAACTCGAGGCCAAGGAAGTAATCGCCCCACTTCTGATGGACGGGAGTCTTGCCGTCCGCCGTGAAATGAGTGAGCGTGACGACGCCCTCGTGGAAATAAAGCTTGCGTGTGATTTCCGTCAGATTCCGGGCGGAATCGCGTTTTTCCTTGATGTCGCAGCGGGGTTCTGCGAAGAGTCCCGCGTGAAACAGCATGCAGACGGCGGCGGAGAGGATGATTTTTTTGGTCATGGGGTCACCTCGAAGTTAGTGGTTTTCCGGAGGCCGGTGGCAATGTCCGTGAGAACGGCTTTCCAGCGTCCGGCGGGTTCGTTGTAGGCGATGCGGATGACAGGAGCCTTCTCCGCGCGGTCGAACACGAAGGTCCGACGGATCTGTCCGGCGGGATCGGTGAGTTCAAGGCGGTAAACACGCCCGGAAACCAGAGCCGGTCCGGAGAAGGCGAGACGCCCGCCCCGTGCGCCGCCGGCGATGGAGAAGTCCGGTTCCTTCTGCTTTTCGGAGAAAATGCTGTAGCAGAGGAACGGCGATTTTGCAAAGTCGAGAGTCAGCGTGTTCCCCTCCCCCGCGAAACCTTCGCCGCAGAGATAGAAGAAACGTTTTCCGGGAAGGGCGACGGTGGTTTTTTCGCCGAGACGCGCGGGCGGCAAAGTGGCCGCGATCACGTCGAACCCGTTGCCATGGCGAATCCGGATCACGGCATTCTCGTCAAGTCCGGGCGCGACCTTGAAGATCGGTGCGGGAAGGAACCCGTCGATAAAACGGTCGAACGGGGTGGATTTGTCGGCGGTATTTACCGCGCTGGAGAGCATGAAATTCAACAGGATCGCTTTGCCCTTGCCGTAATTCCGTTCGGAATAATTGCCGGTGCTTCCGGAAAGAGCTGCCTTGAAGCCGGGAACCGTGACCGGTTTGAGTTCCGGTTTTTTCGCGTCATTGAAGCCGAGCTTGCCGAACAGGGGTTCGAGCGGATTGGCTTCCCGCGTGCGGAGATTTTCGTTCATGACCGCGGGATTGACGTCCGCGATCAGGATGCCGCCATTCTTCACGAAATCGAGGAGGGCGACGCATTCTTTGTCGCTCAGGGCGGAAGCCCCGCAGAGGAAGACGACTTTCGCTTTTTTGAGACGGTCCAGAGTCCGGGCGGAGATGAACTCGAATCCGCGGCCGTTGCGGTAGGCGTAACGGATCAGGGGAGTGAGTCCGTCCGTGGGATTGACACAGGCGTCGTTCACCTTGCAGGCAAGGTTCGAGGGATGGCTCCAGTAGAAATAGATTCCCTCGTCGGACATCGGATTGCGGATCAGGAGCTGCGCCAGACCGTTCCGGAGGCTGTCGAAGTAAGGCAGATAACGTTTGACGTAATCGGCGAGGGTCATGTCGCAGCCGAAGGCGCTGTGGTTGCTTCCGATATTGGCGGCGAACCAGGCATTGCCGTTCACCGTGCCGCGGACAAGGTCTCCGAGGAGAGGCATGGGATACGGGCCGCGCCCGCCGTGACTTCCCGGATAGCCGCCCCACCAGAGCATGCGGACGCGGTCGCCTCCGAAACTGCGGAGGACTTCATCTTCGACCGTATCGCTGTAGGGTCCCCAGTATTCGAGCGTCCCGATGGTTTTTTCGAGATCGCCGGGGACACTGCCTTCCGCGCCGACCAGCGCGCCCGGATCGTATTTACGGATCTCGTCGGCAAGGAACGCATGGCAATCCGCATACATGGTTTCCATATAGGAGCGGTGGTCGCCCCAGGCGGGATAGTTGCCGGAATCGCGGGCTGTCTTCTGCGGGATGTGCAGCACTTCGCTGAAGTCCTTGTAGGAAGTGCGCCAGTTGTGGTTGAGTTGTTCGATCGAACCGTATTTCTTACGCAGGAATTCGCGGAAGTACTGAAGGTCGGAAGGACCGTAGCCGCCGGAAGTATCGACAAAGTTTTCATCGCCGAGGTTGTAGATCGCCGGGCCGTATTTGGGAAGGTTGGTCATGCGGTGTTCGATTCCGGCCTTCCAGAGTTCCTGGACTTCGGGACGGTAGAAGCATTCATCGCCCTTGAGCTTTTCAACTTCTTTCGCCCGTTCCTTCGGAAGGAAAAACCAGCTGTATTGAGCCACGCCGTCCGTCTTGCTCTTCTGGAAACCGATCCGCACCGTGTAGGGAACCATTTTCTGGTTCAGGATCGCCATGTCTCGTGCATTTTTCCCGCCGGAATTAGGATGGGTCAGGCCGAGAGTCCAGCCGAGACGGTCCAGCAGCTGCGGGACGAAAAGAGGACCGTTCATGTCGGAAATCGTATCCCACCCGAGCTGAGGATAATCATCCAGCGTCCGGTTCGGGAAGAAAACAAGCTGTTCCTCCATCGCAAGCGGGAGTCCGTCCTGACCGAGAATACTCACGCGGACCGTTCCGGCAATCGTGGGAAGATCCGCCTTTTCGACCGTGAAATCGACCTTCTGAGCGCCTTGCTTCAACGGAACATCCTTGCGGAAGAAGATGCGTCCGTAAGGAGAATCGACCAGCTCGACGCGGAGCTTTCCATCGGCGGGCGCGGGCTTC
>CAZORN010000113.1:0-6097 GCA_964581935.1 uncultured Victivallales bacterium
CGGCGGCTTCATCGTGATTGCCGGATTCGTGACGATGGGAATCGGATTCTGCGTGCTTTCCTGGGATATCCGTTCCGAGGACGACACCCGCCGTTTCTTTGTATTTTCCGCCGGGGCGCTGTATATGATTCAGGCCCTGATCCATATCGGAGTGAACAGCGTTCTCCTGCCGCCCACCGGAGTGACTCTTCCCATCCTCAGCTACGGCGGCAGTTCGCTGTTTTCCGTGATGCTCGCCTTCGGAATCGCCTTCAGTGCGGCGAACGCGAAGGATTGAGCCCGGTCAGTGTTCGGACGAGTAGTCCGATTCTTTGAAGACGATTGCTTCGAAGACCGTGAAGGAGGCGTCCGGAGATTTCCACGCGTCCGGCGGAAGTCCCGCTTTCCGAGAAAGATACGTCAGCGTTTCCTCCAGATTCCAGCCCTGTTCCGGGGCCACCTGAGGCAGGAATACCGCGGAACGTCCGTCCATGGTGATGGTCATGCCGTGTTTTCCGATAACGATCTCTTTGTAGGACCCGACCGGCCTTGGGGGCGTCAGCGCCGAGATTTCCACCTCGACCGAACGTAATTCCTCCGGGGTGAGCTGACGGAAGCGCGGATCCCGGAAAGCGGAGTCCACCGCCCGGTCGACGACCGCCCGGCAAAGCTCGCGGGACGGCTGGATCTCGCCGATGCAGCCGCGCAGCTCTTCTCCAATTTTGAGCGTTACGAAACATCCCATCTTTTTCTTCATATTCTCCGTGAACCGGTCGGCGAAGTATCCGGATGGAGCCGTTTTGCGGTTTTTGAACACGTATTCGATGGATTCGCGGGCAATGGCAAGAAGGGTTTTCTTTTCCGAGTCGGTCAGGAAATCGTTTGCGGCGGGGTTTCCGGCGGGTTCCCATTTGCCGTCAACGACCGCGGAAACGTAGCTCACGGAATGGGAATAGTCTCCGTTTTCTTCGGCGGAAGTCGCGTATTTGAGAAGGCGCACGTCGGCATTGTCCGGAAGCATTTCCAGCAGGATCCGGATCGGCGCTTCCCCGCAGATCGTAGCCCCGGTTTCAGCAAGATATTTTGAGAATTTCGCGCAATTTTTGTCCCGGATCAGTTCGAAAGCGCCGAGGTCGAGCTTGCGGAGCTGTTCCGGAATGTTGTCGCGGAACGGCACATAATCGAAGTTCCGCCCGAAATGCGTGAAATCCGAACTCACGACCACCAGAGTGGAGGGGGTCAGCCCGGACGCGATGGCCCGTGCGATTTTTTTCGCATATTCGGGGTCCAGCTGCCCCACCACAATCGGAACGATCTTGAAGCCTTCCGCCAGCGCCGCCTGAAGGAACGGAAGCTGAATCTGGACGCTGTGTTCTCCCTGAAGGACGCTGTCGTCGCTCATCACAAAGGGAAATTTCCGGAACTCCTTGAGAAAGGCCTGATCGACTTCAACGGTTCCGAGCGGAGTGCCCATGCCGTCGGCCTGAGGCAGACAGACCTTGTTCCGAAGATAGACGCGATGCGTGGGACCGAGGATGATCACCCGGTCGTATTTTCTTCCTGCGACCGCTTTCGCCCCGAAAGCGGCCACACGGCCGGAATAAGCGTATCCCGCATGAGGCTGGATCAAGGCAATCGGTCCGGTGGGCTTTTCCCCCGGGGGAAGCGACGCCTTGGCCATCCAGTCGTCGATCTGTTTGCGGAGACGCGCCGGGTTGGCTTCATACCAGGATCCGGCCAGAGTGCTTTCCAGGGTTTTCGGTTCGGCTCCTCCCAGTGCGTTGACGCTGATGCAGGAGCTGGCCAATCCGATTCCGGCGAAGACAAGATTTTTTTTATTCATGAGTTCCTGTCCTTTCCTGATGGCAGAGAGAAATTATTTTTTCTTTTGCGGAGCCGGTTTGGGAGCCGGTTTCGGGGCTGCCGCCGGTTTTGGAGCCGGTTTGGGAGCCGCCGGTTTCGGAACCAGCTTCTGATATTCCGGCAGGAAACCGAACTTCTGCTCGAGCTTTGCTTTTTCCGCCGCATTCTGAGTCAGGGCTACTTTCAGGTAATCCGTCAGGAACGCCGAGAAACGGGCTTCCAGCTGGGGATTGTCCTCGGAAGCGGTTTTTGCCGCCTTGTATTCTCCGATCCAGAAGAAGTAATACGGCAGGAACTGAAGCTTGTTCAGCTTGATTGCGGCGTTGGTGGAGAAAACCCGGAACTGGCGGGAACTCACCATCTGTTTCACCGGAACGGACAGTTCCTTGCCGAACGGAGTTTCCCCGTAGATGACGCCGTCCCGGATGGATTTCACCTTGCAGAGATCGAACCCGATTTCGATTGAAAGGTCTACAATGGCGGGGTTTCCGTTCGTGAAGACGTCATTGAGTTCCCACGCTCCCTTCATGGAGGCGTACAGCTGGTTGGACAAGTTCACGAAATCGCGGGCGAATCCGGCCAGATGCGGCTTGGCCGTCTTCATTTCTTCGGCATTTTTTTCAAATATGGCGCGGAGTCCGGCTTCGTCTTCCTTTTCGGAGTAGCGGACCAGATTCAGGACGATGTCCCGCTGCATTGCCGCGATCCGGTTTTTGTAGTTCGTGATCTCGCGTTCCTTTTCCCTCTGCTGGGCTTCCGCGATGCGGCGTTTTTCCTCCTCGGCTTTCCGCTTGACTTCTTCCATCGCGCGCTGCTGGGCTTCTTCCACTTTGCGTTTGGCCTCTTCCGCGGCCGCCTGACGCTTGGCCGCGAGCGCTTCTTCGTATTTCTTCAGTTCTTCCACGCGTGCGGCTTCGACTTTTTCCTCGTCCGGCGGAGAGTAGTATTCCAGGACCTCGCGGAAGAGCTTTTTCTCCTCGTCATTTGAGGGGGGAATCGCCTTCGCAAAGAATTCGTCGCATCGGGACAGGGTTCCGGCTTTGTCCGTGATCCCTGCCGAATGAATCGTTTCCAGAAGCGGGACGGCTTCCTTCATGAACTCGGAAGGCCCTTTCGGAACCACCGCTTTCTTGACCTCTGTCCTGGCCTTGGCATAGAAGTCTTTCCAGTTCACTTTTTTGACGAAATGCAGATACGCTCCCGTTCCGGCGAGCGCCAGAACAAGGAGAAGAAAAAGGGTCCAGATGAATTTTCCGAGGCGGAAGGAACGGGCTCCGGGATCTTTTGCTTTTTTTGTTTTTTTCGGAGCCTCCACTTTGGGCGGCGGAGTTTCGGAGACGGAAACCGGCTGTGTCGCGTTCTGCGAAGGAGACGGCGGCGCTGCGGGTTGCGGCGGCGGTTGGGCCGGCGCCGGAGACTGCTGAAATTTAGGGGGCGGTGCGGAATTTTTTTCCTTCAGCTGGAATTTCGGAGCCGCTTTTCTGGCGGCTTCCGCGAAGGAGGGGTTTTCCGGAACGGTTTCCGTTCCGGTGAAGGACGGTTTTGGAGCGGCCTGCTGTTCCGAGGCCCCGCGGAGTCTCAGTTTCGGAGGCACCGGCTTCGATCCGGCTTCGATTTTGTTGGAATTCTGGACCTTGATCATGGCGGAATAGGTGGCCACCATGGGTTTGCGTCCTCGCTTGATGAGTCCGAGGTCCTCGGCAAGGAGGGCGGCGTCCTGATAACGGAGGTTCGGGTCCTTGGCCATCATCTTTTCCACCACCCAGGAAACATCGGCCGGGATGTTGGGATTGACTTCGCAAGGAGGAATCAGGGTTCCGAAAAGATGCTGCCGCGTGATTTCAAGGGCGGTCGCGCCTTCGTAGGGGAAACGTCCCGTCAGGAAATGGTAGAAGGTGGCGCCGAGGCTGTAGATGTCGGTCCGGTTGTCGAGCGGTTCGCCGGTCAGCTGTTCGGGGCTGATGTACTGGGGGGTTCCCATGACCTCTTCGGCTTCATTGTTTTCCACATCGTCCCCGACTTTGGCGAGACCGAGGTCGGCAAGCTTGGCGCGTCCGCTGGAGGTGAGCATGATATTGTCGGGCTTGATGTCCCGGTGAATCAGTTTTTCCTCTTTCCATGCGTAGTCCAGCGCTTCGGCAATCTGCTGGATGATGCTGATGGCCTGATCGACCGGAATGACTTCTTCACGTTTGAGGATGTTCTTCATTGTTTCGCCGTCGATATGTTCCATGGCGAAATAGAATATGCCCTCGTCGTCCCCGACCGCGTAGGCCTGCACGATATTGGGATGGTTCAGCTTGGCTGCCGCCCGGGCTTCCTTGATGAATCCGACCACGAATTCGGTGTTGCTGGCATAGTTGGCCGCCAGGACTTTCACGGCTGCCGGACGATCCAGGGAAATCTGGTGGGCCAGATATACGATCCCCATGCCGCCGCGTCCAAGCTCGCGCATGATGATGAAGTCACCGATCACGGTTCCCGACGCAATGCGGGAAGACGGCACGACTACGGGTTTATTGCAGTGCCCGCATTGGACATTTGTTCCCATATCCGAATTGTCCACGGACACGATGCCCTTGCAGAATGGACATTGAAAACGCATTCAGTCTCTATACTCCAGTAAAAACTTCATTTCCGATTATTCTAAGGGAAACAATATATAAGGCTTTTTCCGGATTTCAACACTCTGTGTACAAGTTTTTTGAATATAGCCGAATCAGGATTGTGTCAGGAAAAATTCACACACATTCATCCATCGGAAACCGGATGCTTTCATGAAGAATCCGGACGCTGCCTGGGGACGGGTTTGTACGTCATGATTTTCCCGCGGAAGAATATGGAAGGAAGGAAAAATACAGGAAGGCGGGACTGAAAAGGGGTCTCTGCGTCAAATCGGAAGCAAGAGAACGTAAAAACAGGAAGCTCGGCTCATTTTTTGAAATAAGGTCCGGCTTCCTGCTTCGGGAACTTGTTTTTATGGTTTGACAAGGACGATCCGGTCACAGAGCACCCGGTTTGTCTTCGCTTTGCTTCCGGGGACGGCGGGACCTTCGAATTTCAGGGATAGATATACGTCCCATTTTGTGTCCGACGATTTTTCATTGAAGAAAATTCCGATATCCCGGAAGAAAAAGGCTGAAGTCGTCACGGAGACCCGTGTCGCATTTGTAAGAGGGAACGTTCCGATCTTATACAGTTTGTAACGGTCTGCCGTGACTTCTTCTTTTTTGAGATAGCGGTTTTTCAGCAAAGTCCATTTCGGCTGAATCGTGTCGCCCGCGATGTGTGAGCGGTAGTCGTTGGCATACATCCCGTATGGAAATGAAACGAGTTCCGTATGCTGTGCGGCAAAGCCACTCGCCGCATCGGGATCTTTCACTCCCGAGGTGTAAAACATCTGCCGGATCCGTTCCGGAGGAATGTTCTTGAGTTCTTCGGGCAGATTCGCCTTCACGAGAGCTTCCACCGCCTGAATATCGCCTTTCCTTGAGACATAAGGCTGACGTTCCTTCTCCACTCGTTTGAGCATACCGATGATTCGATCCGCCAGAATTTCAGGACTGGTCTTTTTTGCATACTCCGATTCCTTCGCGAAAGACTCCCATTTTGAAAGGAGCAGATGGTCCAGCTGGCGGCGCGCCAGACGCACCCGGAACAGTTCCGTGTCGTTATCCTTCACAAGAGATTCCATTTTATCGAACAGTTCCGACCATTTTTCCAGATTTTCCGTGGTGCAGTACCCAAGCTGCAGCGGAGTGCACCCATAATACCCGACAATTCCTTCCCGGATGGCTTTCTCGCGGAGATTTTCCAGATCGTTGAAATACTGCGTCATGAGCGGCGCGGCTTTGCCGTAGTAAAGGTCCATGAACTCTTTGATAAGCGTTTCCGGGGATTTTCCGCTGCCGGAAAAAAGCTGGAGAAGCACCCAGGATTCCAGATCGGCGAAGTTTGCGCTGTTCGGGGGAGTGACATCGTGTTCATAGAAGGTGCCGGTGATTCCCGCCTCTTTCATCAGCTGGAAGTCGCGGATGCTCCGGCGCAATGCCGAATAAGGATAGAAGCTCAATCCGTAAGTGTTCGGGTAATACCACACCCAGATATTTTTTGCGATTTTGCACCATTGCCGTAAATGTTCCAGCGTCTGTGCGTTGCTCTTATGATCCAGATCGGCAAAAATATTGTCGTCGATCGGAGCGAAAATGCCGATGAAATTATCCGGAAAAACAAGACCGGACGGCGGTTTTTCCGT
>CAZORN010000113.1:6197-9792 GCA_964581935.1 uncultured Victivallales bacterium
TTTTTTGTGAAGACTTCGCGAAGTTTCGGAGAGGAAAAGCAGATTTGTCCGTTCGGTACCCGCTTCCCCTTTTCATTCATTGTGTAGAATTCGGGGTTCGTCTTAAAGTATTTTGAAGGCGGAACGAATTTATGGATGGAATGATTTCCTTTTCCGATCCCTTGTATCCGGTTCAGAAAATTGCAGTTCTTTGAGTTGAGCAGCAGATTCTGTCCGTTCCGTAGGAAAAAGAAGTCCGCCGTCGGCTGATTTGTGTAGAAAAAGGTCATCAGGGCGCGATAGGGAAGACCCTCGGAAAAGACTTTGTCGGAGTCCGCTTGAATGGTTTTGGCGGAGGGGATGCTCATATCGCCGTAAGCGCTCAGGAAACGGCATCCGAGATTTTCCGTCAGGAACCGGTATGCCGCGGAAAGCGTTCCCCGTGCACCGCTTCCTGCCAGATACAGGTTTTTTCCGTCGGTTTGAATGGCATATTCTCCCTCTTTGAGTTTCCGGCTGCCGGGAAGAACCCCAAGATAAATTTTGCTTCCGTCGGGAAGTTTATCCTGACTTTTCACGATTTTGAATTTGGCTCCGCTGATCCGGTTCAGAAAAGTTTGCAGTTCTCGGGAAGCGAATTCGTCTTCCGGAGTCGGGGTTTCAGGAAGAACGATCGGGGCCGGGTTCTTTCCGTTTTCAACCAGAGTGACGGAAGCCGCCGAAGCGAGAATCGAAGCCGATGCCAGAGAAAATAAAAGTGCATTGCGGAACATGAGGTTCTCCTTAAGTTTTAAACAATGGGATTATGATTTTTCAGCGAATGCGGGAAAGTTTCAATAGCCGTTGATGCCGAGAAGCTGTTCATTCCTCCAGGTTCGAAGATAGTTGGTGGAAAGGGCTTTGTTGATGGAATAAGGAGTTTCATCGCGGACACTGCCGTCCAGAAAACAGAAGTTTGCCCGCTGGCTGTGCCGAAAGTGCACCAGATAATTTCCGCCTGCCGCGTTTCCCGCACCATGAACCTGACGGAATTCCGGCCAGCCCCAGATTTTCGCGGCGGTGTCGGCCAGAAGGAAAATCTTTGAATTGTTCCGATTGGTGATCCGGTAGAAACTTCCTGTTGCATCATACGCGTTGTAGCTGTCGGGTCCAATGTTCAATCCGAACACATTGAAATTGTTATCCGCGAAGGGAAATACCGGACAGCGCAAATGCGCGTATCCTTTGGCATAGCCCTGCTGATTCATGTTGTAGGCCCAGCTGTTGCCGGCATAGGCGGCCGGAGGAAGCCATGAATTGAAGTCGTTTGAATACATGAGGAGCGACATGCCCGACTGTCGGCTGTTCCCCTTGCATTTGACGGACTGCGACTTCTTTTTTGCGCTGTTCAGCGCGGGGAGCAGCATTCCGGCCAGAATCGCGATGATCGCAATCACGACCAGAAGCTCGATCAGCGTAAATTTCTTCCTTGTTGACATTTCAGGTGACTCCTTTTTTGTCTGTATTCCATGCGCGCTGTGCGCTTTTCCGCAAAATAAACGTTGTGGGAATTTTCATCGAGATGGCGCCGGCGGTGGGCTGCCGGATCAGATAGAGAATCAGTTTGCAGGCTTCCTCGGCCATGGTTTCGATCGGCATGTCAATGGAGGCAATGATGGGTTCCGGAGCGAGGCGATAGCCGTATTTTTCCCGGTTCCCGGTGCTCGCCAGAAGATAATCGCGTCCCGGCTCCATTCCTTCGTCGTGGAACGCTTTGATGAGGTTGATGGCGATTTCTTCAGAGAATGCCAGCAGCAGCCTGCTGCGGTATTCCCGTCCGTGGACGCGGACCAGCCGGTAACAGGTGATTTCCCGTTCGGAAGCATCCATGATCTCATAGGAAATCTGTTCTTCAGGAATTCCTGCGGCGATCAGGTGTTCCTTCCAGAATTGCATGGTATGAATGCCGCTGGGGCTTTTCTCGTAAAAAATAATCGGCTTTTCATCTTTTCGCAGAATGATTTGTTCAAAGACTTCCCGCATTCCTTTTGAATGGTCGTAATAGATTTGCGTGAAGGGTTCGCCCAACGGAAAGTCGCCGCGATAGATCAGCAATGGATGCCGGATTTTACGCAGGACGCCGATTGATCTGGGATCAAGATAATTGTGGGAGACGATAAAGCCGTCGTATTCGCCGTTCAGGCGGTCCGGAGAAATGTTCATCAGTTCATGATAGGACAGAATGTGAACGTCACAGTCCTGTTCCGTCAGGTATCTGAAAGCAAAGTCGATGTGACAGTTGAGGATTTTCTGCATGGGGAGGGACATGGGGACAATCGAACAGTCGGCGAGGCCGATCCTGAGGTGCTGCATTTCCGCGACATCCTTGAAAAAGGTTCCGCTGCCGCGCACCCGGTAGAGGATTCCTTCCTTTACCAGAAGATTGATCGCATTGTGAGCCGTCGGCACGGAAACCCCGAACTGTTCGGCGATCTCGCTTGCCGACGCCGTGGGAGTTCCCTCTTTCGCACGGAAGTTCCTGAATTCTTCCCGCATGGCCTCCGCTATGCGGCGGCTTTTGCTGATTTTAGCCCGTGTGATCATCCGAATTCCTCATAAAAGTGTATATGAATATTATATTTGAAATCCGGATATTTGCCAGCGGCTATCTTTCTAAAAGATGAAAAACGCTGAATATTGAGGCGAAAATATTTTTCAGCAGGGAAAAGAAAGAATATATGAAGTTATAAAAAAATCCGGAACTTCTTCCGGATAAGAGTGGGGTTCGATTTTTGAAGGAGAAACTTACGGACGGGTTCCGGCGCGGTTCCAGTAGTTCTTGGCGGTCTGGCCCGCCGCGGTGATGTTGCCCAGTTCCACATAAGGATCCAGCGGGTTCGCAACCCGTTCGGAAGTCGCATGACCGTCGGCCCAGCCGATGTTGATGAGATGATTGTGTTTTCCGTTCGCGGCATTCGTGAGATTGGTTTTGTAGGAAACCACATTGCATGCGCCGGTGTTCTGGGTATAGTTCCAGGATTCCACGAAGAAGATGGTTCTCCCGTGCTGTTTGATTTCCGTATCCTTGGCTGGAACATCCGCCCAGTTGGCCGGCCGGTTCGGCTCCATGTTCGAGGTGGCCAGATGACTGTAGTTGATTCCGTAATTGATCGCGGTGGTTCCGATGCCGGTTCCGCCGACCCGGGCGACCTTGGATGAGGAAGCGGGACAGTAGAAGACGCCGTCGTTCCTATTGACATAATTGTTGCGGAGATATACGCACCACGCGGAGCCGTCCGGAGTGTAAATGGAAGCGGGCGGATAAAAGAAGGATTGGTCCTGAGTGTAGCAAAGCCCTGCCAGCGACAGTTGTTTGAGGTTTCCGATACAGCGGATGTTCTTCGCCTTGTCCCGGGCCTTGTTCAGGGCGGGCAGCAGCATCGAGGCCAGAATCGCGATGATCGCAATCACAACGAGGAGTTCTATCAGAGTAAAATTGCGGCTTCGGCGTCTGCCTTCTTGAAATGCGCCGGAACAGAAGCTCACGTTGCCGTTCCGGGTGCGGTTGAACTCCGCCCGGACCTTCGGGAGCCTTTCCATGGAACGGAAGCCTGGGGTTCTCATTTTTCCTTCTCCT
>CAZORN010000114.1:0-6406 GCA_964581935.1 uncultured Victivallales bacterium
GGAGAAACAGAATGTCCACGTTTGAGAGAGTGCCGTCCGGACTGCCGGGCTTCGACAAGATCGTCGATTTCATACGGATGGGCGACAACGTTGTCTGGCAGACCGACGATATTTCCGAATATTCATATTTTCTGCGTCCGTTCGTCCGTCACGCGACGGGAGACGGCCGGAACCTGATCTACATCCATTTCGAGGGGCATCCCCGGCTGATCGGAGAAGAGGAGGGCGTGAAGACCCTCACCTTCCATCCGGAAGCCGGATTCGAGACATTCACGGTGGAAGTCCACGCGGAGATCACACGGGAGGGGCGCGACGCCTTTTATGTGTTCGACACTCTTTCCGAGCTCCAGACCGCCTGGGCGTCGGATCTCATGATGGGAAACTTCTTTCAGGTCATCTGTCCTTATCTTTTCGAGCTCAACACGGTCGCGTTTTTCTGTCTGCTGCGGAACCGCCATTCGCTGGACGCGGTTGCCCGGATCCGGGACACCACCCAGCTTCTGCTGGACATTTTCCGCAGCGGAGAGTTCCTTTACGTGCATCCCCTGAAGGTGTGGAACCGCTATTCGAAAACGATGTTCCTGCCCGGCAAGCTCACGGCGGACGGTCATGACAGCTACCCGCTCACCGATGCGGTGGAATGCGCGAACTTCTTCCGGGTCGCCAACGCGTCCGGAAACGGAGAGGTGGACTGTTTCCTCGACAACTGGGACCGGGTATTCCTCAAGGTGCGGAACGAACTCCTGCAGGGAATCCACTCGGAGGAATCGCGGAAATATCTTCTCTCACTCCTGATCGGAAAAGATCCCGGCATTTACGCGCTCGCGGAGACCCAGTTCTCCACAAAAGACATCCTGCGGCTCAAAGAGCGCATCATCGGAAGCGGTCCCATCGGAGGGAAGGCGGTCGGAATGCTGCTGGCGCGGAAAATCATCGAAAACAAACTGCCTGAAATCCAGAAACGGATCGAGATGCACGATTCCTTCTTCATCGGGGCGGACGTCTTCTACTCGTTTCTCGTGAAAAACGGCTGGTGGATGCTGCGGTTGAGGCAGAAGACGGAGGACGGATATTATCCGGTGGCGGAACAGCTCCGGGAGAAGATACCGAACGGTGAGTTTCCGGAGCATATCCGGGAGCAGTTCAGGCGGATGCTGGCGTATTTCGGGCAGAGTCCGATCATCGCGCGTTCGAGCAGTTTGCTGGAAGACAGCTTCGGGAACGCTTTCGCGGGGAAATACGAGTCGGTTTTCTGCGTGAATTCCGGGACGCCCGAAGAAAGGCTTTTCGCCTTCGAGAAAGCGGTGAAGGAGGTGTTCGCGAGCACGATGGACACTTCCGCGCTGGCTTATCGGCGTCAGAGAGGGCTGGACCGGAAGGATGAACAGATGGCGATTCTCGTGCAGAGGGTATCCGGATCGCACCTCGGGGATTTCTTCATGCCCACGGCGGCGGGGGTGGGCTATTCCCACAATTCCTACGTCTGGAACGAACACATCGACCCGGCGGCTGGGATGCTGAGGATCGTGGCGGGACTGGGAACCCGCGCCGTGGCCCGGACCGAGTCCGATTATCCGAGGATCGCGGCCTTGGATTATCCCGCCCTGATGCCGGTGTCGAGCGAGGAGGACAAGGCCCGTTTCGCCCAGAAACATCTGGATGTCCTTGACCTGAAGCACAACGTTCTTGCCGCAAAGCCGCTGGACGGGATCGCGCCTTCTCTGCCCATTTTCCTGCGCGACCTTCTGTGCGTCCATGACGAGTCCGCGGAAGAATATTACCGCCGGACGGGAACCGCGAAGGACGTCTTCTATACGAACTGCGGAAAGATTCTGGAGAATGCCTCGTTCGTGTCCGACATGCGGACCATTCTGGGAACGCTTCAGAATCTTTACGATTATCCGGTGGACATCGAGTTCACGGTCAATTTCGGGGCGGAGGGCGATTACATGATCAACATGCTCCAGTGCCGTCCGCTCCAGATCCGGGGACGCGGCGCGAGTGTCGAGATTCCGGACCTTCCCAACAGCCGCGTTTTCTTCCGTCTCAAGGGCAACACCATGGGGGGCGGATTCAACCAGAAGATCGATTGCGTGCTCGCGGTCGATCCGGGACTTTACTACAAGTCCGATCCGCGGACGAAATACAAGGTTGCGCGCTGCATCGGAAAGATCAACCGGAGCCTCGGGGCGAAGTCGAAAATACTGCTGACGGGGCCGGGGCGCTGGGGGACTTCCTCCCCGGAACTCGGAGTGCCCGTCAACTTTTCCGAGATCAGCAACATCGCGGCGATCTGCGAGGTTTCCTATCAGGGCGGACACATTCTGCCGGAGCTCTCGTTCGGAAGCCATTTTTTTCAGGACCTTGTGGAAACGGGCATGTTCTACGCCGCCGTTTTCGAGGGGAAGGAAGACTGTTTTTACAACAGTGCGTTTTTCCCGGAAGAAAGCGATATTTTCCGTGAAATCGCGGAGGAGTCGGATGCCGATCTCGGTGGGCTGGTGCGGTTCTACAAGCTTGAAAATCCAGTCCTGACCCTGAAAAGCGATGTCCTTTCCGGAATTTCCGTCTGCGGATATTTCTGAGTGGCATGTCCCTTATCCGGTCACTCGCCGAAATGGAGCTTGTGATAAGCCATCGGCGTGAGTCCGACGTGTTTGCGGAAGAGGGCGCAGAAATAAGCGTTGTTCCGGAAATTCAGCTTTGAGGCGATGGCGGAGGAGGATGCGTTGCGTTCGCTTTTGAGGAGACGGCAGGCTTCGCGAAGCCGGAGATCCATGAGATATTGCGCGGGGGTGGTTCCGGAGAATTCCGCCCAGTGCCGCTGGAAGGTGCTGCGGCTGAGTCCGTGGTATTCGAGGAGCTTCGCCAGATCGATTTCTTCGCGGCAGTGAAGCTGGAAATAGGAGGCGATGGTCTGCATTTTCATGCGGTGGAAATCCTTTTCCGCGACCCGCGGATAGTTGCAGTCGAAGACCAGCAGTTCGAGCAGTTCGAAACATAGGACGTCGATGCGGTCGGCGACTCCGTATTCCGAGGCATGCTCCATGAGCGATTTGAGTTCATTGACCAGATAGCTTTCGCGTTCCATATCCTTCATTTCCCAGATCATGGTTTCCGGGAAGGGAAGGGTCTCTTTCAGGAGGATCGCCGTACGGGGTTCGTAATTGAAGGCGAACGTATCGACCATCGTGTTGGGCCTGTAGCTTGTTTCGACGCCGATATCCTTGATCTGGATATGGGGAAAATGGACGTCATGACGTTTGCCGCCGATATTCACGATCAGCTTCTTTTTGTGGGAGACGAGGCGCAGGGCGATTTCAAAGCGGTCCCTGCAATGGGATCCCATATCCTTGTCTTGCGAAAACCAGCCGCGGGTGACGCCCAGGTGCTTGACCGGAAATGGAAAACGGGCCAGTCTGGGAAGTTTGTCCAGCTCGATCCCGAAATGATATTGTTCGTTTTTCTCCATCGCATCTTCTCCGGATTTATGAAGATAGCACGGATTGACTAAAAATCAATATCATTTTGAATAAAAAAATTATTGAAACAGCATTAAATAGGGATAAAATAATAGAAAGGATTCCGGGAAGCGGGTTTGTGAAGAAACAGGAGGAACCGTATGATTTTTTCGAAAAAATATGACATTGTCGTGGCGGGAGCCGGAATTGCCGGAGTTGCCGCCGCAACCGCCGCTGCGCGGATGGGATATTCCGTTGCGCTCATTGAAAAGCAGACCCTGATCGGCGGGCTGGCCACCTCCGGGCTGATTTTCGTTTATCTTCCGCTCTGCGACGGAAAGGGGCGGCAGGTGATTTTCGGACTCGGTGAGGAATTGCTGAAGGAAAGTCTCCGCTACAGTCCGTTCGATGTCACGGAAAAATGGGGCGGAAAAAACAAACATTCGCGCGAAAGCGGTGACCGTTATCTGTGCTATTTTTCGCCCGCCGGGTTCACTTTGTCGCTTGACCGGGTTTTGAAGGCGGCCGGAGTCGATCTCTGGCTGGATACGCTGGTGTGCGCGTCGGAAACGTCCTCGGACGGTTCCGTTAGCGCGATCGAGGTGGAAAACATCTCCGGACGCGGGCGGATCAAGGGAAAGTGTTTCGTGGATGCCTCCGGGTCCGCTCAGATCGTGCGCGGGGCGGGCGGCGAAGTGTTCAAGACGGATAACTACAATACGCCGTGGCTGATTCAATATTCGCCGGAAGAGGCGAAACATTATCACTGGAAAGATTCCATCCATGTCAAGAATCTGAACTCATGGAAGGCCCAGTTCCTGGCGGGCGACGCGATCGACGGGAGGGCGGTCACCGATTTCACGCGGAACGGCTGGGAGGACATCCGGCGTTTTTATGACCATGCCTACGCGTCCGGCACGGCGGACAAGGAACATCTTTTCCCGATTCACCTTCCGGCCATGGCGCAGTACCGCAAGATCGCGGCCGCAAAAGGAATGTATACGCTTCAGAGCGGGCAGGACGGACAGCGTTTCGAGGATTCCGTGGGGCTCAGTCCCGACTGGAGGCAGTCCGGTCCGGTGTGGGAGACCCCTTACGGCGCACTGGTGCCGGAGAAGGTCCGGGGCGTCCTGACAGCGGGCCGCTGCATCGGTGCCGTGGACGACGCGTGGGAGGTCTTCCGGGTGATCCCGACGGCGGCGATGACCGGGGAAGCCGCGGGAACGGCCGCCGCGCTGTCCGTGAAAAATCATTGCGATCCATCGGAACTGAAAATCGGGGAGCTCCAGCAGGAACTCCGCCGGAAAAACTTCAGGATTCATCTGGACGAAATCTGAGCGGTTCCGTGCGGGAATTCATACGGCGAGGACCAGCGCCATCACCAGCATGCCGGCCACCAGTCCGTAGACGGCGAGATGGTGTTCGCCGTATTCCTCGGCCAGCGGCAGAAGTTCATCGAACGAGATGAACACCATGATGCCCGCCACAAGCGCGAAGGTCAGCGTCATGAGCGTTTCGGACAGGAAAGGCATCAGGAACAGCCATGCGGCGAGGGCTCCGACCGGTTCCGCCAGCCCGGAGAGGAAGGAGATGGTGAACGCCTTTTTCCGGCTGCCGGTCGCGAAATAGACCGGAACCGAAACGGTGATGCCTTCCGGAATGTTGTGGATGGCGATGGCGACCGCGATGGAAATGCCGGTCGTGGGATTGTCCAGAGCCGCGATGAAAGTGGCCATGCCTTCCGGAAAGTTGTGCACGGCCAGCGCGAGCGCGAAAAGGATGCCGCTGCGGATCAGTCGG
Source organism: uncultured Victivallales bacterium (assembly GCA_964581935.1). GTDB lineage: Bacteria > Verrucomicrobiota > Lentisphaeria > Victivallales > UBA1829 > SIG94. Next base: position 5,262 of record CAZORN010000114.1, read on the forward strand.
TCCTTATGGTGGGGGTGGGTCATCTCCTCGACTTTCCGGACTTCATGCGGGTTTTCATACGAAGGTACCAGTTTGTCGATCAGCATGGCCAGCCCGATCCCCCCGAAGAAGGCGGCGGTCGCATAAAGGGCACCGGGGCGGTGTCCGTACAGCGCGGAGAGTTTGGCGTGGGAGGAGGCAAGGAGTTCCACCATCGAAATGTAGATCATGACGCCGCCCGAAAATCCGAGCGAGATGGAGAGAAAGCGGGTGTTCGAGCGGTCGGAGAAAAAGGCAAGGCAACTCCCGATGCCGGTGGCGAGTCCGGCCAGCAGGGTCAGCAGAAACCCCCACAAAACCTGATCCGTTGTAATTTTCATTCAGAGGCTCCCCGGACTTCTTCTACTGCAAGTCGATGCAGTGGAATCGTTTCCGCATGCAGTTCAGGATAGTCACGGCGTTTTCGGCTGCGATTTTGTAGAGGACCTGCCGGCTGTCTCTTCGGGAGGAGATGATTCCCGCCAGACGCATTTTGTTCAGGTTCTGCGAGACGGCTCCCTGCTGTCCGGCGATGCCTTCGACAATCGCATTCACGGAACTTTCCCCGTGGATGTCGAGGTATTCCAGAATCCGCAGACGCTGGGGGTGTCCGATCAGCTTGATGACTTCCGCCATGGAAGTCAGGTATTCTTCAGGCAAAGTTTCTTTCATCACGGTCTGTTCTCCCGGTATTGATCTCCGGCTTTCACGCCGGAAACGATTTCCACGCGGTTCTCCCCCGGAGCCGGCACGGTTTTGACGAGCTGGCGGACGGTTTGACCGTCCGGTCTCCTGACCTCCAGATATTCGAGCTGGCCGATCCGCGTCATGGCTTTCTCCGGCACGATCAGAGCCGATTTCTTTCCGATCGGAATTTCGCAGCGCGCGAACATTCCGGGCATGAGTCCGGAAACGTTTTCCGACAGATAGGCGTTCACGAAGAAGGTGCGGCTTCCGGGGTCCACCGACGGGATGATTTCGCGGATCTCGGCGGAGAAGGTTTTGCCGGTGGATTCGACTTGCGCCTCCAGACGGTCTCCGATGCGGATCTGGCGGAAGAGGTTTTCCCGGATCGGCACGTGGAGCTGGAGCTTGGCCGGATTGAAAACCTTCATCAGCGTGTTCAA
>CAZORN010000114.1:6506-9723 GCA_964581935.1 uncultured Victivallales bacterium
GCGAAGGTCAGGCGGCTTTCCGCTCCCTTGAGGTTTTCCGCCGCCGCATCGACTTTCGCCTGAAGGTCGCGGCTTTCCAGACGGATCAGGACATCGCCTTCCTTGAAGGATTCTCCACTCCGGAAGGGGACGTCGATCACACGTGCCGTCATGAGACGCGAGACCACCTGAATTTCCTCCCTTCCGCGGATGGTTCCCACGGCGGAGTAATAGACGGGAATCTCAACGGCGGACAGGGTTTTCCAGTTCACATTTTCCGTTATCGCCGCGGGGTTCCTCTCTCCGGCGGGGACTTTCGGGCCGGTCCCGATGGTTCCCGCCTGATAAAGCATCGCCCAGAGAATGAAAAGCACCACGAAAACCGCAAACGATATAAATCCGTATTTCTTCATTTCGCCACCTCTTTTGTATCGGAAATCAGCAGATAGATCGCGGGAATCACGATCATGGTGAAAAGCGTACTGGCCGCCAGTCCGAAAATCAGCGCCCACGCCAGACCGGAAAAGATCGGATCCAGCGTGATCGGCCACGCGCCCATCAGGGTCGTGACCGCGGTCAGCATGATCGGACGGAACCGCACCGCGCCGGAAATCGAGATCGCCTCCCGCAACGGCATGCCTTTGGCCTGACTTTCCTGAATGAATTCCAGCAGGACGATCGAATTGCGGATCACGATGCCTCCCAGCGCGATCATTCCGATCATGCCCGTCGCGGTGAAGAAGATGGGGCTGGTGTAGCCGCCCACCGTATCGGCTCCGAGCGCGTTCAGCAGCCAGAAGCCCGGCGCGATGCCGATCAGCGTCAGGGGGATCGCGCACATCATGACCAGCGACAGCCGGACGCTTCCGGTCTGGACGATCAGCAGCAGGAGAATGCCGCCCAGCGCCACTCCGAACGCGATGCCGAGGTCGCGGAACACCCGGAGCGTGATTTCCCATTCGCCTTCGCCCGCCCATGCGACGCTGATGCCGTCGGGGAGCGGATTCTTCTTCAGCGTCTTGAATTGGGTCTGGAGGATCATTTCGCTGGGGGCGCGTCCGACGGTTTCCGCCGTGACGAAGACCACCGGGCGCAGATTCTTGTGCATGATCGGCATTTCAGGGGAAACCCGGACGAACTTGCCGAGTTCGGCCAGCGGGACCGATCCCGTGGAGCCTTTCATCGTCAGTTCGCCGAGACGGTTCAGGTCGTTGCGGTCGGCATAGGGAAGACGCAGACGGATTTCCAGCGGCTGACGTTCGCCCTCTACGCGGAGGTCGCCCAGATGGTTGCCGGAAACCGCGGCGGTCAGGCAGTGCGTGACGTCTTCCTGACGGATGCCGTGAATGGCGGCCTTGGCGGGGTCGAGCTGGAAAATCCAGCGTTCCGGAGAAGGATCGCTCAGGGTGTCGATCTCCCGGAAGTGATGGCTGTCGGTTTCGCGCAGACGGTCCTGAAGCGCTTTCGCCCCGGCCTGAAGTTCCGCGTGGCTCTGGTCCGGACGCGCATAGACTTCGGCGGTCATGGTCGCCAGCACGGGCGGGCCCGGCGGGACTTCGATGATGTTCACGGCCGCGTTGTGGCGGCGGGCGATCTTTTCCACGGCGTCGCGGATGCGGAGCGTGAGTTCATGCGAGGGCATTTCGCGTTTCTGTTTCGGAACCAGATTGACCCGGATGTCGGCGTTGTTGGACGACGTGCGCATCTTGTAGTGCCGGACCAGTCCGTTGAAGTCGATCGGCGAGGGGGTTCCGATGTAGCTCTGGTAATTGAGAACCTCATTCTGGCGCGACAGGAATTCCTCGATGTCCATGACCGCTTTCGCGGTGGTTTCGTCGGTGGTTCCCGGCGGAAGCTTGAGGAGGATCTGGAACTCGTCGCGGTTGTCGTAGGGCAGCATTTTGAGGGGGACCTTGAAGAACATCAGCGCGGCGGACCCGATCAGCATCAGCACGATCGCCCCCATCAGGAGCCAGGCGTTGCGCTTGCTGAGGAAGGGACGGATCATCGCCCCGTATAATTTGAGGACCCACTCCGGCGCGCCGTCCGATTCCGTGCCGGAGGGCATTTTCTGAAGTTCGCCCGCACGGTTCTTCAGGAGCTTCAGCGCCATGTAGGGAACGAACGTCAGCGCGCAGACCGTCGAGAAGGAAACGGTCAGCGGGACGTTGATCGCCATCGGGGCCATGTAGGGCCCCATCATACCGGTGATGAAGAACATCGGCGTGAAGGAGATGATGATGGCGATGGTGGACAGGATGACCGGCGGAAGAACCTCGTAGACGGCTTCAAGGGTCGCCTCGACCGGCGACTTCTTCCCGAGGCGGATGTGACGCTGGATATTGTCCACGTTGGTGATCGGGTCGTCCACCACCAGGCCGAGGCTCAGGATCAGCGCGAAGAGGGTGACACGGTTCAGGGTGAATCCGAAAATGTAGTTGGTGAGCAGCGCGAGCGCGAAGCTGACCGGCACCGAGGCGCCGACGATCAGGCTTTCGCGCCAGCCCATCGTCAGGGCGATCAGCAGGATGACCGTGACGATGGCGAAGAACATGCTTTCCACGAGTCCGTTCACGCGGTCGTTGGAGGATTTCCCCTGATCGCGGGTGACCGTCATCCGGACGTCCGCGGGGAGGATCGTTCCCCGGGCCGATTCCGCCTCGGCGATGATCTTCCTGGCCAGAGGCACCGCGTTGACGCCCGCCTTCTTGCTGATGGCGACGGTCACGGCGGGTTCGCCGTTGTGGCGCACATACGAGGAGGGCGTCTCCACGGAATCGGAGACTTTCGCCACGTCGGCCACCCGGACGATGCGCCCTTCGCGGGCGTCGAGGACGATCTTGCCGACCTCCTCGGCCGAGACCGGCACGGGCGCCGTCATGACCAGCCGTTCCGTGCCGTCGCTGACAACCGTTCCTATTGTGGCGGCTTCGTTGGAGCGCTGGACGGCCTGTCCGATTTCCGGCAGGCTGATCCGCTGCGAACGGAGATTTTCCAGAATCGGTTCGATCTTGATCGCGCGGGGGAGTCCGCCGATGATTTCGGAACGCGAGATGTCCGGAATCGAATCCAGACGCGCGGCCAGTTCCTCGGCCATGCGCCGGAGCTCGATCGAGTTGTACTTTTTCGAGGAGAGGGTGATTGTCACCATCGGGACGTCGTTGATGCTGACCGGGACCACGCGCCAGCCGGTCACGCCGAAGGGCACGATGTTCCGGTTCTCCTCGATCTTGTCGCG
>CAZORN010000115.1:0-7438 GCA_964581935.1 uncultured Victivallales bacterium
TTCCCTGCCCTTTTAGCCTCATGGCCTGTAAGTTCGTATATATTGACAAGGAAGACGCGCGCGCTAACGCGCACGCTTGAAAACCATGCTTTGCACAAGGAGAGAGAAAAAGCATACGAGAAGGCAAAAAAGGCTTGACAAATGCGAATAGCGATATAGATTAGGGGTAGTTTAGTTTTGTCCTGTCTTACGGTGTGCGCCGAAAGCAGGACCCTTTTTTTGTATAGGGTCCTCATTTTTACGCTCCCTTCATTTTTTGACAGGATCACCGAAACGGGGAAGTCCTGGAGGAGGACAGTTTCCCGGCAACTCAATAAGCCGCGACAATTCAAAAACCGTCATTGCACGGCCAAAAAGAGTGACAGATCGAGGACGCATAGAGAAAACAGCGTCAAATTCTTCTCCTTCAAGTTTTTTGAGTTTTTCGAATTGTTCCTGATCCACCAGAACGGAAGCCGTTCCGCCTGTGTAAAAGAACTCCGCATAGCGTTTGTTCGTGTCGTCCTTTTGGCTCCTCACGGAGTCCAAAACCACTTTGAGAGTCATTTTTGCCATTTTTTCTCCTTTTTAGATGATTTTTGTAATCGCCTTATCGGTTACATCTGTAACCTACATTTAACAATTACATTTGTCAAATCGAAATGAAAGCATTATATTAAAAAACAAAGGAGGTATTCTATGACAACAGACGATGATGAAAGAGAATTCCAAAAATATAAAGCATGGTATGACATACAAAATGAGAAAACAGGTGGACTCATCCTTCAAGCGACAGCAGCAAGGCTCTTAAATACTCCACGGCAAAACATAAACAGAATGGTGAAGATTGGAAAATTAAAAACATATCAATTCAACAAAAATCATGAAATTCTTATTGGAATAAATGAAATAGAACAAATTATTCAAAAACGCCTAAGAAGAGCCAAAGAAAGCAATTTTCTCAAACACAAAGGCACGATAGATACAAAAAGCATGGTTGATGTAGAAGATATTACAGATCATTCACCATCAGAATGGGCCGAAGAATGGATCATCACACAACCTGAAATACCCTTTGATGAATTCATTAACAAAAAGAAAAAAGCATGGTTGAAAAAGAACCCCAAAAGACAATATCAAACAAAAGAAGAAGAACCGATAGAAAGAACATTTATTGTTCTTCTCGAAAACAGTGATGGACAATTCACATATTGTTACACACATGTATGTTCAGATTCAAATACGCAGGGGAGAACCCCTGCACCCCCGGTTGATGATAGAGCATAGATTGCCCGGATCACGGCATCCGCCCCCGGGAATACATGCACAATGTGTAACCTCCCTTCCGGCACTGGTTGCGCTTCGCTATCTTAAGGGGGCCAGCCCCCTACAGCTTACCCCCGGAAGAGTCCCCCCGAAACACTCCACCGGCAAGCGTTCGGCCTTGCGAGTGTCCGGCGCTCAATCGCGGCGGCACGTCGCAAGGCCTTCCGCTTTTTCTTTCCACCGTTTCGGCGGAGCCCTCTACCGCGGAAGCCGCGGGGCTCCGCCCGCATAACATCCATTATGTCGATGCCGCCGCTCCTGGTGCGGCGATGGTTGCTTTACGTCGCGGCGGCACGGACATAACCCGAGTTCTTATGCGACGTTGAAAAGGGGCCGATATGGGACGGAAGAGGCTTGGATGATATTACTGCCGCCTTCCCCGGAGAATCACGTCAGGAAGGGCATAGAAATCAATTTTTAAAATCGGCTTGCTGGTTTCATTACCATCAGAGAATCAAAGTCAGAATCCTCTGAAATTTTTGTTGAGTAAAAAAACAACGATTGTTTTTTTTGGGGGGGGTAGCTGATTGAAATTCCGGAGAAGAAAAATAACGGGGAGGGATGTTCGAAACCGATTCTGCTTATTGAACGGCTTTGCGGATTTTGTCCAGGAAGACGCTTGTATGGAAGGTCCGGGCGTTTCGGATGGCTTCCTCGGAATCGAACTTCTGCTTTTCAAATTCTTCCATGGCTTCACAGAGGGAATTGACTTCCGGGGCAGGGAAGAAAACGCCGGTCCGGTGGTCGATCACCGTTTCAAGCGCACCCCCTGCCCCAAGGGCTATCACGGGAGTTCCGACGCCCTGTGCTTCAAGCGGAACGATTCCGAAATCCTCGATGCCGGGAAAAATGAGCGCGCGCGCTTCGGCATAGTAACGACGGAGAGTTTCCCGGTCGGCGCGACCGGCGAAAGTGATGAGGGACGGATCGGCTTCCGCCTCCAATGCCGTCCGCATGGAACCGTCTCCGACCAGCACCAGTTTCCGTTTCATTTTCATGCAGGCCCGCATGGCAAGATCCGGACGCTTGTAGGAAATCAGCTGTCCGGCGAAAAGGTAGTAATCCTTGCGGACGTCCTCTGCCCCGGGCTTATAGAAATCGGTGTCGACCGGCGGATGAATGACCTCTGAATCGCGCCGGTAAATCCGTTTGATCCGGTTGGCGATGAAACGGCTGTTGGCGATGAAGTGATCCACGTCTTCCGCGGATTTGAGGTCGTATTTCCGGAGAGGATCGCGAAAGGTCCGCATGGCGATTTTCTCGAGCGGACCGGCTGCCTTGTAATAATCGTCATACATGTCCCAGAGATACCGCATGGGGGAATGACAATAGCAGACGTGTCTTGCGCCGGGGGCTTTCCTGACCCCCTTGACGGGACCCGATTCGCTGCTGAGGATCAGGTCATAGCCGGAGAGGTCAAGACGCCGGAGGGCGAGCGGCATCAGGGGAAGGTATTTCTGGCAGTTGTTGCGCGCGCCGGGCAGGGAACCGATGAAAGTCTCAGTGATCTTGTGTGAATTGAACGGCGCACCCATTTTTTCCGGATTCCACGCATGGGTAAAGATGTCGCCTTCGGGAAAGAGCCGGCAGAATTCGGCGAAGACATTTTCGCCGCCGCGCATATTGGTGAGCCAGTAATGGAGGAGAGCGACTTTTTTCATCGGGAATCCTTATTTCGCGCCGTGGCAGGAAAAAACTTCCTTGACCGTCTTGAGGAAAATATAGTAGTCCAGCCAGATCGACCAGTTGTTGATGTAATACATGTCCAGCGCGATCCGTCTTTCGTAGGTGGTTTCGCTCCGGCCGGAGACCTGCCACAGGCCGGTGATGCCGGGCTTGACCCGGGAAAAGACTTCATAATGGGGGCCGTAATATTCGATTTCCTTTTCGACGATGGGACGGGGGCCGATCACGGCCATCTCGCCGCGGATCACGTTGAGGAACTGGGGAAGCTCGTCCAGCGAAGTCTTGCGTAGAAACGCACCCAGCGGAGTGATTCGCGGATCCTTGTCGAGTTTGAATTTCTCGCGCCATTCCTTTTCCATTTCAGGGTTTTCGGCCAGCATCTGCTCGAGCTTGCGGTCGGCGTCGGCGTACATGGTGCGGAATTTCCAGACCTCGATCCGGGAGCCGTTGGCGCCCATTCGTTTGGCACGGTAGAGAATCGGCCCCCTGCTGGTGAGTTTGACCAGCAGGGCGAGCATCAGGCAGAACGGAAGAAGGAAGAGGATCGCGAAGACGGCAATGAGGGTTTCGCAGAGAATTTTGCCGAAGCGGAAAATCGGACGTTTCAGACGGTTTCCCACCTCGATCGCGCCCAGGCCGTAGAGGTCGACCGGATGCGCCCAGAGGATCGGAAAGACGCGGTTGTCCGGAATGACCATCACATGCTGGAAGACGGCCAGCCAGTCGTTCAGGCGTTTTCCGACCGCCGGAAGCGGGAGAGTGGATATGAGATAGTCAACGCCTTCTCTGTGCGCAATTTCCTGAGCGGAATCCAGAGGTCCGAGCACCGTCCCGCCCGGAAGGGGGATATTCTGTTTTTCGGGGGAATCGTCGAGATAACCGGCGATGCGGAAACCGAAAAACTTGTCTTTTTTGAGTTCTTCGCCGAGAATGCAACCGGTAAGCCCCGCCCCGGCAATGAGGACAGGAATGTCACCGCATCGAAAATGTTTCATGGCGGAGCGGACCCCATATCGGATGATCGGCAGGAGGAGGACGGAGAAGCCCATGGAAACCAGAAGTCCCAGCCGGGTGTAGTTGCCGCTGGAGCGGGTGATGGAGAGATAGGCGAAAAGAAGGATGTAGCCGCCGAGGATGGAAAGGGTCAGGCGCTTGAGCTCCTCGATGGCGGAACATCCCGCGCCCGGATAGAGGAGACTGCCGCAGTAGAGTCGCGAGAAGATGTTGCAGAGGACCACCGCGACGGGAAGCAGCCAGAGATCCAGAAGGATCATCAGGTCGTATTCCCCTCCGAAGCATTTGTAGATGAACAAAACCAGAGCCAGGATTCCATACAGCGTTATGATGTCGGTCAGCAGAAGAACCGCGACGCGGAACCGTCCGTGGTTGCCTTTTCTCTTCATGGTCTGTTTTTCGGTTTCCATATTGTATAGTTCTTTTTCTGAAGTTCAATGGTTCCCAGCGATTCATAATTGTCGAAGATCAGGAGAGCTTCCGGTTCGCTCTTTTCCGATCGGACGACAATATACTCCGCATCCAATGCGGAGTCAACCGCGCGGCCGCCCGAAAAATAGGCGGATAGAGTGATTTTGCCTTCGTCCGGCTTCAGGTTCTTCTTTTCCTGCACGTAAATCACATAACAGATCCGGGGCAGGTTCCCGGACGTGTAGGATTTGAATCCCCGCGGAGGCTTGGATTTCAAGGGACCTCGGTAATCGCTCCGGATGATTTCGGAAACCTGTTTTATTGCGTTCTGCTCCATGATTTCCTTTTTCTTCGCACAGCATCCCAGAACCGGACGGGCAAGGTCAAACAGCAGAAGCGCGCCCAGCAGAAAAAGAAGGATGGAAGTGAGGACGGTCCGGGTACGCGGACCGGAAACCCTGCAAAGCAGAAGTCTGCGGATTTCCATGAGGCCGAGCACGGCCCAGGGAAGTTCCAGCGGAACCGCAGGCAGAAGGTAACGGATGGCGACATACAGGTATTTGTCGAAGAAAAAGATCTGGAGAATCAACAGCACATTGTGTCCGATCAGCAGTGCGGCCAGAATGGAGTCCTCCTTTTTCCATTCCTTCCGGCGGATGCGGAAGACGATTCCCGCAATGGCGAAAAACGCCATGACGGGGAAGAACCCTTTCACCACGCCGTCCAGAAAATCGAAAGCAAGTCCCCGCGCCTGAAAATCTTTTGAAAGGACGGTGAATCCCAGCGTTCCCACAAACAGAACGGCGGCGGACGCAAAGGCGATTTTTGAAGCATGCCTGCCGTCCACGATCTTCCTGACACCCAGAGCAAAGAGAAACAGCAGGACAAGTCCGGCGGCGAACAGAAACACGGTGTCCGATGTCATGGGGGCCCGCCCGAATCCCTTCTCGAAAATGACGGCGAAACGCATTTCCGGAACGGCCGCGCCGACCGCCCACGCATGGAGCAAAATTGCAGGCAGACAGAGAAGAAAGGCCAGAAGACTTCCGTACAGACTCCGCCACGGAAAACGCTTCAGCGCATATTCCATAACGATTCCCCACAGAAGCAGCAGGGCCATGAAACCGACCAGATCGCCCCGGGTCAGAACGCCGCCCGCGGCGGCCACCGCGAGGAGAAGGTATCCGGAAAGTTTCCTTCTTTCCTGAAAAATCACGATCAGTCCGTAAGCCGCCAGAAGGATGAAGAATACCTTGCACGAATCGCGGAGTCCGCTGTAGGCCAGACGCATCACCTGGGATGACAGAACGTAGGCGAGGAGTGTGAAGACGGCTACCCGTTCGGAATAGATCCGGCGGGTCAGTCCGTAAAGGGGAAAAACGGCCAGAGCCATGAAAAACAGACTGGATATCTTGACCGCCATGAAGCCGTCAAAGTGGAAAAGCCATGCGAGGATGCCCGCGAAAACGGTATGGCAGAATCCGGTCCGCGGATGAAACGCATAAAGGAAATCCCCGGACGCGAAGGCGTTCACCATCGGGATGTATCGGGCGGCGACATCGCGCTGCGGGATGTCGCTCCAGAAGACCAGCGGCAGACAGAGGGCAATGGTCAGTGCGAAAAACAAAAATGGCGTCAGCAAACGGGGCGGCGTCCCGCATCCGTTCGGAGAAAGAGCTTCTTTTTCCGTTTTCATCCCCTCCCCTTTCCTTATCTGATTTTGCTCAGATCCAACCCGGTCTGTTCCCAGAACAGAGTATCCTCGACAAGTTTATTGTCTATCTCCCAGAAATGGTTCATGACGTCTTCCTTGCGGATTCCGCGTGAGGTTTCCGCCGCAAGGTATTTCTTGAATTCGTCCGGAGCAATGCTTTTTTCCGTCGCATATTCGGAAAGATGGTTCACCAGCTCCGCGAGACAGTTGGCAACCATCGGATTTTTCGTATCCTTCATGCGGAACGTGCAAACGATCAAATGTCCCTCCCCTGCCCTTACGGAGAAGAGATGCGAGAAGTTCCGGAGCGTATCCTGATCGATGAAATCCTTGATTTTGCTGACAAGTCCCTTCATGCGGTCGCGCACCGGTTTGTCGATTCCGCAGACATGCTCCTCCACCGGAACGGGAAAATCGTCCAGACAGACCTTGTATCCGGCTTCCAGCAGTCCCTGCCAGTTCAGGTCGAAATAGCGTCCGGAGCCGAGCGCCTTGCGGAGACGTTCGGAATAGACGATACCGCCGAGGTTGCTGCCGCGGTCCCAGATGCAGGGCTTGAAACGTTCCAGCGCGCCGGGGAGATAATACCGGTTTCCGGGCGTGTCGCGATGATACAGCAGAAGCACGGTCTTGCCTTCGGACAGACGCTCGAACACCTTGTCGTCCAGAATATCCGTCACAACCGCCGAAGATTCTTTGTCCGCGGACGGGTTGGCGGAAAGGAATGCTTTCAACTCCTTGTCGGCAAGCATCAGTTCAGGGCGTTTTTCAATTTTCACACCCGGATAGAGCCAGAGTTTCCAGGAATTCTTCAAGTCGATTCCGGGCGCGGTGAAATGCGCCCGGAGCTCTATTTGAGACGCCTGTTTCCGTTCCTTGAAACAAAGGGAGAAATCCGCGATTTTCTGGAGTCCGCCGGACAGCGTCACATTGTTCCCGGAATAAACGGTTTCTTCGCCGGAATCGCTTTTCACGCTCAGGCGGAGCGAACCGCCGACCACGGACGGCTGCGGCAGGAAGTTGGAGACCAGAAGGGTTCCGCGGACTTCGTCGCCGTAGTAATAAACTTCATTTTCGAGTTCGGCAAGAAGCGCGGCGTCCTCGTTGAAGGTGCGCATCCACTCCGGCGGAATGAACTTGTCGTCGTCGAAACAATCCACGATGCCGTTCTTGTTCTCATACTTGAGACAATCGGAAAACTGGAGCATTTCAAACCCGCAGAGAGAAGAGTTCCGGCAGCTTTCGAGATAGGTTTTGATGGCGGCCAGCTTGAACTGCTGAGACGCGGCGATGTAGTCCGGCATTTTC
>CAZORN010000115.1:7538-9721 GCA_964581935.1 uncultured Victivallales bacterium
TAGGCGATGTGCTGGGAATAGATGTCGGCGGTCTGACGGTCGAACTCGCCCCACCCGGAATTGTCCATGATGAGCTTGCCGGGCGCGAGACGGCGTCCGAGATCGTAAAGCGCGCGGACCTCCTTGTAATGTCCGGAATTGTGCATCTCGTTGCCGATGCAGAAGATTGCGACGGATGGATGATTCCTGTAGCGGAGGATCGTTTCTTCCCACGCCTTGTTGTCCATGGAAAGATGCTTCTTCGTCGCCTTGTCGTCCATTTCGTAGGCAAACCCGATTTCCATGTGGATGAGGAGCCCCAGTTCGTCCGCGGCCTCGACGAATTCCGGAGTCGGAACCGTGCTGTGGAAGCGGACCAGGTTGAACCCGTATTTCTTCGCCTGACGGATGTTTTTCAGAGCGGCTTCCCTGAGGGTTCCGCCGGTCATGTTCGGATGGTCGTGCGCAATGATTCCGCGGATGTAGCCGCGGAGATAGCAGGGAGTTCCGTTCAGCAGGACATCCCGGTTGGAGACGGTGCGAAGCTCGCTGTGACCGAAGCGGATCCGGAGTTCCCCCGCCTTCAGGGTGTAGAGAACGGGAGACGCCGGGGACCATGGAGTCAGTTTTGATGCGTCGAAAAGGGAGCGGAAGGTTCCGTTTTCAAGCATATCGACATGAATCAGAGGACATGCGGCCGGAGAACCGTCCGCATTCAGGACGCACGGATCCTTCAGCTTTTCGGCTGACTCGACATAAAGGAGTGAAGGCTCCATTTTGCTGTACAAGTATAACGGATCCATGCCGCGTCCCCTTCCTTGTTTAATCCATCAGTGTTTTTCAACGAATTCGCGATGCAGGGCGATCTGGGCCTTTTTGAAGTCATCGCGGGAAACGATGAACTGGATATTGACCTGCCGCATAACCTGGTCGAGCGCCAGGACGTTGATGTTGGACTGGCAGAGCGCCTGGGCCGCACGGGCGAGGAATCCCGGAAACTTCATGTTGGTTCCGATGACGGAAACAATGGCGACGGGCGACGTCGAGACCTCGGAATGAGGGAAGTGATGCGCGATTTCCTCGCGGCAGGCTTCCAGGTTTTTCGCCTTCTGCGGAATATAGTGCGTGATGGTGTTCGCATTCGTGTTTTTGGCGATATAGCTGATTCCGAACTTGGCCAGATGCTGGGTCAGACGGTAGTCGTAACCGATTTCGCTGACCATTTCGGGGTCGTGGACTTCGAGCGCGATCAGGTCGCTGCGTCCGCAGATCATTTCGGCGCGGGGAACCGGGGACACATACTCGCGGCTGATGAGGGTGCCGGGGTGTTCGGGGTCGAAGGCGTTCTTGATGCGGATCGGAATGTTGCGAAGCTCCATGTCCTTGGCAGCCTTGGAGTGGATGGCTTCCATGTCCATGTCGGAAAGCTGGTCGGCGATGTCGAAGTTGGTGTTGCCGATGATCTGGACCTTGTCGACGCCGATCAGTTTCGGGTCGCCGGTGGAAAGGTGGAACTCCTTGTGGATGATCCCTTCCCGCGCGCCGGTCAGTACGGCGATCTTGCTGAAGGTGATTTCGCTGTAGCCGCGGTCGTAATGCTTCATGATCCCCTGATCGAACTTGACGTAGCCCGTCACGATCGGCATTTCCGTGGCGTATTTCACGTCCGCGAAAGCGTTGAGGATCGCCTGGTCGAGGGTGAGAATCTCGGTGGACATCCAGCCGGAAAGATCCATGAAGCGGGCGTTGACGCCGTTCGCCTTCAGGATCAGGGCCGAGTTGAAGGCGCTGTGTGCCTCTCCGACCGCCGCCAGAAATTCGCGGGTGGAAGGCAGATAGTCCGCCGGACGGGAATGACCGGCCGAACGCAGATACATGATATATTTGAGGCATTCCCGGATTCCGTCGAGACGTTCGTTGACGAATTTGTCGGCGGCGGCGACATCCAGACCGATGTTTTCGAAGGACCGGTTGTATTCCAGCATTCTGGAACGGACCTTTTCCAGGGCGGTTCCCCATTCCTTGCTGTCGCGGAGGATATGACCGTAAACGCCCGGTTCTCCGGTTTTCTTGTCTTCCAGCAGATCGTTGGTGATTCCGGAATAGGCGGAAACCACGAAGACTCGGTTGTAAAGGTCGGCCCCCTTGCGGGAACCGATGATCACATTGTTCATGACCTCGCCGAAACGGCTCATGGAGGTCCC
>CAZORN010000116.1:0-9495 GCA_964581935.1 uncultured Victivallales bacterium
AGCCGTTCGTGGCAAAGGCCGTTCAAAATGAGGCGGAAAGAACCGGAAAAGAAGTGACGGCTTCAGAAATCTTCCGGATCTTCCAGGAGAAGATCGTCTCGCCGCCGTCCCCGGCCTTCGACCTGCTCCACTTCCGGATGCGGCGTCCGGCCTCCGCCGATGAAAAAACAGTGGAAGTCGAGATTGAAATGAAGATCGACGGAAAACTCCGCCGTATCTCGGGAGTCGGCAGAGGCCCCATCGAAGCCGCCGTAATTGCGTTCCGGCAGTCTCCGGACATCCCGGAGATTCAGGTGGAGGATTATCACGAACATGCGCTCGGGAGCGGTGCGGACGCCCGTGCCATCGCGTTCATCGGGACGCGGACCGGCGAAAAAAGCGTCTTCGGCACAGGCGTCGACGAGAGCATCAACGTGGCCGCGATCCGCGCGCTGGTCAACGCGCTGAACCACAGCCGGAGCTAATTCCGGGGATGCATCCCGGAATTCTAAGGCAATATCCAAAAGAACAGGGAGAAAATCTTGCAAAAAGGTTTTCATCCCCTTCTTTTTTTTGAAAAATAATCAGTTTTATCATCCCATACCCTTGCAAAATAAGATTTTTCATATATAATAGTGCATTAAGATACATTAACTTGGAGAAAAGCATTGGTGTTCCAAAAGAAAATTGAGATCTGTCCTCAGGCGGCGGAACCGGTTTACCGTCAGATCGCGGATGCCCTCCGGAACGCCATTCTGTCCGGCGAACTCAAGGAAGGAGACCGCCTGCCGCCCGAAGCGGAATTTGCGGCCAGTCTGTCCGTGAACAGCCGCACTCTCCGGAAAGGACTGGCCATTCTCTCCGCGCAGAAGCTGATCACCCAGGCGCGCGGACGCGGTACGCTGATTTCATTTCCCCAGAGGAAATTGACCCGAATCGGGCTGGCAGTCGAAAGCGATGCGGTTCCCAACGATCCTTACACACTTCGGATGCTGAGCGAAATCATGCGCTACAGCACATTGCATTCTGAAATCCAGTTGACTCTTCTTTCGGAAACCGATCCGGAAAAAATTTCCTCGCGCATTCAGGAGACGGGTTGCGACGCCCTGATCATCTTCATCCCTCAGAAACCATTGCAGTTGAAACTCTGCGAACCGGAATTCGATTCGCTGCCGATGGTTTTCATCAATTCCCGCGTGGAAGATCTCGCCCGGTTCGGCCGCTATGAAGTCAAGACGGCACGGGGTTCCATGGGAATGGGCGTGGAAAAACTGTTTGAAATGGGACACCGCCGCATTGCGTTCGTCAGTCAGGAGGCATCTTCGAAAGATTTTGTCATGTCCACTTATTATCAGGATTTTCTGGCAGCCTGTAAGAAATACCGGCTCAGCACACGATATGCACGGCTCGGAAAAACTACGGAAAACTGGTATGACATCGGCCACGACCTGACCATTGAACTTTTCTCTTCCGAAAAACGTCCCACCGCCATTCTCACGCCCGGCATCACTTTCGCCTCGGGAGCCTGGCAGGGGCTGAGCGAACTCGGACTCAAAATTCCGGACGACGTTTCCTTTGTCGGGACCAACCCGATCGAGGCATGCAATCCGAATATGTCCGGGCTGTTCGTTCCCATCCGCAGAATCGCGGAAAAAGCTGTCGATCTGCTTCTCGACCAGTTCGTTCCCGGCAAACACCTGAAGCAGAAAACCTATGAATTCCCAGTGGAATTCGTGGACGCCGGCAGCTGCCGGCCGATTCAAAGAGCATCCAATGTTTGAAAACAGGACATTAAATAATCATGATGGAGGCAAAAATGAAAAAGTCAAACGGCATCCGGCATCACAGCCGGAGGTGCAAATTCACATTAATCGAACTTTTGATCGTGATAGCGATCATTGCAATTCTAGCGGGCATGCTGCTGCCGGCCCTGAACAAAGCCAAAAGAATCGCCCAGGGCAGCCAATGTCAGAACAATCTCAGACAGATCGGAACGGCCGTGCATCTTTATATTGGCGACAATCAGGAATATATGCCTTACAATCAGACAACGCCGACCAGCATTCCTGTCTATCTCCGCATCGGCACTTATCTGGGAGGAATGGACACCTTCAACAAACTCTCCGCCAAAAATCGCCGCGGCGTGTATTTCTGTCCGCTCAATCAAAGAGCCGATAGCACGACCCGGGATTTTAACTACGCCTACAATACCAGTCTGTTTGGAAAAGGCCCCGCGGAACCCACCGCAAAGTATCAGTATCACCGTCTTGCCGAATTCAAAAATCCGCAGCGGTGCCTGATTTTCAGCGACCGTTGTCCGGAACAGTCCGCCGCTGCCATATATTGGGCGGGAAATCTCCGTTATATGGCAAATCAGCCGTCTGACGCGTCATCTCAGGTAATCGGTTATCTTCACAACGGGATGGCTCATATTCTATGGCTTCCCGGAAATATCTCTCCTTTGAATCCCTGTACCTACAACACCTTCTACAGCTCAAAAATCATTGCAAACAACGGAGCATACGAGGTCTATCAATGAAGAAAAAAAGCATCATAAAGAATATTCTCTTTTGTGGAATCGCCCTGCTGCCGTGCGGAACTCTTCTTGCCGGAGCGGAAGACAATCTTGTTCCGGACAATATCGCCGGGTTCGAGACCCCTGAATCCCTGAAGGGAATCCAATTCTGGTGGTCCTCCACTCCGGATGCTTTCCGGCGCCTGACTCCGGAGGAAAGCTATCGGGGAAAATCTTCGCTGGAAATGAAGCTGGATTTTCCGTCGAACAAACTCGGAATTTACGTTCCCCTGCTGAAAAACGTCCGGCGCGGCGAAACCTTCACAGCCTCGGCGTATGTCAAATGCACCGGGAAAAAAATACTCAACATCTATCTGTATACGACCGACGAAAAAAACAAGGTCGTTGAAACCGTATTCAAGGGCTTTTCCGTGGACGGCAGCTGGCGTCAGATCAAAGTTACGGCCACTCTCGCCAAGGATGCGGCGGTACTTGGAATCATTCTCCGTACGCCCGACAAGGATTCCCTGTTCTATGTGGATTGTCTCGGGCTTTACAAGGCAGGGGACGCCCCCGGACAAATGCCCGTCCGGGAAGAAAAAAATGTGACGGAACAGGCGTTCGTCATTCCCATGACCGGACAGGCCCCCCGCATGGATGGCACCGGAAACGATCCCGTCTGGAAGAAAGCACTCACCATCGACCGTTTTCACCGCACGGACGGAAGCGGCAAGCCGCCTGAAGCGCCCACCACCCTGAAAATGCTTCATGACGGCAAAAACCTGTATCTCCAGTTCCGGTGCGAAGAAAAAAACGCCGACTCCATCTCTTCCGAATCCCTGCCCGGCAAACCGGTCTGGACCGATGAACGGGTGGAACTCCATTTCAGCGTCACGGGAAATCCGGACCGGAGCCATCAGAAATATCTGACCTTCAATCAGGCAGGAATTTCCTCCTTCAAAAACCTTGATTTCGGCAGCGGTTTTCCGTCCGGTGTTCCTTTCCGCGGGAAAGATTCCTGGGGGCTGGAATTCGCCCTGCCGGCTTCCGCAACGGGAAAAACCGGATTGACCGGGGAACGCTGGCTCGTCAGCGTCGGACGTTTCCGTAATGTCGGAAACAGGGAAACCACCTGTCTGACTCCCATGAAAGGTCATTTCGGACAGGAACCGGAGGCATTCCGCCCTTTTGTTTTCAGCCCGGGTGAAACGCTTCCGGAGTGCTATTGTGTTTCCCAGGGGGCCATGTCGGTTCATGAAAACGATCAGGGAGGCAACCGGATCCTTTTCCGTCTCAGCCGGCCGGAGGCAACCGAACTGGAAGTCACTTCCCTGCTGAACGGCAAGGTTCTCACCAGTCAGAAACAAACGGCCGACAAGGCGACTCCGGATCCGTCTTTCTATTATACCGTGGCGGGACGGCTCGGGGAAAAATTGAGAATCACCCTGAAAGCCGATGGGAAAACCCTTTACGAAAACGAAAACTTACTGGATGTCATCGCACCTTCTTTCCGCACCTACGTGCTCCCGGATCCTCTTTACCGGGAACTCCTCGGCAAGGAAAAACCCGCCATGAGACGCCTCGGGACATGGGCGCATCCCCTTTCGGAAAAAAACTTCACTCTCGCCATGAAATACGGCGGAGATTATTCCTTCCGGCAGCGTTTCGACGAACTGGCTGACGCCGGGCTGCGCATTGAGGATCAGATCATTTCCCCCTATCTTGCCCAGCCGAACTTTTTTCATGGCAATTATTTTGTCGGCAAGGAAAAACATTTCATGCCGTATCTTCTGGAACAGGCGGAAAAAGGAAAAGCACCGAAACCTGTCATTTACACTTATTACCAATGCACCGGTCAGACTCCCGACGGCAAAATCCGGAGCATCACCCGCGACGCGAACGGGTATTTCGGCTGGATCGCCGATCCTCTGACGCAGAAGCTGTATCTGGACGGCGTCAACGCGACGCTGGACAAGTATGGCAAATCCATCGGCGGCATGTGGATGGGGGATGAAATGGTCCAGCTGAACCTCAAATACGGCACCGGAATGAATACGAAATTCAATCTGGACAATCCCTCCGGCTTCGTCCAGCAGGCGGACCGGGAAGTCCGTGAAAAATATGGGTTCGGCAAGTTCGGCATTCCGTGGGACAATCTTCCGAAGGATGAACTCACGCCCTACCGGATGAACGCCTACACCAGCTGGATGCACGACAAGGTGCGCGAAGTCGGCAAAAAATTCCGCGAGACCGTGAAAAAACGTTATCCCGACATGCCGGTCCGCGCCTATTCCAATTCAGGGGATCCCCTGATGAACGGGCTCCAGTTCGCAGGAGAGTTCGCGGATGTCCTGACGGTCCAGCTCGGAGAGGGCGGAGGAACCATCTCCCCGGTCTGCCAGAACTACGCCTACTGGGTGAAGCTCGCCAAAGACATCTCTGGAATCGACACCGTCATCGCGTGCCCGCACGAATGCGACAGCGGGTATCCGACGGGAGCCTCCAGCGAAGAGGAAATGCTGGAACTCTACAGCCAGATCTTCCGGGGCGGCGGCGAAGGGTTCTCCTTCTGGCCCGCTTCCTACGGCGGATTCTCCCCGCCTCCGGTGTTTGCCGCCTCCTGTTCGGAGGGATATCCGCTGGCATGGCAGTATATGCTCGCCATCAGCCGTCATGTTGCCTCGATGCCCCGCCTGAAATTTCCCGAAAAAACCGATACGGCGGTTCTGCTTTCCGCAGAATCCG
Source organism: uncultured Victivallales bacterium (assembly GCA_964581935.1). Classification (GTDB taxonomy): domain Bacteria; phylum Verrucomicrobiota; class Lentisphaeria; order Victivallales; family UBA1829; genus SIG94. The sequence goes on from CAZORN010000116.1 coordinate 5,240, forward strand.
TCAAATGCGATCCGAAGAAAAACACCGCGGAAGGGTTGTTCACCATGCTCGGCCCGTATTCGCGCGGCTGGTTCCGTTTCCTCTGCGAATCCAACCTCGAATCCGGCAAGGTCCGCTTGTCCGACTATAAAATCGTTTATCTGCCCTATGCGCAATATGTCAAACAGGATTTCCCGCGGCAGGTGGAAGACTATGTGAAGGACGGGGGAACTCTCGTCTGCGGCGATCCGCTGGTCTTCTCCAAATCGATTTCGGCGGACTCCCTGGCAACGGAACGGGAGAAACTTTTCGGAGTCAAAGTCATAGATGAGAGCGCGAAATATACCTCCGTGAAAATAGGAAAGGAACTCCGCCCGATCGTCTGCGACAGCGTACGGATTCAGCTGACCGATAAAAATGCGAAAATCATCGCCACATTTCCGGACGGCTCTCCGGCCATTATTGAACGTCCGTACGGAAAAGGAAAAGTCATCTACTTTGCCTTCCGGATGTTTTCGCTGCCTCACCTTTCGCCGTCCCTCCCGTGGCTGGCCGACTTCCGGACGCGGCATCAGGAATTGGGCGGCAGTGTCGGACATGACATCTGGCGTTTCCGTTTTCCGTCCATGAAAGTCAGCCTGCCGAAAACGCCCGCGGGAAAATGCCTGACCAATAATTATGCTTTCTGGAACCGTTTCCGTTTCAACGACGGAATCTTTCAGAATATCGATACAGGGGCGTCCTGCCGGGTCACACGCAACGGTCAAGGCGCCTGGCAGCCGGTTTCGGAAGCGAAACTGACCGACCGCCGCACGTGTTTCGTCCGCACACAGGATTACCGCACGGATGACTATTCGAACTGGGTGGAGGACTTCTCCCGTCCGGGAAATTATTCCGTGACGTTCGATCTCAAGCGTCCTTATCCGGTGGATCGCATGGCGTTTTTCTGGACGGGCACCCTGCCGAATGACTTGAAAATCGAATACGCCGCCTCGGAAGGGAACTGGAACCCGGTGAACTTCCGGCCCGAAAAGAGACAGACGGAGACTCTGGAAATCGTCCGCACGGAAGTTCCCGTCGGGGCGTCCGCGCAATTTCTGCGGATGACTTTTTCCGGGACAAATGCAAAATTCATTCTTTCCGAAGTCGAACTCTGGGGCAAATAATCCGGAGAGACAAACAGCAGACGGGTTTCCGGAATACCGTCCGGAGACATTGCCGGTACGGATTCCGGAGACACAACACAAAAATCAGCCCCCCTTCCCGGATCCGGGAGGGGAGCAATTCAAAAACAAGGTCAGAAGGAGACCAGCGACTGCACGTTCACGGGCAGACGGTTGAAGCATTCCACCTTGCGGTCCGATTTGCCGAGCGTATTCTCGATCACAAGATAGTCGAAGCCCGGAATCACCACGTCGTTCCAGTGGTTGCCGATCCCGCGCAGTGCCACGTCAAGCATCGTGACAACCCGGTTGCCGAGCGGATTCTTCGAGTCCAGCGTGATCGCTCCGAAAAATTCCTGACACTCCGTATAACCGGAATTGTGGGTGCCCGTGTAAGGCTTGAGCATTTCCAGCCGGATATTCTTTCCGATCCGCTTCGAAACTTCCTCCGAACGGGCGGCGAAGAAATCGACAAGAGCCTGTTCCTGGGTCCATGCGGGAGAGTTCTCCTCGGCAACCTTCACGTAGGCGTTATAACCGGTAAGGTAGGCGTCCTCGAGCATTTTGAACCAGTAATTCTGGTCCTCTGTGAGCGCGGCGGGAGACGACGCGGCAATGACGGAACGGCGGATGCACGCGTTCAGGCCGTCGCGTTTCGTGCCGACTCCGAGATGCACCCAGTCGCCTTCGACGATTTCGCGGTTGAGCGCCTTCCCGATCAGGGAGCGGTTCGCCTCGTTCGCCCCGACCATGATGTCGAAACCGAGTTCCTCCGCGCCGAGTTCGCGCGCGACATAATATCCCCACGCCGCCACCTGGGTTTCGAGCATTCCGGGCTTGAGCACGACCAGCATGGCTTCCATGACCGCGTCCGCGATCACGGTCGCATCACGGGTCAGCGCCAGTTCCGCCTCGCTCTTCTCGTATTTCACTTTCTGATAGACGTCCTGCGCGTCCACAATATTCTCTTTCCCGACAAGCTGTTCGCAGTATTCCACCAGCGAGGCAGGAATCACCTGACGTGGCGTCAGCAGCGCAATCCGTTTCGGGAAAACGCCGTTGTTGGCGTCCTTGAGAATGTCCTCGAGACGTTCGGCGGCGACTGGATATTTCTCGTCCGCGAGCTGGAGGATTTCGGCCTTGTGAACCTTCGCGCCGGAGCGTCCGACGAGCTGTTCGGCCACATATCCGCCTTCCAGTCCGGCGATCACATGGAAGCCGGTGCGCCCGACCACGCCGGCCACCTGCTCCACGGTAATGTTCGTGTTTCCGCCGAGATAAGGAACGTCGCCGCAGTAATGCTCGTCGGAAAAGACCAGCCCCACTTCCAGGCCGCGCTCAAGAAGAGCCGCCTCGACCTTGGAAACGCGTTGGAGAAATTCCTCTTTGCCGATCCGCTTGAACGGGTCAACGCGCGGGGTCTTCTCCAGAACCGCCAGCACCTTTTCAAAATCTTTCCGAATTCTTCCCGCGTCTGTCTTCAGATAGTCTTTCATGTCATTCCCGTTCCAGTAATGAGGTTATTTTTTTGACGGCGCGCGGACGGTAATCCGAACGCCGGAAAGCTTCGCCGTATTTGACTCCGATGGTATAGCCCCGTTCGAGCGCGCGGCCTTCCATCATCTGATATACGCCGCCCACAATGCCGGTCTGGGAGCCGTACAGCTCCATCGCCCGCTTCTTGAACTCGAACGTCCCGGTGATGTCCACGATGTGCGTGGGCGCAGCCATGCGGTTGATGACCTCGAACTCATAGAGGGGAACCATCGGCCACAGCGGATCCTTCTCCACGGCGCACGCGAGCGCGGCGTGGAACCAGCCTTCCCGCGTGACGCGGCTGACGGCGATATGGTCGCTGTAATCCAACTCCGCGTGCGTGAAGATCACATCCGGCTGAAACTCGCGGATCTGGCCGATCACGGAGCGATAGGCGGCATTGTTCACGGGAAGGCTCCAGTCAAGCCCGTGGAAGTTCACATATTCCTGAATCCCGAGCAGACGGCAGACCGCTTTTGTTTCCTTGTCGCGCGTCTTGCTGATGGTCTTTTTCTCCTCCGGAGCCGCATATCCCTCCGCGCCTTCGGAAAACATCACGAGCCGGATGTCGGCGCCTTCCGCCGCAAAAGAGCGGATCGTGCCGCCCATTCCGATCACTTCATCGTCCGCGTGCGCGCAGAAGACCAGAACCCTTATTTTGCTTTTCTTGCCTGAAGCCATATTGAATCTCCCTGAAAAAATGGTGTCGTCGGGACGGACGCCCCCTGAAAAATTCCAGAGCGCCATCCAATATAAAATATTACGTTTATCGCTTTTTTCAACCATGAAAAAATGAATTTCGTTAAATACAACATAAAAAATTACGAAAAGCGAATGCCTCGAAAGGCATATTCCTTCGCCTTTTCCGGGAAGCCGCGGAGGGGGAAAGAAGCGGAACGCATCTTTCTTTCTGCGTAAAGTGATATTTCTTTCAAATATTACGCATATCGATTTTTCATTACTTGAAAAAATGAATTTCGTAAATATAGTATTTATAATTACGAAAAACGCATAAGGAGACAACAGAGAAAATGAAAATCGGACTGGTACGGGAAATCAAGGCGGAAGAATTCCGCGTCGGGCTGACTCCGGACGGAGTTGCGGAGTATGTCTCCCATGGTCACACCGTGATGGTGGAAAAGAATGCGGGGATCGGGTCCGGATTCGCGGATGCCGAGTATGAAGCCGCCGGAGGGGCGATCGTTGCCGACCGCAAGAAACTGTTCGACGATGCGGAGATGATCGTCAAGGTCAAGGAGCCCCTGCCCGAGGAATACGACCTTTTCCATGAAGGACAGATTCTCTATACTTACCTTCACCTGGCGGCGGACCGCACCCTGACCGAAGCGATGCTGGCGAAGAAGATCATCGGAATCGCGTTCGAGACCGTGACCGAAGCGGACGGGAGTCTTCCGCTGCTGGCCCCGATGTCTCAGATCGCGGGACGCATGGCGGTTCAAGAAGGAGCAAAGTATCTGGAACGTCCGTTCGGCGGCAAGGGAGTCCTGCTCGGAGGCGTGCCGGGAGTCCGCAAGGGAAAAGTGTCGATTCTGGGCGCGGGAGTGGCCGGATCGAACG
>CAZORN010000117.1:0-9446 GCA_964581935.1 uncultured Victivallales bacterium
CATGCGCCCTGCGCCGATAATGCCGAACTTCACCATTTTTGTTCTCCATCCATGGGTTCTGTTGATTTTGGTAACACGTGCTATCAATTTCTCATAATATAGTCATTCCATTTCATTTTACAAGACGGAACCCGCAGAAAAATCTCATTTTCCGGGCGAACGTTACGGCAGGAATGAGCGGATGACGGCGTCGGTCATTTCTGTTGTGGTTGATCTCCCCCCGATATCCGGGGTCCGTACGATTCCTGCTTTCAATACGCTTTCAAGCGCCGTAATGAGCATTGCGGATTCTTCGCGGAGCTTGAGATGTTCCAGCATCATGGCGACCGCCCAGAGGGTGCCGGTCGGGTTGGCGATCCCTTTTCCGGCGATGTCCGGCGCCGAACCGTGAATCGGCTCGAACATGCTCGGATATCTGCCTTCCGGATTGATGTTGGCGGACGGGGAAATGCCGATGGAGCCCAGCATTGCCGACCCCAGATCGGTCAGGATGTCGCCGAAAAGATTGCTGGCGACGACCACCTGGAGACGGTCCGGATGCAGGATGAAATATCCCGCCAGTGCGTCGATGTGCATCTGCGAAGATTCGATCCTCGGGAATTCGGCGCATACTTCGCTGAAAATCCGGTCCCAGAACACCATTGAATAATTCAGCGCGTTTGACTTTGTTGCGCTCATGACTTTGTTTCTGCCATGCTTCTCCGCATAGTCGAAAGCATAGCGGATGATCCGGTCGGTTCCCTTGCGCGTGAACACCGCATTCTGAATCACGGTTTCTCCTGCGGACCCCGCATTCCGGACTTCGCCCTGTCCGCAGTATTCCCCTTCGGAATTTTCACGGATGACCACGAAATCAATTTTGTCGTTCTTGATCGGAGCGACAAGTCCGGGAAGCAGTCGGACGGGTCTCAGGTTGACATATTGGTCGAAGCCGGTCCGGATCGGCAGCAGGAGTTCGCGGAGGGAAATATGGTCCGGAACCCCGGGAAATCCGACTGCTCCCAGCAGGATCGCGTCGCAGTCTGCGAGGATTTTCAGGCCGTTCTCCGGCATCATCTTTCCGTTTTCGAGATAGTAGCGGCACGACCACGGCAGCGGATTGAACTCGAAGGAAAGTCCTCCGTGTTTCCGGGCAATGGCTTCGAGAACACGGCATCCTTCATTCACGACATCCACGCCGATTCCGTCCCCCGGGATCAGATTGATTTTCAAATGTTTCACTTTTGCTTCTCCATGTTAAACCGTTTACCGGAAACAATGTAGTGGTTCAACGGCAAAAATCAAGCAGGATTTCCACCCGGCGGAAGAATGTCTGTTTGGCTTCAAGACGGATTCCTGTCTCCGGGATTGCATTTTCAAGCAATATGCGGTATACTATTGTGAAATATGCCGGTTACTGCAAAATTCAGTTATGTCAATGGGGAACACAGGACTATGAGAAATGCTTCGGAACAGGAATTGCGTCGCCATGTCGAAACGCTCTGCGATCGGATCGGGATCCGTCTGGCCGGCTCGCCGCAGGAACGGGAAGCCGCTCAATATATCCATCAGGAAGGACTGAAATACACGGACCGCTGCCGGATCGAAGAGTTTCAGGTCATGGAACGCTGCGTGGAATCGGAAGTCCTTGAGATATTTCAGGGCGGAGTCTGGAAAAAATATCCCTGTTCGCTGTTCGGCTCCTCTCCGACGACGGACGGAAAAACGCTTGAAGGGGAACTGGTTCTGTTCGATTCCCATACGGATTATCAGCGAAAGGATTTTTCATATTTGAAAGGCAAGGCGGTGATCCATCTGGGGTGCCATCTGGACGCGGCTGAAAAATATGGAAACCTGATGAAGGCGGATCCGGCATTTCTTCTGTTCGTCGACACCCGCTATCCGGGACATCTCCCGCTGGCGGACGGCCTCTTTCCCGCATTTGTGGCGGAAATGGGCGCGAAGCCGACTGTGAACGTCGCTTACATGGACGCCTGGAACTGGTGTGCGGGCAAAGCGGAGAAGGCGCGTCTGACCGTTTCCGGAAGCACGAAACGGAGTCTTTCCACCAATGTGGTGATCGAACTGCCAGGAACCGACCCGGATGCCGGAATTCTTTTCGCCGGAGGCCATCACGATACTCAGGCGGGCACGGCGGGCGCGGATGACAATGCAATCGGAAGCGCCGCAGTGATCGAACTGGCGCGGATCTTCTCGGAACGTCCGCACAGAAGGACTTTCCGCCTGATTTCGTTCGGGGCGGAGGAACAGCTGTCCGTCGGTTCCGCTTCCTATGTGCGGAAGCATCGGGCGGAACTGGAGACGAAGGGGATTTTCATGTGCAACTTCGATTCCTTCGGTTCCTCCCTCGGCTGGACGGTGCTGAACGTCAACGCCATGCCGCCGATGCGGGAGCTGATCCGGAAATCCTTTCATGAAAAACAGATTTATTTCAAGGAAGGGACTGCGGTCATTCCTTTTACCGACCAGTTTGCGTTTGCCGCCGCGGGGATTCCCGGACTCTGGGTTCACCGGCCGAATTGCGAGTCGGGATTGTTCTATCATCACCGGGTGGACAATACGCCCGATAAAATCGGCTATGCGATCGCCGCGCGCCACATAGACGCCGCTGCGGAAATGTTGTCTTTCCTTGCCGATGCGAAAGATATTTCATCCTTCCGGGGAATACCTCCCGAAACGGAAAAAAGTGTCGCGTCGGAGTGGAAAGAAGTTTTTGGCGGATGGAAGACCTCCTGACGGATATTTCCGTCTGCATGAAATTGTCCGGTATGGCTTCAGGATCACTGGCTGCTCCGTGAATCCGGCAATCCCGGCTTCTTTGCGCTCCGGAACTCCGTAGGGGTGAGCCCCGTGTGCTTCTTGAAGTCATTGGAGAAATAAAGCTGGCTCCTGTAGCCGCAGAGCGAGGCGGTTTCCTTGATGGACAGGTTGCCCATGGCGAGGAGGCGGCACGCGTAGTCGAGCCGGAGCCGGATCAGATACTCCACCGGACTGGTGTTCAGATGGGTGGAAAAGAGACGGTTGAGCTTCGCTTTGCTGCACTTGATCAGGCCGCAGATGTCCGCCACCGCGATTTTCCGGTGGAGATTCCGTTCGATGAAGGATTTGCATTCCTGGAGCTCTCTCGGAAGATGCTGCATTTCCTTCCGCATGGAGACATACATGAGCGCCGAATAGGCCAGATTGGAAAGTTCCGGAATGGAGGCCGGGTCCCGGGCTTTCAGAAGGGCCGCGATCCTCTGGTAGAGTTTCTCGAATTCCGGTGTCATGAAATCCTTCATGACGGCGAAATGGTCGAGGTTCATCACCTTCATGACGAGCCTGAAAACATTCCCGTCGATGCCGACGGAAAGTTTATGGCAGAATCCGGAAGGGCCGGTTTCCAGTTTCCGGAATCCGGGCGGGATGTTGGCGGTTTCTCCGGCCCGGACCAGATGGGCCTCGTTTCCGCTGGTCACCGTCATGTCGCCGTCCAGAATGACGAGCAGTTCCATCGAATCGCAGTGCAGATGCCGGACCCAATAGCCGTTTTTGTATATGCTTTCTCCGGCGAATACCGGCCAGAGCATGGAAGCGTAAGAGGAAAACGGAAACCAGGAGTTCATTTTTTCAGTAATGAACGGCCTGGCGTAGTCGTTGTAACGGGTTCCTTCCATGGCTTCTCCGCAGAATCCCTGATTTTATATAGAAATGAGTCGATTTTATATAACATATCCTTGACTTTCTCTTGTTTCAAGCTGTTTTTCCAATATAATTATGAATAGTGAAAGACAGGTTCCGGAAATGCAAGGAATACAACCACGGAGGCGGAAATGCGGCTGACGATGAAGCGGAAATGTTCAATTCTTGGAAAATTTACACTGATAGAACTCCTGGTGGTCGTGGCGATCATCGCGATTCTGGCCGGGATGCTGCTTCCCGCGCTGAACAATGCGCGTCAGGCTGCGAACGAAGTCGCGTGCAAGAATAACCAGAAACAGCTCGGACTCCTCCTCTTTTCTTACGCGAACGACAATCAGGGGTGGGTTCTCCAGAACAATTCCGCGGAACACTTCATCACATTCCTGACCGTCCAGATGGGCCGTCCATTCAAATGGAATCAGCCTTCCGCGCTCAAGCCGTATCATTGCCCCGCCTCTCAGACAAGCCTGAACATCACTTCTTCCGGCTATCTCGGCTGGGTGCTGTACGGTTCCCAGCTGATCACAACCGCTACCGACTATGCCGTAAAATGCAACGGCTACGGAGCCGCATACGGCGTCTACTTCCAGAATCTCTTCCGGAATATTCCGGACACCGCTCCCAGCGCAAGGAATTTTCTCGGCGATACGGCCAACGCTCCGCTGAACGGACAGATCATTTCCTGCGATTACTACTATACGTATGACAAGGGGGCCGGCACATGGGGATATGTCTATCTCCAGCACAAAGGCAAGTCCAACCTCTGGTTTGCGGACGGGCACGTCAACGGGGTGCTCATGCGGGAAATGAAGCCGAAATACAACATCCGCACCCTGCGTCTGGAAGACGGAACGCAGGTCAAGCTCTGACATAATTTCTCATACATACCCAAGCAAGGAAAGGATCCTGCCGTGAAACGTACCCTCATTGTCGCTGCCGCTCTGGCCGTAATGTCCGCCTTTGCCGCCGACCCCGCAAAAATCGCCGACCTCAAGGCCGGGAAAACTGATACCGCCCTGGTTTCCTGGTGGGGATTCCATCCGGAGGACTCCACGGAATTCCTTCAGGCCGCCATCGATTCCGGAGCGAAAAAAGTGATCGTGGACTACACCGGGCAGGACTGGATCGCCGGAAAAACGCTGCTCCTGAGGTCCGACCTGGAACTGGTGATTGCCGACAAGGCGGTCGTCAAGGCCAAAAAAGAGGCATTCAAGGGGCTGGGCGATTCCCTTTTCAAGGCGGCAGGGGCAACGAATTGCGTGGTCCGGGGGGAAGGCTCCGCCCTTCTCAAAATGAACCGCGCCGACTACATGGACAAGTCCCGCTACAAACCGGGGGAGTGGCGGCACATTATTTATCTTCAGGGAGTGAACGGCTTCACGATCCGCGATCTCCGGCTGAGCGGCGCGGGCGGGGACGCAGTTTATGTCGGCTCCGGCCAGACGCCTTTCTCGAAAAACGTGCGGATCGAAAATGTTGTCACCGATGACAGCAACCGTCTCGGCATCGCTGTCATCAGCGCGGAAGATCTCCTGATCCGCGGATGCAAGTTCGAACGCGCGGTCGGCAGTTCTCCCATGGGCGGCATCGACTTCGAACCGAACAACTCGCGGGAACGTCTGGTGAACTGCCGGGTGGAGGACTGCGTTTTCGAGTTCAACAGAGGGGCGGGCATCAGCGTCTCCCCGAACCATTTGAATCAAGATTCCGAACCGGTTTCCATCACCTTCAAAAACTGCCGTTCCGAGAACAATGCGCTCGGGTTGTTCCTGTATCCGACCCGTTCTCCGAACATCACTCCTCCCCGCGGGACGGTCCGTTTCGAGAACTGTCAGTTTTTGAAGAATGAAAACTTGTTTCAGGATCCTGTGACCGGGAGCATCCGGTTTGAATTCAAGAACTGCGTTTTCACGCCCGGCGACAAGAATTCCGTCATTTCAATCCTGTGCAAATTTGCGAAGGGACGCGAAATAGGAGGTCTCTTCTTTGACAACTGCCGGATGACGGGCGACCTGAAGGGGAAATCGCCGATCACCCTTTCGTATCAGGGGGCGGGAGCCGTTTCCGACCAGATCGCCGGGACATTGAAAATTCAGGAGGGCAGCCAGGAAAAAACGTTTGATTTCCCCTCCTTCATCAAGGAACGGAAACAGTATTTCGACAAGATCAATGCCCTGAAAAGCGCGCATGATGCCGATCTGTCAAAGCTTCGTCGGATGACGTTGGTGCGTCCGCGCGATCCGGCCAATGACGGAGCCACCCTTCGCGGTGCGTTCACCTATATCCAGTATGCGGAGAAAGGCGACAATATCACGATCGACGCACGCGCCGTCAGCGGCGGATATCCGCAGCCGTTGGAAATCCAGCTTTCCAGCCCGTCCGGGAAGCCGCTTAAAAAATACATCGTTCCCATCGACGGCAAGACGGTTCCCGTTTCATTCACCGCCGCCGAAACCGGATATTACACGCTGACCGGCGTGACGGTTCAGCGGGTGGACATTTCATCCCGCCATCCCGGCGGCGCTTACCTGGTCAAGGACGGTTTCCAGGTGCTCCTGCCGCTTTCCGGAAAACTGTATTTCGAGGTGCCCGCGGGCGTTTCCGAATTTCAGATCGGTGTTTCCGCTGACCAGAACGCTTCCGTTGAACTTCTCGATCCTTCCGGGAAATGCGTCATGGCGAACGACGACGTGAACTCCATGACCCTTTTCGGGGCGAAAAGAGCCGATGCCTCCCGCTCGGAAATATGGGCGTTGAATGTCAAAAAGGCGGTGTGGCAGGTAAGCGTGAAAATATACGAGCCGCTCCTCCCCCTTCTCTCCAGCAATCCGGATACTCTTCCATTGTCCGGCGATCCCGAAAAAACGGTCCGGGCGACGCTTCCGCCTCCCGGAAAACCGGTTGAAAAAAGCAATTCGCCGGTGATGAATCCCGGATTCGAAGCGGTCCGCGGGGAAGTTCCGATGTACTGGCAGGCTTCCTCTGCTTCCGGGAAATACAAAACGCTCTCGATTACGGACCTTTCCGCGGAAGGCGAACGCGCGCTTCGCGTGGAGTGCACGGACTTCGTTTCCATTCTGAACGCCGGTTATGTGAAGGTCGCGCCGGGGGCGAAACTCCGTTTTTCCGTGCAGGCGCGGGGGAAGGGGACGTTCCGTTTCGAGGCGTCCAACTACTATGAGAAAAACAAACGCTGGGTGCGTCCGAATGCCGAATCTCCGAAATTCGAGGTGAATTCCTCCGACTGGAAGAAATATTCGTTTGAATTCACGGTTTCCGTGCAGGATTTCGGCGCGGACGGCAAGATCGGCTGGGTTCGTCCGATGCTGGGGATTTTTCCCGGCGCCGCACTGGATTTTGACGATTTTACGCTCGATCTTTGAGCGGAATCGCCAGATTCCATGTGTTGAGGGCACGGTCGAATCCGCCCGGACCGTCGGCCGCGGCGGCGAAAAGACATTTCGGGCGTCCGTCGGCTCCGAACAGCAGTTGCGGACGTTCCAGACACCCCAGTTGCCGCAGCGAGCCGTCCTCCATTCTTACCGACCGTGAATAAGCCTTGCCGCGGACATCCCAATCGAGCCCGTTTTTCGAGAGAAAATGAGCGCCCGCATGGACTTCGCCGGTCAATTTTCCGGTCATGTCCTTGGCAAGCATCTCAAAACATTCCCCGTTGTGCCAGACGAAGGGATCCTCGACGGTGATGTCGGTCATGACCGGATGAGAGAACACCCGTTCGTAAGGGCCTTCCGGAGCTTTCGCGCGGGCCAGCCCGAGACGTACCCCGTCGGGCGTATTGCTCCGGTAATAAAGATAAATGGAACCGTCCGGCAATACGCAGGGCGCGGGATTCGTGACGATTCCGCTGTCCCAGCCGTCAGGGCTGATTTCCAGCGCCGGATGATCCATCTTCTTCCACGGCCCGCCGGGAGCCTCCGCGACGGCGATCCCGATCCGGATTCGTCCATAGACCTGACACATCAGGTCCCGTTCGGTTTTCACACGGTCCGCCGGAGTCGGCGTTTCGTTGCAGTGCGATGCGATATAATACAGCAGATAGAGGTTTCCGTATTTCACCACGGTCGGATTGTGCGCCATGCTGCCGTCCCACTCATGTGGATTTCCGGACGGCAGAACCTTTTCAATGTAATGATAAGGACCGGTCATTGTCCGGGAGAAGGCATGAACGATTTCCGAGAAGAAAACGTATCCTTCGAGCATGGGATAATCCTTGCGCCAGCGCGCGGTGTAAAGATGGAACCCCTTTCCGGGTTCCTCGACGCACGAGCCGCACCAGACCCATTTTCCGTCCTCCCGATATCCTCCGTTCAAGGGAGCTTCCGACAATTCCGTAAAAACTGTTTTCATCAGGTTGTTTTCCTTTCGCTTCTTTCATTATAGCCGGATGTCGGCGAGTTGTCAAACCTTTTGCGATATTTCCTTTTAAATGTTCATTATTGAAAATAGATTTTCATGCATTATATTTTTGTCTTATGGATAGATGAATAGTATAATCATGATAATGGTTAAGTTCGATTTTATAATGATGACTATTATTTTTTAAAATATGGCATTTCAGAAAGAGGAAATAGAAAATGAATGTTGTGCAGAAAAAAATATTCCGTCGCCTTCTGGAACAGCTGACGTCTGACGGGACGATGCCCGGCGAGAGACTGCCGACTGAAACGGTTCTGGCGGAGACCTTCCGGACCCATCGCGCAAACGCGTCGGGCGCGATCCGTCCGCTCGAAGAATCCGGGCTCGTTTTCCGGAATAAAAAAGGCGGAACGGTGATTGTCAGGAAACCGAACCTTCTGGAAAAGGGACGCCTGATCCAACTGCTTTCCATGAAACTTACGGTCATCAATTATGCCCGACACGAAAGCGTGCATATCCATTGGAACGATCGTATAAGAAAACCTCTCAAAAAAATTCTCGACCGTAGCGGAATCGAGGTGGAGGAGGTCATGGCCGGAGACGATCCGGACGCTTTCGGGAAAGAACGGATTCCGGAGCTGATCGCAGGCGGCACGAACAGCATGCTCCTTGTGCCGGGCGTCGATGATGTCGAACGCATGTTTGCCGACATGGAGGATTTTTACCGTTTCAGCGACCGTATTTTCCTGTTCGACCGCTCCGGTTCCTGCCGCAACATTTCCTTCTGCAATATTGTCGGAATCAATAATTTCATCGATGGCGTCAGGGCAGGGGAGCTGGCGGTGTCACGCGGAGCGGAACAGGTGTTTTTCTGCCATACACGGTCTTCATCGGAATGGAAAAATGAACGATGCGCGGGAATCCGCAAAGGACTTCAGCGGTTCAGCGGGGAGACCGTTCCTCTGGAACATTTCATTCATGGCGTTCACGGCACATTCCCGGTGTTGAATTCCTCCGGAAAGATTGTCCTGATTGCCGAAAACGACACTCTGGCCGTTTCCCTGATCGAAGCCGGACATCGGCAGGGACTGCGTCCCGGCGTGGATTACGGACTGATTTCCTTCGATGGCGACATCCGCTTCAAAAAGTATGATCTCACCACCTTTGCCCCCGATCTCGAGAAAATCGGGACCCGGCTCGGCGAAGCCGTGGTTTCAGTGATGTGCCGCAAGTCGAACATCACTTCCACACAGTTGGTCGCCTCTTCCCTTGTTTCCGGAAAGACCCTGTAGATTTTGGTCCGGAAACAAAAAAACCGCCGGAATGATCTCCTGCGGTTTTTCAATCGTGACAGGATGTCGCGTCGGATCAGGCCTTGGGAGCCTCTT
>CAZORN010000118.1:0-9097 GCA_964581935.1 uncultured Victivallales bacterium
TCATCAGGACGTCGCGGATGTCGCGGACCGCCCCGATGTGCATCTGGAAAACCCAACCGGACGCGGCATCCATCTCCGCAATCTTCACGGTCAGGTAGGACATGTAGTCGTTGATTTCCGCGCGGGTGAGGGATTCGCCCGCGAGAGCTTTCTTGAAGACGCGTTCGGCGTCGGCACGGGTGGCATCTCCGGACAGAGGATACTCGATGCCGTGGTCGCTGGCGACGCAGCCCTTTTCCACAAAGTAGTCATGGGACTTCTGAAGCACGGCGACAAGTTCATCCACGGAGGAAATCTTCACGGAGAAACGGGCTTCCAGACGCTGGATGTAAGACTTCCACGCGGGGTAGAAAATATTGACGGCTTTATCCGGACGCCACGTCGGACGAACCAGTCGGCGGCCGATGGCGGCATTCGCAACTTCATGCGATTCAAGAAGATCAACAGGATCATCGGTCGAACACATCACTTCCACATTCATGGATTTCAAGAGTCCCTGCGGACGCTTGGAATCGGTGGCGAGAGTTTCGTTGATCAGAGTCCAGAGACTTTCAGCGGTGTCCGGCTTGACGCGCGCGTCCTTCAATCCCAGTCCGCGGCGGAGATCCAGATGAATCCACTCGTAAACGGGATTTCCGGCCAGTTCCGGGAATACCTCCGCCAGCTTGAGGAATTTTTCCTTCGGCTCGGCTTTTCCGGTGATGAACTCTTCGGGAATGCCGCGTTTCCGCATCATTTCCCAGACATAATGGTCGGTGGCGGCGCAGACCTGCCAGGCGTTGGAATAATTCCGGTTTGCCGCGATTTCGGCCACGTCGGCATGATTGTGGGCATCCACGACGGGCAGTGATTTGACTTCCTCATACAGCGCTGCCGCCGTATCGTTTCCAAGCAGATAGCGGTCATCCAGAAATGCCATTTTTCCATCCCTTTCGTTCTGAAACGGTTTTCTCAAAGATCAACCCAGTAATATAACTTTAAAAAAGGAGAAATCCAGAATTTTTAAAGGTTTGCCGGGAAAAAATGCCGTTTTGTCATCGATATTTGTGTAAAATTGACATTAAGATGTCTGAAATTTCCAAGAAGGAAACCGGATCTGCCATGATTCAGAGCGGCGTCAGCTTGAGAATTCGGAAGCCCCAGTTCTCCACTTTCACCGGAGAAAGCAAATCGACCTTGTCGCCGGTTTCAGCATCTATCGCACAATAGTTCGCCTTGTCGGCAGTGAGGCGGATTTCCTGGTCCTTACGGCCAGTATTGCCGAGGATTACCAGCAGTTCCGGCGAACCGGGAGTCCGGTAGTAGCTGATCTTGACGTCCGGATGCCCGGAACTCAATTCGTGCTGCTGCCAGTAGCCATGAAAATCGGCGTCCGCCTGCAATGAGGAATCCAGGATTTCCCACGCTTTCTCGACATCAGGATAAAAACCGCCGGAAAGCGGAACATCATGAAGCAGACACATCATCAGAAGCGGTTTGGTATATTGGCGGCGTTTTTCCTTCGGCATGGTCAGCAGACTGCCTCCGTAGTTGCGGTACTGGGGAAGGAATTGCACAGATGTGCCGTAAATGGACCCGCTGTAGTTGGATTGCCATTGTTCGGGAGGAGCATCAACATAAACCTGAAGGCCCCGCATGATGCTGTGCATGAATTCCTCCCCCGGATAGATGATATCAAAAAAGCTTGCAACTGCCGGGCGATAATCCTGCCAGCTGTGAAAGTAAACCAATCCTGTATCCCCGCGATGACGGCGGGTAATCTTGAAGAAACGCTCAGCAATATCCCGCAAGCCGAAGATATTGTTGTTGTATACCTTGCGCTGCGGATCAAAGACGTCGGACAGATCGGTATCGCCATAGGGGGTATCGGTCTCCTCCACTCCGCCGCCGTCAAAGTAAGGACCGGGAATGAAGGAAAACTTGCCCATGAACTCGTCGACGTAATACGTAATGAAGTCCGCATAGGCTTTTTTGTTTCGACAGACCGGATTGCCGAAATAAAAATACTGTCGGTCATTGGGATCAATCTGCTGCTCGAACCGCGGCGGGGCAAAACCTTTGACCGTATAGCTCCAGTCACTGCCGTAGTAATCGAATATGGGGGTGTTGTCCGGCATTGCCCCCAGGTATCCATAGGGAAAAACGGACTTGATTTTTGCTGGGCGCCCAAGCATGAGTTTCCGCCAGTATTCAAAATTGTTGTCATAGGGTTGGCTGAAGTCATACGTCCGTTTGAATAACCAGTTTTCCATTCCCGCCCAGCCGACAACCTGCAGGTTCTGGCCTTTCAGACGTCCCCAGCCGTCACTATGGAATTTCCGCCAGTCCGTTCGCGGCGGTTTGGTCGGTGTCGCCCCCAGCCCCAGCACATATTTCGCCGGTTTTGTCAGCAAGACCGGTTTTTCGATCAGCTGGAGTATCACCTCCGCATCGCCGCCAGAGGAACGGCGGAGCTTCATCGGCTTGCTGCCAGGAGCATAAACCCAATTTGCATCATTATCGGTAAAGACAGTGATGCCGGTGCGATTGTTGGTAAGCCAGGCGTTCGGAAAGACATCAACCTTTCCGGAGGTTGTCCATTCGTGATTGTAGATCGGAGAAAGCGAATAACGCGCCACATTTTCAGGAACCTTCATCTTCCATTGCAGCCGGTCGATTGTGACCTGCTGTGCAGATGAAATCCGGAGGTCATAGCGCATCATGCCGTCATAAGCAAGCTTGCGTCTCCAGTATAGTTCAAGCGGTCCGCCCATCATCCTGCCTGAGGCGATAAACTCCTCCGGCTTTTCCGAATCGGATTTCTCTTCCCCGGTGACAAATAGGTATTCGACTCCGCCGATCACGGCAGTCAGTTTCGGAGCCGTGGCAAGCACCGGCTCCCCGTGGGCGACCGCCCTGACCGGAAACGCTCCGCGATCAAAGGTATAGGTAATGAACGGCGTGGATACCTGATTCCCATTCTTCACCAACGGCTTCCATGGCGGATATACGGTTTTTTCCATTCCTTTGAGGTCGCGCAGAAAAATATCCGAAGGCTTCTCAAAGGAATGGACGCGGGTCATGGTTTTCCCGTTGGCAGTGACCGATACCGTCACGTCGTAACGCTCGCACGGAGGGTTCGAAAGAGGCAGATTTACCGTGCCGGCGGAAGCATTCAATTTAGAGCGCCCTTCCGCGCAAAGCTTCCCGGAAGCGTTGGTCAGCCGGACATCGACATCGAGCGGATTGCCGGCAATGAACATGCCACCGGCGTCGACTTTGACTTCCAGCCGGTTTTCAGCCGCATGGATACCGATCGCGGTATGAAGCGGATCTCGGACAAAAAACATTGACTCGAAGTCATAGTTCCCTTCTCCATCCGAAAGCTTCAAACGGTAACTGCCAGGCAAAAGTTTTTCCGGAACCGGCTGTCCATCGGCGGCAGTAAGGGTACAGGTCAGACCGGGGCCGGAAACGGCTACATTTTTTTCCCCATTGCTCAAATTTCCAAGTGACTCGGCACGCCATGCTTTCGATTCATTGCCCAGTTGAACCTTTCCCATGCCGTCGAAGTACATCTTCCGCGGATGTTTCATGCTCCATAAAAGCCAATTACGGGTTGCTTCATTGTTCTCCGGGCGATGAAGAACGAACTGCATGTCGTATTTGCCTGGAGAAACAAATCCGATTTCCTGAAGCGGTATGGCGATTTCACATTCCCAGCCTTTTTGCTCAGGCAAGAGTGAACCCGCGGCAGTAAATGCGGGCGAGCCGGTCCCCTCCTTCGGGCGACGGCTCGTATGAGCGCCATTCGGTCCGACCGCGATCTGGAAACACTCCTGCGGATTCTTTGCTTCCGGGAGACGTCCAGCGATTTCAAAGACCGATCCTTCATAAACTTTCGAATCCGCTGCTCCGGGCTGTCCGGCAACACGGGACGTCCCTTCGCTGCGGCAGGCGACATACAGTTTTTCGCGGTCATGCTTGAGCATCACCCATGCCATCTTCGACGTGTCCAGCATCCCGTTGTCGTTGGTCCTCAGAAGAGGAACGCGTGAAGCGTCGCTCCATTCATCCGCATCGATCTGTCCGTCAATCCGCACCGGAGCACGGAGAAGAGGTGCGGTAACTGCGGAAACCTTTCCGGCCTGCCGGGCTATCCGGGCCGCGGCATACAGTTCCGCGATCCGCGCATCATCGAGCGTTGTATTGTATAAGGCCGCTCCGGCGACGGCGCTGTGAAGAGTTTCCTGCCATTTCCACCATTTTGACGGCATCAGCTGAAGTTTCCAGTATTCACTGAGCTTTTTTCTGATCGGCAGACCATAGCTGGCCGAACCGATCCGCTTCCCGTTGAAATACAGGTTCAGTTCCATGGTGCTCCAGGAAACCGCGATGAAGCTCCACTCCCCTTGTTTGAGTGCGTCCTTTTCAAGTTTCTGCGCCGTGTAAATTGTCCGCGGCGACGGTTCGGAACAGAAAGAACGGTAATCCAGCGAAACGGCGCCGGTTCCCGGATTGAACACCAGATAGCAGAGCTGGCTCCAATTGCTGCCGCCGGAATTGCCGACCGCAAAAAGCGCCAGGAGCTGCAGCGGAACTTCTTTCCCGACCTTCTCCCCGGAGGGCCACCCAAGCGGCTTGATCCAGAAAACGACCGTTCCCTGATTGATGTCGAAATAACGTTCCGACAACGGCAATGAAGTGCCGCCGGGAGACAACTCCAGCGACGGTTCTCCGAAAAACTCCCGGCTGCCCATCGTCTTGCCTTCCACGACTCCGGGAACTTTCTCTCCGCCCGCAGTAATTCCAACACATTTGCCGTCCGAAAAATCCCACCGCAGCAGCGGCTCTCCCGGCTTTTCGGCAGCATGAGCATTCAGCGCCATGACGCACAGCAGACAGTACAGCAAAGGAGTGATTTTAAATTTCATGATGCGTTTGATCTCCAGTCCGATAAAAATCTTTTGATATGTTTTTTCAATTCATCAATTTCCACATCCGGTTGTAAGCCGTAACGTCGGAAGTTGCGAGTTTGTCAAAGAAAGCTTTGCTGCGTCTGTCGACATGCCAGTCCATCCAGAGAATATTACCTCCCATATTGTGCCGCCAGATTTCCTGCAGCGGCGTGATGGATGATCCCAATCCGTTATGCGTATTGAACAATCCCCATCCCACCTGAGTATCGAGGGTAAAAACACGGCCGCTCAGATTTTGGAACCGGGACACCTTCACCCCCTCGCTACGCTCCGCAAACGGACTTGGCGTATAAATGAAAAACTGGTTGATCGCGTAACTGCCGGCCGTCAGATCGTTCTTGGCGGAAGGACATGCCATCATCTTGTAGAAATTCTTCTGCCCTGCAATGGCATTGTTTCCCATGTAATCTTTCCAGAGCAGCGTATGGCCGAAAATGGTATACGGCAATGTTTCATTATAATCGTTCAAATACATCGTCCACCCAAGGCCCAGTTGTTTGAGTTTGGCGGAACAGCTGCTGGAGCGGGCGCGTTCCCGCGCCGCCGACAGCGCCGGCATCAGCAGCGCCGCCAGAACAGCGATGATCGAAATCACAACCAAAAGTTCTATAAGAGTAAATCTGCCAAACCGTTTCAATACGTCTCTCATATTTCTGACTCCTTTTCTATAAAAATTCCGTTACGTTTTATGCTTTTCAGACAATAATCCGCCGTTTTTCAATCAGCAGGCAATGCCGGATTTCTTTGGCAATATTTGAGCTTGGCGCAGATGAAATCGTATACTTCGTCTCCGCGACGTCCGTTCAGATAATAAAAAAACTCCCAGCTGATGAAATAACGGAAGTAATCGAGATACTGCAGCTCTGGAGCCATCAGAGGATGAAGGGCAAGGTCCGGAGACATTCTGCCCGTCCGGATTCCATCGCCAATGCCGATATTTTCCATCATACGCTGGGTTTTCTCCGCCAGAAGCCCGACGAGAATCCGCAGGACTTCTTCCGGAAAAATGCATTTCCGGGCAATCCCCAACACCAGAGGATAGATATATTGCGGCTGTGTTTCCGACATGGTGAAGAGCTTCAGCCCGCGTTCTGCAAGCTTATTCTTTCCAACATTGCAGCTTTTGCTGTTACCGGGAAGCTCGAGCAGTTGGAACGGATGCGAGAGCGCGGTGTTGAACCGAGACTCGTAGTCGGGATACACGCCATGCTCCCAGATCAGTGCGCCCTGCCGGTAGAGATTGCGAGCTCGGCGGAAAACCTCCAGCATCTGTTCGCGTGGAGGAGGACGCAGCAGTCCGGAATCGGAATCCATGAAGTCCAATCCGGCTTCGGAAAGGAAATGCAATCCAGTGAAGAGCCAGCAGCGCGATTTTCCATGGCTGAATCCGTAGAGACGCTCCAGATAATCCAGGACCGTCTCTCCGGCAGCAGGTTCCGGCACATGGACATTGCCAAGGAAGTAATGACGGACCACGCCGTAGGGAAAGTATGAACATTGTTTCTTGTAGACAAGGTCTTCCGGGCAAAGAGAGGCGCCGTCATAGACGGAGGGGTAAAATTCCCGGAAAACAGCCGAGGGATACAATGTTTCCGGCAGGAAGCCGTTTCGGGACAGAAATTCCACGGAGCCGATGCCTACATCGAAACCATCGCTACCCTGCGTGGTATTGTAGTTGATCTGGAGTTCAATATCGGAATTCTCCGCAACAAACTCCTTGAAGAAGTCATTCCAGAACACCAACTGCCAGTCTTCATAATCCTCAACCAAAACTTTGAGATGTTTCGCACATGGATAATTGCCGAAAATCCGTTTTTCAGAACAGCGGAACGTCATTGCTTCCTCCTGCCCTGAAGTCTGAGAATAAATTCCGTCTCCTGATTTGGCGCGCACCAGATCGGACGCTTTCAGCATCTCGATGGTTTTGTTGACGACATTGACGCTGACCCCGTATTGCTTCGCAAGCTCCTTGAGCGACGGCAATTTCTGATCGCACGGCCAGACTCCACGGCGCAGCTCTTCCCGTAGAAGATCATACAGCTGTTGTGATTTATGCTTAATCATCCGCGTCCTCCAAAATTCAATATACTATATATATCATAATAAATCTGAAATATCAAGTAATTATAAATTTATTTTTTAGATTTTTAACGGGATCCATGAAAAATGCTCGTTTCCTGGGAGAACAGACCACCCGCATGAGACTTTTGCATTTCATCTGACAGCCGAATCCTATATGATGGGATCTACATCTTTTTTTCGCAAATTTAATAGGGTATACGCTTTATTGTCAGAGGGACGGCCCTGCGCCAGAACCGTCCGAACCGTCCGAACCGTCCGAAGCGTCTGAAGCGTCTGAAGCGTCTGAATGTATCTGAACATTTGCTGGATCACATACGCCTTTCAATTGCATGACTGAAAAAATATCGTTTTTTTTCATATTTCGATTTGCAATTTTGAAAATACTCCGTATAATTCGCTTCTGGAAGGAAATATCCTCCCGGAACCTCTAACCTTAGGAGAAGCAGTCATGGTATTGATTTGTCCGTATTGTGACATCGAAATTAGTGAGAAGCTGGTGGAAGCCGAGGATGGCTGCTGTCCCGAGTGCGGTACTCTGATCACGGCGAATTCCGTCGTGGACGAATATGACGAGGACGATTTCGACGATGAGTTTTCGGATGAGTTTGAAGACGAGGAACTCGAAAACGACGACGAATTCTCCGATATGGACTTCGACGATTTCGATGATGATGACAAGAAATCCAAGTAAAAGCCTCCGCTTTTCTTTTCTTATCTTCTTCCTTTTTTCCGTCCGCAATTCATAGCGTCCCTCCATTCAGAGGAACGGGAGTATCTTTTCATGTCAATAGTCACCATTGTGGGAGCGGGGATGATGGGGTCGGCCATGAGCCGTCCGGCGCGCGACAACCATCACGAAGTGCGCCTGGTCGGAACGCCTCTGGACCGCGCCATCATCGAAGAAGTCGCCGCGACCTCCCGCCATATTCCGATGAAACGGACGCTCCCCGACGGCATCCGCTGTTACCAGATCGAAGACCTTGAAAAGGCCCTCGACGGCGCGGATTACGTCATCTGCGGAGTCAGCAGCTTCGGCGTCGACTGGTTCGCCGAATATGTACTGCCGCGCCTCCCGCTCGACGTCCCGGTGCTTTCCGTCACCAAGGGACTGCTGGACAACCCGGACGGCTCCCTCATGACCTTTCCCCGTTTCCTGAAGTCCAGGCTCTCCGAAAAACAGCGGGGGCGGATCGAATTCAACGCGATCGGGGGTCCGTGCACCTCTTACGAACTGGCGGACCGCCACCAGACGATGGTCTGTTTCTGCGGGGAGAATCCCGACACTCTGGAAAAGTTCAAGAAGCTCCTCGCGACCGACTATTACCATATCACCGTCACGACGGACATTGAAGGTGTCGAAGGCTGCGTGGCTATGAAGAACGCTTTCGCGGTCGGAGTCTCCATCGCGATCGGGCTGGCGGAAAAACTCGAGGGGAAAGACGCCTACATGTATAATCCGCAGGCCGCGCTTTTCGGACAGAGCTGCCGCGAAATGACACGAGTTGTCCGGCTTCTCGGCGGAGATCCCTTGATGGCCGCCGGAATCCCCGGCGCGGGCGACCTCTTCGTCACGATTTTCGGGGGACGCACCCGGCGTCTCGGCTATCTCCTCGGGATGGGCAAAACCTATGCCGAGGCCAAAGAGGAACTGAAAGGAATCACGCTCGAATCCGTAGTGATCATCACCCGCTGTGCGCGCGCCCTCCGGACGCTCGCACAGCAAAAGCGGGTAGACCTTCAGGACTTCTCCCTGCTGCTGCATCTGGACGAGATCATCAATCAGGGCGCGCCCGTCAACATCCCATGGGAACGGTTCCGCTGATTTCCCGTCCGGGATGAAAAAAACACGCCCCGCTTCGGCGAGGGCGTGTTTTTTATTGTCCGGAAGATTCCGGAAACGTTCATGTCTTTTGGAGGATGGTTCGGTCGGGCCACGTCCGAGGTAGGTTCGTGACTCCGTCGCGAACTGAGGTTTCCCTCCAGTTCTGCATGGGACTGCCGATCCTACCCTACACGTTGCATTTCCGAACATGGTTCGGTCGGGCCACGTCCGAGGT
>CAZORN010000119.1:0-9042 GCA_964581935.1 uncultured Victivallales bacterium
GGCGAACTCGGAACCATCGTGCCGAAAAAAGACCAGCTCGTCATCCCCGAGATGGATGTTTTCGACCGTCCGGATTTCACCCAGCGCAAAGTCTCCACCTTCTGGGACGGCGAATACTTCGAAGGGGAAAACCGCAACGCCACGATCAACCCGGCCAAAACGCTGAACAACTACCGTCTGCGTCTCGAAACGGAATACCTGCCCTGCTGTCACGGGTTGAACGGCTTTCAATATATCCAGCGCTTCGGCAAAACCCATCCTGAATACTTCGCCCTCCAAAGCAACGGCAACCGGAGCAACGATCCGTCCGTCCAGCATCCCGGACAGCTTTGCTACACCAGCGGCATCCTGGAAGAAATTTATCAGGATGTCCGTTCCTCTCTGAAAGGAGAAAAAGCCGAAGTCCGCGGAATCCCGGCGAAAGGCCGGAATGCAAAGGAATACCGATGGGGCAGCAATGTAAGTCTCCCTTACGTGGACATCATGCCTCAGGATGCTTTCAGCGGCTGTAAATGCGAAAAATGTCAGGCCTCCTATAAGAAGGATGATCCGCACTACGCGACCGAACTTCTCTGGGGCAATACCGTTTCCATTGCGAACCGCCTCAAAAAGGAGGGAATACCGGGGTATGTCACTATGATGGCCTACCGTCCTTACCGCCGGGTTCCGGCCTTTGACATCCCGGACAATGTCCTGGTCATGGTCGCGGAAACGGGCCCCTGGTCCAAAGGCAATCCTGCCCAGAAAAAGCTGGACAACGCGGAGATCAAGGCCTGGACCCAAAAACTCGGCCGCAAAGTCTGGATATGGAATTACGCCAACAAATGGGCCTCTCTCTCCATGCCGGGTATTCCGCAGATGAGCCCGCGCGCATGGGGAGAATATTACAAGGAGCTTGCCCCCTGGATATTCGGCGCCTATGGCGAATCGGAGAGCGACCGTTTCCTCTACAACTATCTCAACTACTATATTTTCTCGAGAGTTGCCTGGAACAACAAGTCCGACATCAATGCCCTGCTGGACGAGCATTACCGTCTGATGTTCGGAAAAGCGGCGTCCGTTATGAAGAAGTTCTACGAGCAGCTGGAAGACAACTGGGTCGGAAAGATCGCCGGACGGACCGTAGACACTCCGCTGGGACCGGTCGGAGCCCCGCCGTCCGACTACGATCTCTGGAACAAAATCTACTCCGCCGAGGCCCTCGCCGCGATGGATAATGAACTGAAGGAAGCGCTAAAACTGGCCGGAAACAATACGCTGGAAGGAAAGCGGATTGCTCTGATCCGGAGAGAATTCTATGATCCGCTGGTCGCCGCATCGGAAAAATATCGCAAAATGAATTCGGCGGTCAACGGACTGAAATTCCCAATTTTCGACGCTCCCGGACGGGAACTGTCGCTGATCCCGTTCCGGAAGGAAAGAAATTCCGAATTCAAAAAGACGGTCAGGACCGGAGTCCAGGTCTGGAAAACTCCGGCGGAACTCCATATCCGTTTTGTCTGCGAGGAAACGAACATGAAAGACATTGCTGCAATCAAACGGAAGCCGGACGATGTGGAAATCTGGAAGGACAACTCCGTAGAGATTTTCCTCAATCCCTCTGGCGACCGCAAAACCTATTATCAGCTGATGGTCAATTCGGAAGGTTCTCTCTGCGACCAGAAAATCGTTAAACTGGGAGCCTCCGGAAAGCAGGATTCAGGCTGGAACTCCGGAGCTGCGGTGAACGTGGAAAAAAAGAAGGATTCATGGAGCGCCGAAATCGCAATTCCTCTGAAAAATCTTCCTGATATGAAAGAGGAATTCCCTGCCAATTTCGCCCGGAACAGAATCCTCAAAACCGGTTCGGATTACGAACCCCTTTATATCTGGAGTCCTTTCGCACGCGGATTCCACGATCTGGAAAACTATGGTTCGCTGACCGTGAAGCAGGACAAATCAATTCTGGTCAACGGCGATTTTTCCATGATCCCGACCCGTTCTGAACGCCATTTCGGAGTCTGGAAAGGATCGGAATGGACTGGCGGATGGATCGCCGGTAAACCGGACGCGGAGAACAAATGCACTCTGGATTCCGCGACCTTCGTCGGCGCCCCTTACAGCATGAAGCTTCAGACGGACAAAAGCGTCTCCGTCACACAATACCTCCCTGAACTGAAACCCGACACGAAATACCGTCTTTCATTTTACGTCAGGCTTCAGGATGTAAAACCGGTCAAGGCGGGCGGAGGCGTCTGCGCCAATATCTGGGACGACGCGAACCGCTGGTTTCCAAGTCACAACTTCCTGTCGGGAACCATGGACTGGACGTTCCAGAGTCATGAATTCACGACAGGAAAGAACACAAACAAAAAGGTAAAATCCTATATGACACTCCGCATCCAGAATGCGTCCGGCACTGCCTGGTTCGACGACGTGAGGCTCGAAGAAATCTGACTCCGGAAAACGAATGAATTGCGGAACCGTGAAAAAGAATAATCCCCATTTGCTTCCTTAAGGATAGTAAACAGTCGCATTGAGCTCAACAGAATTTTTGATTTGCGACGTTCCGGGTAGGTTCGGCAGTCCTCTGCCGAACTGAAATTCAGTTCGCGACGGAGTCACGAACCTACCTGGATTCATGCGCGGATAACGGAGGTTTCCTATAAAGGAAGGATTCGCAACTTCTGTTTCAGGCAATGCGTTTTGCCGGGCACAAGCTCAAGGGCATCCGCCCCGGCCAGGTTTGCTTCCACGCAGACCATTCCGGTATATTCGCCGTCCGCCATATCCGGAATCTTCGAGGCGCGCTCCCTGCCCGGATTCCAGACCAGTGTGGAGCGCGATCCCTCTTTTTCAATGAGAATCCGGCGATTCCATCCGGGATCGGCGATCTCCGCCATGCCGGAATGCGGATAATACAGACGGCAGCATTCGCCGCGGCATTGCAGCGGAGCCGTTTCGCCGGGCTGCTCCCCTCCCCCCTTGACCGTATAGGGAATTCCTTCCAGGCCATGGATTTCAATCCGGCGGCAGTCGCTCACGGTCAGATAGGTGTGGAGCGCCGCACTGATCCGGACAGCCGCCGGGGAAAACTGAGTCATGGAAAGAACCGCCTCCACCCCGTCCGACAAACGGATTTCCATCACGAGCTCGAAAGGGAAATCGATCCATTCCGGAGGCACATTTTCCATCGGAAGACGCATCCGGACGAAATCTTTCCGGACGGAATCGGTTTCCCACCGGCAGAGCCGCGCGAATCCCTGAGGCGGGCGTCCCTCGACCGGCGCCGCGCCGAACCACGGCCAGCAGACCGGCATTCCGCCGCGAATGGCCTTTCCCCCGGTGAATTCCGCCTTGCGCCCCATCCAGAGGAGCGGGCGGGATTGCCCTTCGTTCCATGCGTGGATCAGTTGTCCTCCGAGCGTGCATATCTCCGCCCGGAAGGAACCTTTTTCAAGCGAAATGATCCGGTATTCCATAAAAACGCCTCCGGAGTCTTATTATACAGCAGGGTTGTCGTTTTTCCAATTTTATAACCTGAATTATAACTTGAAAAGAGTTTGAAAAGGACTTGTGCGTCTGTTATATTGAATTCAGCAGGACGGAGGAATGGAAAAATGAACCAGACTGAAATCGCCAGGAAGCTCGGAGTGTCGCAGGGAGCCGTTTCCCTCGTCCTGAACAATCCGACAACCACCCGTGTGTCGGAACTCAAGAAACACGCCATTGTGGAATGCCTCAAGGAAACCAGCAATATGAACATGTTTTCCCGCAAAAAGAGCTGGAATATCGGGTATGTGACGGACCCCCTCCAGGATGTGAGGCAGGATTTCTACGGAAAGGCGCTGGCCGGAATCGAGGAGACCGCGGCCGCCTCTTTTTATAACGTTATAATCGAATGCCATCGCGGCACGGAGCTCAATCTTCTCCGGCGCGGAAAAGTGGACGGCCTGATCATCCGCTCCGGAAAAGCCTGGGAACACCTGCGGACAAACCATCCGCGGCCACTGACCGTTCTTCTGAATTGCGCCCCTCCGATCCTGGAATGCGATGTCGTGATGCCGGACAACCGCGGGGGCATTTTCAAGGCGCTGGAATATCTGAAGGACCGGGGCTGCCGCAAGGCCGCCTTCCTGGGCGCGCATCCGGACTATTCCTGCTTCAGCTGCAATTATGCCGAACGCCGGGAGGCCTTTGCTTCCGCGTGCCGATGGTTCGGGCAGGAAGGAATTGCCGACACGGTGGAAGGCAATGTGTCGAAGGAAGCTTTTGAGGCGGTGGCGGCGATTCTCAAAAAATGGAACGCCATGAAAAAGCCCCCGGACGGCATCGTGGCGATCAATCACCTGTATGGAGCCATGGCCTTCCGGCTCTTTCCGGAAATGCCGGTCGTCGCGGGAGACAACAAGGTCGAGGACGGTTTTCCCGGACGCGGCATGCCCGTGCTGGTGCAGAATTCCCGCCGCATGGGAGAGCTCGCCGCGGAACTTCTGATCAAACGCCTGAATACGCCGTCCGCCCCATTTATCCGAATCGACTGCGATGTGAAACTCGTATCGGAAGGCGAAATATGAAAAAAAACGAATGGAAACCCGCATGAAATTCGAACTGAAAGAACTTTACGGCGTTGAAGACGCCGGAATGAAATTCTACGCTCAATATATCGTCAACCACATCCGGAAGGAGATGTCATGAGAGATTTTATCAGGGAGTATCTGGACGAACTGGAAAATAGAATGGAACGGATTCTCGCCGAACAGCGCCCCATGATGGAGCGCGCCGCCCGCATGGTGGCCGATCAGGTGAAAGCCGACAAACTGGTGTATGTTTTCGGCAGCGGCGGCCACTCCAACATGATGGCGGAGGAAATGTTCCACCGGGCGGGCGGACTGGCGTGCATCAGTCCGGTTTTCGCCGACTCCATCCGGATTCCGCATATTCCGTTCGGCGAACGCTGCGCCGGACTGGCCCCGTACATTCTCGACGCCTACAGCATCGGGCGGGACGACCTGCTGATCCTCGTCAACGGGTATGGAATCAATCCCGTGACCATCGAAACCGCGCTCGAATGCAAAAAACGCGGAGTCAAGGTCATTGCCGTGACCTCCACCGATTACGCGGAGAAACTTCCCAAGGATTTTCCGGGCCGCCACCCGTCCGGAAACAACCTCCATGAAATGTTCGAAGTCACTCTTCTCACCTATATGGAATACGGCGACGCGATCGTCTCCATGCCCGGCGTCGCAAGCAGAATCGGAGCCTATTCGACTTTCGGAAACGCCTTCCTCTGCAACGCGATCGTCATCGCCGCCTGCGAAATGCTGCTGAAGGACGGTTTCGAACCGCCGGTCATCAATTCCATCAACGTGGAGGGCGGGCTGGAAAAAAATCAGAAACTGTATGCGAAATATCGTCCGAGAATCAAATGGCTGTGAGGTGAAATATGCGTTATGAACAAATGACTCCGCGCGAAGCGCTCGAAGATTACTGCAACTGGATTCTTTCGCAGATGCCGAAATTCAGGGAACCGCCTTACGAATGGTATTTTCTCTTTTATCCGATCCGCACCCTCCTGCTCGGTGCGAAGCTGCTCGGACGCGGGGAGTATGCCGAAGCGGTCTGGCCGCATCTCGACCATTACATCGGGGAACAGCTTCCCAACGGCGCGCTTTCCTCCAATTACCGGGGAAAACCCGCCACGGAACTTTCACAGAAGGAGATCGAAGACCTTCTCCGGTGCGGAAAGTTCAACCTGGCCGACAACGGTTCCAATGTCCATGCCCTGATCCAGGGGGCGATGTTCACCTCCGATACGGAACGGCGCAAACGCTACCTGGACGCAGCCCGGAAATGGCTCGACTGCTGGGTGCCGATCTGGGCGCTCCCGAACGGCGCTTACGGCAATGGAATCTGGGTAGGACATAAACTCTGCGCCCCCTATTCGATGGCGATCAATGTCTGTTCCGCTCTGTCCGCCTTTACTCTTGTCTCCGGCGACCGCCGCTATGTTGAAAACGCCGAGCGCTTCGCCCTCTTCCAGTGCGATCACTGGCACGAATCCGGCGTTCCCATCCGGTTCAATGTCTACCCGATGCCGGAAGCGAACAGCCTCATCGGCGATTTCGCCCGGATTTTCTACCTGATGGAAGGCCTGGCCTGGACTCATTACGCCAGCAGCGATTCCGCCGTCCGGGAACGGATCGCCTCGCGTCTCGCGGAATGGATCGACGCCGATCTGCTCGCCCGCTGGCCGGAGGATCGCAGCTGGTTCAACATGAACAAATGTCCCCTTAACCAGGTCCTCCGCGAGGGGTATCGCGACAGCAGCACCGATGACGGACTGCGATTTTACTGGCAAGCGGCAAAATGCTGCGGCGTTCCGTCTTTCTTCTCCTATTACGACAAATACATCGCCGGCCGCGCCGATCTCCGCTCCAGGGCGGAGAAAGGCGGACAATACCTGGCCCATCCGCTCAAGGCGCGGATGCTGGGAGTGTACGCGGACGATGTGGAGCCGGACTTCTGTATGCAGGCGACCGGCTTTGCGGGCTTGACGCTGGCCGAGGCGATCGAACCGGGAAGCTCCTTTGCCGCCTTCGATCCGCAACCCCTCGCTTGAACTCATTTCGACGGAGCCTTCCGGGACGGATCCCCCCGCCAGAAGCGCATTCCTGGACGGACTCTCTTTCCGGAGTCCGTCCTTTTTTATCCCGGAAAAAGCCGGACTTCAGGGGTTGTTTTACCGGCGCTATAGTTTTAATATCATCATTTTTGTGCGTAAAGTATATTTGAAATATATTTTTAAAATTTTTTCATAGGCCATCTTGACAATAAAGTATATTTGCTGTATAATAGAAACCAGAGAGGAACAAAAGTCCATGCCGACACTCAATCTGAAAACAAAAGGGCTGCTCCGCGATGAAGTCCGCGAGAAAATCGTGCGGATGATCACCGACAACGGAATTTCCAAGGGGGAACGCCTCCTCCCGGAAAAAGAGATCGGCCGGCTTCTCAACGTAAACCACGTCACCGTGCGTGCGGCGTGCTCCGAGCTGGTCGAAAAAAACATTCTGGTGAAGATCCCGGGGCATGGCACTTATTTCAACGGTTTCGAGCGGAGCACCATCCCGGCCGGGACCCGGGTCGCGGGAATCCTGATGCAGGAAGAAGAACACCTCTTCAACATTGTCCGGAACCAGATCGTCGCCAACCTTCAGACGCAAGGGTATCTCTGCCGGATGACTTCACTCGATTCGCATTACAGGGAATCATTTCTTCCAGCCATCGAAGAAATGGCGAAGAACGGAGTGGAAACTCTGATCATCATGCAGACCGAACTTGAAAAGTTTCCGGACATCATCGAATTTCTGGAGAAAAACCGTTCCACGTTCAAGAAAATCGTCCGCGTCTTCGGCAACGGCTCCCGTCCGAGGCATTATCCCGGATGTCAGGTGATGATCGATGTCACAACCTCATTCAGGATCCGGGTGGAGCGCCTCAAACAGGCGGGATGCAAACGGATTGCGTATCTGGGCATGTGCTGCGACAGTGATTATATTCTGGGGCCCCAGAACCAGCGCTTCCGGGATTTGTATGTAAATGCCATGATCGAAGCCGGTCTTGCCTCTTACATCCTGGCGCGGAACACCAGCGACAATCCGGAAGGAATCCAGGCGCTTCTCTCCGGCCCCGAACGACCGGAAGCAGTCATCACGGCGACCGATCACCTTTCGGTCCGCATTCTGGAAAGCGCACGGCTCAAAGGCATCCGGGTCCCGGAAGACCTGTGTCTCATCGGCTCCTACAACACCCCGTGGGCTGAACTTTTCCACATAACTTCCTTCGGCTTCGATATTCCGGAATTTGCCGGAAAAGTCGCTCAAGCCGTTCAGGAGGGAACCGACGAAGGAACTTTCCTCATCCCGGTCCGGCTGGTTGAACGCGATTCAGTGAGAAAATCAAATCCAATAAATGAGGTGAAAAAATGATCTTTTCCGAAAAGAGAGGAATTTCCGCGGGGGACTCCATGACCGCGGCACGGGAGTCCGCAAAGAATTCGTCACCGGCGGGCTTCCGGAAAAAAAGATTCCATGCAAATCAATTCACACTGATAGAACTTCTCGTTGTCGTTGCGATCATTGCAATTCTGGCGGGAATGCTTCTGCCCGCGCTGAACAAGGCAAGAGAGAGGGCAAAAGCGCTCAATTGCGTCAACAACCTCAAACAGGTCGGAACGGTCCACGCACTCTATATGTCGGACTACAAATACTGGCCGTTCAACATCTCCCGATCCGCCGTCGACGGAACTTACGTATGGTGGGAGAACCTCAAAAAGTTTGAAGGGCTGAAGAGACTCTCCACGATCTGTCCGACGATCTATCCAGACGCGACGACGGAAGCGAAAGCCACCGGAATCAACCGCTACCAGTCCTACGGACAGGAGGCGATGTATTCGAACACCTATGTGATGGGAAAAATGGACACCGGTTACTTCAGCATGAACGGAACAGGTTCTTTCATTGACATCACCAGACTGAAAAACATCTCTTCATTCCCATGCGCGGCGGATTCCCGGGACAATGTTATAGGAAGCAACATCATGTCGCAGGCAACCAATATCTACGCGGGAACCTACGGGGTTTACTCGCTGCATCACAACGGGCGCGGCAACATTCTTTACATGGACACGCACGTCGCCTCCATCGGAAGCAGTTCCGTCATCGACATGGCGGCGTTCTTCAAGATCAAGGAAGCGTTCGGCACGCTGAAAGCAACCTACAAGGATAACAGCGGAATTCTCAGAACGGTTTTCTGAAAATCAGCAAAGAGAGGATAGCAACATGTCTGCCACAAGAATCATTGTCAACAGGAAACAAAAGAATTTCACATTAATAGAACTCCTCGTCGTGATTGCGATCATCGCAATTCTTGCGGGAATGCTCCTCCCCGCGCTGAACAAGGCAAGGGACAAAGCGCGCGCCATCAACTGCACGGGGAATCTGAAACAGCTCGGAATCGCCACACAATCGTATCTTTCCGACAACAAGGAAATTTTTCCGA
>CAZORN010000120.1:0-8834 GCA_964581935.1 uncultured Victivallales bacterium
CCGAACGGGACATAGAATTCCGGCTCTCCGAGTTTATGTTCATGGACATGCGAGGCAACCCGTTCCGCGCTTTCAGCATCAAAATAAAGGCCATGCGAATTCAGAGGAATGCCCAACTCAGACGGAACCCGGTTCTCCATGTCGCAATGCCTGAACGGACAGCCCATTGAACAATCCAGATAACTGAAATCCGGTTTGTCATCATAAAAATAGAAGCCGTAAAGATCGAACCCGAGGAATTCACCGCCGGGAGCAAGCGGAGGCAATTTCCTGAAATCAAGCATTTTCGTCAGTTCCTGATTGACGAATCCGACTCCGAAAATAGAAATATCGGGGCGTCCATGAAAGAAGTTCTTTTTCAACATACGGACATCGGAGATATCCGTATAGCGCAAATTAAAAAAAGTCAGTCGTTCACTTTTAAAAAGGTCGCTGTTCCGTTCAAATATTTCCAGTGCGACTTCTTCGGAAACGTTCCATTTTTCCGTAACCGCTTCCGGTTGGAATGTCCGGTTTCCCCCCGGCATGGAATCGTAATGCGGCAGCACAGCGTTGTCTTTACATTGCCCCTGGCATCCGGAAAATTCCGGAACCCCTTGAACCGTTCCCCGGATCAGATAATATCCCCACGGAATAAGCTCCGCGCATGAAGCATTTTTTTTCATTTCTCCCCCATCCCCCGGTTGCATGCGACATGTGAATTTTTTGGATTATTTCACTATAGCCTGTCTCCTGAGAAATGAAAGGGGGTAAGCTTGAAATAATGAACAGTAAAAAAACGAAAAGCGGAAAGCAGTTCAGAAATCAGGGAAACGGCAGCGCTATCCGGCAGCGGGTTCAGGCTTACGGCAGACGTTTCAGGCGTCGCCCGGGCAAGACATGCAGAGCGGAGTGAAGCCGGTAGTCGCCGGGGGTCCGTCCGTGATACCGATGGAACACCTTTTCAAAATAATTGGAATCGTTGTAGCCTGTCATCAGAGCAATCTCCTTGATCGGAAGGCTGGACCCGGAAAGCAGTTCAGCCGCGCGTTCCATACGGAGCTGGGTGATATATTCCTTGGGCGACATCTTAAGTCCGGCTTGAAAGCGGCGAGTCAGGGTGGCCCGGTGTATTCCCGCGGTCTCGGCAATGGTTTCGACACTGGTTTCGGGATTGGCAAACGAATGACGGATTAAATTCACCGCCTGGACAAACGGATCCCCGTGCTGCTGTCGTGCCTGATGCCCCGCCAGGAGCCCCGCACCGGCGATCGCCATGATCTGGTAGGACAGCGCACTGGCCATGCGCTGCGAATAACAGCTGTCTTCGCGGATCTCTCGGCCAAGCATCTCGAACAGATAATGAGGGCAATTCCCGGCGACAAAAGGTTCCTGAGGAAGTCCGAAGTTCCTGATTGTCGCCTCGGCCAAGGGCCCCGCGAGAGTCATGAAGTAATATTCCCAATAGTCACCGGCCGGCCGGACATGCTGGCGGTCGAAGGGCAGATAATAACAGACCTGTCCCGGACCGAGCCGGAAAGGTCTTCCCCGGAGATAAAAGTGACCTTCTCCGGCCACGCACCAGTAGAGCTGGACCAGTGGTTTCCGCCTGCCGCCGCCCACATAATTCCCATTTACGCTGTAGTGACCCGCGCTGCGTGCGAAGAACGGAAGATCGTCCGGCGGCGTATTGCGGCGGCGACGAAAAAAAACATAATGCGATTCAGCCATAAGTTTTTCTCCACAAACAGATCGGAAAAAGTATTGTACCCTGCAAAAACGCGACATATATACAGAAAATGCGACATTATTACTCTTGATAAAAATAGCATCCTCCAATATATTTGTCAATGGATGCAGAAATATCATTAACAAAAAAACTGAAATTCTTCTGAAATAATCAGCGTTCTTGAATAACAAGAGCAAGGAGGCAGATACCATGATAAAAGGGCCAGATTCATTTGTGAACAGTCCCGTGTCGGCGACGGAGCCGATACCGGAAAACAGGAAAACAGCCGTCTTTCCGGAGAGAAAAACGAACCGTGAGCTTTTTCATTTCACACTCATAGAGCTCCTGATTGTGATCTCGATCATCGCGATCCTCGCTTCGCTGCTGCTGCCGGCATTGAACAGAGTCCGCAGCATTGCAAAATCAACCAGCTGCATCAATAACCTGAGGCAGATTCACCAGGCGTTCGGTAACTACTCCTCGGAGTACAACGATTATTTTCCGCCTTACCAGATTGATAACTTCAACGGTATCTCCGGATCCTCCCAGTGGTACAAGTACATTACCAGAAAATACCTCGGCAAAAGCCTTGGATACATTTCAGGCAACTACGTAAACGGCTATCCGAAACTGATTTTCTGTCCGGCCAGCCTCAATCAAACGGAAAACGGACTCTTCGGCGGAACCGGAGCCCATAATATGGGAAACTACGGCTACAACCAGACATACAGCCTGAATAACTTGCGGCACAACAAGCTGACTGCGGCCAGTAAAGGAATGTTCATGACGGATGCCATCGACCATTCGCTGCTGTATACGGAAAAAGCAAAAATCGACGCGGGACGGCATACCGTGAGCTATGTGAACGCGGTTTTTGTCGACGGACATGTCGAGCAACAGGACTACCGTCGGATTCCGGACTCGTCATGGGCGTGGTCGCCCTATATCTGGAACTGGTGGTATGCCACGAATCAGTAACCCGCCATAATACAGCAATCGACAGAAAATCTCCATAAAGAAAAAAGGCCCAGAAAATGAAGATGCTTTTCCCATCGCTCTGCATGATGCTTTCGTTCGTAGCCACCGACCTGTCGGCGGCATCCCCCTTCCCCGCTCCGAAAGAAGAAGGGGCCGCCGTGTATGAAACGGCAAAAGAAATCGGTCTTTACAATTCCCGGACAGGCATTCTTTTCGACCGCAAGAATTTTCTGCTCCAGGGACTGTGGCTGACCGGTGGCGAAAATCTGGTAAAATCGTCTTCCCTGTGGAAAGTGGAACTGATGACGGCTTCGGAACGCGGCAAAACGACGCTCTTGCAGCCGGCCGACGCGAGCGGCATCACGGTCAGAAGCAGTAATGAAAATGGAAATGCCGCTCTGACCGTCCTTTTTTCACAAGTAAAAAAAGATCGCTTTACCGCCGATGTGACGCTCAGGGTCCTGTTGGAAAAGGACAGTCCAATGGTGCGTTGGCACATTGCCGTCAAGGTGACAGGAGGCGACGGTTCTCTCTGGAATGTGACGTTTCCGATGATTGCGGCAAGTTGCATGACCACGGACCCGCTCGATACCATGATGGTCTATCCTTACCGGCGCGGCCGCCTCACTCCGCTTGCCGGCGACGGACAGAATCTCCAGCCGTATCCAGGCCCTGCAGTCAAGTTCCAGTTCATGTCTGTTTATAACCGCAGAAATTCGGACGGGGTCTATATCGGTGTCGAGGATCCGGACGGCTATTCCAAAGGATTTTACCAGAGAGGCCTCCCGAAAAGTTTGCGGGTTTACATGGGTATCGAACATTATCCGGAAAACCGCGGCACTGACTTGAAGACATTCGACAGCCCGTACTATGTGACCGTCTGCGGGTTCAAAGGCGACTGGTGGGACGCTGCCAGAATTTACCGGAACTGGTGGGTCAAACAGGAATGGGCATCCAAAGGCCCCATGATTTTCCGCAAAGACGTGCCGGAATGGCTCAAAAACGCGGCCATGTCGATCAAACTTTCCACCTGTCCGCCGCGCAATGTCGCGACCAACCTGACCAATGCACTCGAAATCGGGAAAATCATCGGAAACCGCCCGATTCTCGGAATCTGGTATCATTTTGAGAACAAAAAAGATACCATGGACGGCTTTGGTTTCCCCCTGCCTCCGCAGCCCGGAGTGGAAGATGCCCTGCGTCAGATGAGTCAAAGCAATATTCACGTGCTTGCCTATGTCCAGTCGCTGATCTATGACCAGAAACAGGATGAAAAAGATGTTCCGGCAGCCAGCCGGTATTACGCAAAAGACATCTCCGGAAAACCGTATAATTATGAAGTCAAGATGTCCATGTGCCGCTGTTCCGACTGGTGGCACCGCAGGGTCCTCGTCATGTCCGAAAATGCGCTCAGGATGGGATTTGAAGGAATCTATCTGGACAGCTTCGGGAAAAGCAGCCCGGAATGCTTCGACGCCGGTCACGGACATCCCCTCGGCGGAGGCAGTTACGGCATTCAGGGACAGCGCCGGATGGCGGGGCTGGTCCGGGAATTGATCAAGAAAGAGTCGGCCAACAATACCATGGCCGGCGAAGCGCCGGTCGAAGCGTTCGCCGACAAGCTCGATTATTACCTTTTCGCCGTCAACACCATGCCCGGATACATCCCGCTGTGGCGAACGGTTCTGGGCGATTACATGATCGGACACGGGCGCGGCATGGCCCAGAGCAAGGCGAAGGACAACATTGCCGCCGAATGCGCGCAGTTATTTGTCGACGGCACCATCCTCGGCCGGATTTCAGTCTATGGACGCAGCCTCCTTCAGGGAGAGGAGAACGCGGAACTGCGGCGCTTCATCCTGTCGCTGGTCGATTATACCGATGCGGGACGGGATTACCTGCGGCTCGGCGAGTTCCTCCATCCTGCCGCGCTTTCGCCGGAACCGCCGCCGCTGAAATTCCATGAATACATCAAGAACTCCGAAATGGTCGCTCCGGCGGTGTTCAATTCCGTGACCCGGTCGCACCGCGACGGTTCGGTCGCCTATACCTTCGTCAATGTCGGCGATACGGCCTATCGCGGCGCATTCAATGCCGATCCGGCAAAATGCGTCCCGGAACGCAAGCACGGCGAAGTCTTCCGCATGGACAGCAAGGGCGTTCTGACCTCGGCTGCCAAAATCAGCGGACCGGCGATGATCAATTTTGAACTCAAACCGCTGGAAACGGTGATTTTCATCGTCAAATAACTCCTTCAAGAATAGAGATCGATATCATTATGCAAAAAATCATGGATTTGTCCGGCGATTGGGACTTCGGGTATACGCCCGATTTCAGGCCGGTCGGGGAACTGCCTCCGGCTCAACCGGATATTTTTGAGACTGCAATGCCGCTTCCCGGCTACTGGGACGATCATAAAGACCGCCTGGGACCGTGCAATTTCTACGGCCGCGACGCCCGTTTCAATCCCGATTACCGACCGATGGAATTTCCCATGGGACAGGTCGCGCCGGACGCTTCCACTCCCTTCCTGCTCGGGGTCGGCTGGTATCGCCGGGAAGTGTTCATCCCGGACGAATATGCCTTAGGCCTCTTCGAACTGCGGATCGGTCCCTGCGTGATGAATGCCGCCGTATGGTGCAACCGAACCCGGCTTGCCGCACACATCGGATATTCCACAGGCTTTGCCGTCGATCTCTCCTCCGCCATTCTCCCCGGACGCCTCAACGAAATCATCATCGCCGTTTCCAACACCGCCAACGACCGGCGCGGCTGCGCCATACGCGGCTATCAGGGAAGACGCGGTGGCATCGGAGGAGGCATCGAGCTGAAAATCTCCGGAAGCAACGCCATCCGGGACACCCATCTCACAGCCGGACCGGAGCGGTCGACATGGCATGTCGAGCTCCACCGTGCGCCGAAGCCCGGAACCGTGCTGGAGTGGCGGCTCGGAGACTCCCGCGGCGCGGTAACGCCCGACAAAAAAGATTTCATATTTTCCCCGGATCTGCCGGAACTGGAGGAATGGAACGAGCATTCCCCTCACCTCTATCGTCTGGAACTGATTCTGAAGCAGGAGGATGAACTCCTTGACCGTCTGGAGCGCTCCTGGGGCTGTCGGCGGCCCTCGGTTCGCGGCACAAAACTCCTCCTCAACGGACGTCCTGTTTTTCTGCGAGGAAGTACAGAGCACTTCAATTTTCCGCTGACCGCAAACGCACACTGGAACGTGGCGGAATATCGCAGCAATATCCGCAAGCTCAAGGCCGTCGGCTTCAACTGGCTGCGCTTCCACACATGGTGTCCGCCCGAACCTTATCTGGACGCGGCCGACGCTGAAGGCATGATGATCCAGATCGAAGTCCCGCGTTTCTCGCAATCCGGTGAATGGGAAGATATTGTCCGGCTGATCCGGCGACATCCCTCGGCCATCATCCTCTGCGGCGGCAACGAAGACCTGATTGACGAGTCCCGTATCGAAGAATTGCACCGTCTGTACGCGCTTTGCCGCCGTCTGTCGCCCGATCTGCTGTTCAATCCGCAGGAGGGGCTTCGCGGCGTCGAATACGGAGAGGCGGATACGATGGGACACACTGTCGAAACACCGTTTCCGCATAACCCGGACCGATTGGCCGCGCTGGCCGGATTTTCCGATGTCTACGGTGCATACAGCGCGGGCATGTTGAGTTATTTTACTGGCGATTTCGAGTGTCCGGAAGAACTGGACCGAAATCTGAAAATCTATGGCAAACCCTGTCTGTCGCACGAAGTCGGCATTCTCGGGAATTACCTGAACCTCGATCTGGAACATCGATACGACGGCACCTACATCGGGCCAGGACTTTACAGCGCTGTCCGCAAACATCTCGCCGACGTCGGATTGCTGGACAAAGCCGCGCTGTATTACCGGAATTCATGCCGGATCACCGCAAGCATACGCAAGCATACGCTCGAAAATGCCAGACGGTGCCGCCTGCTGGCAGGGTATGACTTCCTCGGCGGATGCGATGCCCACTGGCACCGCTGCGGCTATCCGTGCGGCATCCTGAACGAATTCTATGAACTCAAACCGGGCGCATCCGAACGGGATATTCTGGCCTACAACGGAGAAAACGTGCTTCTGCTGGATGTCGGCTGCCTCCGCAACCTCAAAGAAGGTGAGCGTTTTTCCCGGACTCTCCGCGCCTCCTGCTGGGGCAAGGAATCGCCTCTGACCGGCGGACGCCTGGAATGGAATCTGCGCTCATCCGGCGGCGCCGTCCTCCGCTCCGGAGAACTGGCTTCCCCGCCTCTTGACAGTGGAGAAGTCACCGCTCTCGGGGTCATCGAGTTCACTCTCCCGAAAGTTTCCGAACCGGTCGAAACCACCCTCGAATGCCGCTTTTCTTCCGGGACGGCGATTTTGGAAAACGAATGGAATTTCTGGGTATTTCCCGACGTCGTGACTCCGACACGCTGTGCCGAACCGTCCGGAGTTCTGGAAACGGACGAACTGACCCCACGGGAACTGGAAATGCTGAGCCGCGGAGACAGCGTCCTGCTGACCGGTCATTTCCCGACCGATACCGTCGAAGCCACCTTCCAGCCCACCCAGAGCGGACGGGTCGGCGGCGATCTGGCAACCATCATCGGCGAACACCCGGCGCTCAACCGGTTTCCGCACCGCGGCTTCTGTGACTGGCAGTTCTATTCCCTGCTCAAAAACAGCCGGGCCATGCTCTTCGACCATACCGAACTTCCGTTCGCGCCCCTGATCGAAATGGTTTCGTCCTTCAAACACGCACGCCCCAAGGCGATGCTGTGCGAATACCGGGTCGGCCCCGGACGCCTGATGCTTGCTTCGCTCAATCTCCGAAACAGCGATCCGGCGGCGGCAACCCTCCGACAGATACTGCTCGACTATCTGGGCAATGACCGGTCTTACGCGGCGCCGGAAATCGCTCCGGAACTTTTGCGGGAATTGATCGTCCGACAGAAAAAATGTCTGTCCATGACGAAAACCGATCTTGCCGTTGATCCGAACGCCTGAAGAATCCGTTCCGGGGCCGTCAGTCGGCACGCCCGGGAAAAACCCGGCGGACCAGATCCTGCGCGTCGGCCAGCCATTGCCGCCGTTCAGCTTCATGACTGGTCACGACCACCCGGAACACCCGGCGGTGGAAATCGCGGACTCCGCAAAGGTCGAAAATACACTTCTCCCAGATCAGCCGGAGCGGATCGCCGAATACTTCGGCTTCGCGTTTTTCAACCGTATCGGAGGTGTTGAAGACGATCGCCGCTCGCGCTTTCAGCAAGCCGCGCGGAACGCCGTCGCCCTTGTCGTTTTCAACAAATTCATACGCACGGCCCGGGCGGATCACACGGTCAACCCATCCCGTCAGGATCGCGGGCGGCATTCCCCACCAGTTCGGATGGACAATGACAATCCCGTCCGCACTTTCCAGCTCCAGACAATGGCGTTCGATCACGGACGGCAGAAGCGCGCCTCTGGAAAACTCATTCTTAGGCAGAAGCGGATCGAATCCTTCGGCATAAAGATCGTGCCGCCATACCGTATGCCCCGTATTTGTCATCGCGTCGGCCGCCGCATCCGCTATGGAATGGTTGAAACTCCCCTTGTCCGGATGCGCCAGAACCAGCATTATATTCATTGCGTTCTTTCCTGCCTCATATTTGTATTGAGATATGCGCTGCACTCCCCCGTCTTCCGTTTCAGGAACTTGCGTCCATACGTTCGACGCATACTATACCGCCGTTCCGCAATCCTTGCAAGGGACTGCGTCGCAGGAATGACCATGACGCCGTAATGAACGCCAGTTTCAACAAAACGCAACTCCTTCGAGGTGCGGCGTTGGATATCCATTTCATGGACTTGCTTTTTTTCCTGGTCCCGCTGATGCCGGAAACAGCACGGGCGCAATGTATATCGTGGGGGGAATAATCTTCAAAAAAACTTTTCAATTCAGATTGAATTTTGAACAGGATGAAGTAAATTAAAGAGCTTGCCGACCGGACTATTGATTTATGGTCTGATCCTTCATCAGGCGTCTTGCCTGATGGGAACAAGAACGCCCTGGTAGCTCAGAGGATAGAGCAACTGCCTTCTAAGCAGTGGGTCGTGGGTTCGATTCCCGCCCGGGGCGCCATT
>CAZORN010000121.1:0-1376 GCA_964581935.1 uncultured Victivallales bacterium
ACTCAGCGGATGCCGTTCAGGCCCAGTTCGGGAAGCTTGCCGAATACCTTGAAATACAGGACGCGGGTCTGTTCCGAAACGGGGTCCAGAAGAAAGGACGCGCGCGCGCAACGTTCCGCCAGAGAACGGTTGCCGTCCTGAAGGGCGCTGTCGCCCATGAAACAGAGCTTCATCGCTTCCACCCGGTCCTTCGGCTTGATGACCCGGAACACGGAATAAATCCCCGTAATCGAACGGAATTCCCGCGGCGGCTCGATCTGATAGAACCAGAGCAGTTTGTCGGAATTGTATTTCATCATATTGACCGGGGACGTCCCGGCAATCTTCTTGGCTCCGGCGATGTAACGGTCGGAATAGATCGTCATCGGCCCGGCGTATCCATGGTTGTAAAGCAGAAAATCCG
The DNA here is from genome assembly GCA_964581935.1 of uncultured Victivallales bacterium. GTDB lineage: Bacteria > Verrucomicrobiota > Lentisphaeria > Victivallales > UBA1829 > SIG94. The sequence continues at coordinate 404 of CAZORN010000121.1, forward strand.
CGTCCAGTTTTGAACAGAATCCGGCGAGGTCCCGTTCGGTGCCGTGATAGAGAAGGTTGAGATACATCTGCGTGGGACGCCGGATGCGTTCCAGTCCGAACTGAGGCTGGAGCGCGATGGCCGCGTTCGCGTAACATTTCAGCATGGGCCCGATCACGAAATCCGTGATGACGCATTTCCCCTGAATATTCTCCTGCCGGAACCACTCGATCAGGGTGGCCGTTTCGCGAAGCCGGACATCGTCGGAATAGACGCGGCGTCCGAACAGCGATACGATCAGTTCCAGCGAAATCAGCAGGACGCACGCGGTTCCCAGCAGGAAACGGGCAGTCGCAAGGAAACGGCGGTGCGTTTTGGCCGGATCCGTCTTTCGTGCGTAACGGATCGCGCGGGCGACGTCGTCCAGCAGAAGCGGCAGTGAGATCGCCAGGAAAAGGATGAGGAATTCATGGTAGCGGACCACGTAAATGAATCCGACCGTAAACACGAAAGTGAACGTGAAGAAGAACAGGGAGCGCGGCAGGTCGCGCCTCAGATACCCGGCCGCCGTCGCGAAGAAGGGAGCCCCCAGCAGAAGGAAATAGAAGAGTCCCAGCGAAAACGGCGTGAACACCAGCAAATCATTGACCGACTTGAAGATGGAACGGGCTCCGGTGAGGATGCCCAGCGACGGGAAAAAGGTGATGATGATTTTCCAGTCGGCGGAGTGCATCGCTGGGGTCCACATCATCCGGGCGTCGTAGGAAAGCTTGTCCGGATCGCGCGGCTTGACGTTGTTGAACTTGATTTTGGCGGCGGTCAGTTCGCTGAAATGACTGTAGTGCGAGACGTAAAGCGGGGTCTTGACGCCCCAGTTCCAGAAACCGTAAAGGACGCCGCCCAGCAAGGCCAGGAGCAGAAGGCGTTTCGCGAACGGAAGAGCGCGTTTCCAGAAAGCCGCGCCCAGCAGGGGAAGCAGCACGACGACCAGCGG
>CAZORN010000121.1:1476-8809 GCA_964581935.1 uncultured Victivallales bacterium
TCGATGGTGAACGGCATGAAGTTCGGATGGGAAACGGGGAGGAACTGTCCGAAGAAATTCTGCCGGACGGGCGGCGCGTCGCGGATGATGGAGGAGACGGCGGCGGCTTCGCGGTTGAAATTGTGGGTGCGCATGGCGAAAGCGGTCAGGACGCAGATCAGGAAGAGGGTCGGGGTGAGAAGTTTCGGATGGCGCCTGAAATAAGTGAACATGGTGTCAGAAGGTCTTTCTCATCTGGGAGGACTGGATGCCGAGCTCCTCGCGGTATTTGGCCACGGTCCGGCGCGCGACCTCGAAGCCGCGTTCCTTGAGAAGGTCGGAGAGATGGCTGTCGGAAAGCGGTTTGACGGGGTCCTCGTTGGCGACGAACTCGCGGATCATGTTTTTGATGGCATGGGCGGAAAGCTCCTCGCCTTCCTCGGACTGGAAGCCGCCGGAGAAGAAATATTTGAATTCAAAGAGCCCCACGGGAGTCTGCATATATTTTCCGGAAACCGCCCGGCTGATGGTGGTCTCGTGAAGGCCGAGCCTGTCGGCGGCCTGCTGCATGGTCATGGGCTTGAGCGCGCGGGGACCGTTTTTCATGAACTCATACTGGGAATTGAGGATCAGTTCGCCGATGCGCCGGATGGTTTTCTTGCGCTGTTCCAGGTTGTGGATGAGCATTTTGCCGTTGTCGATCTTACCGCGGAGATAAGCCCGGTCCTCCGCCGCGAGAGCCGGATTCTCGAGCATCTTCGTGTAATGCTTCGAAATGGAGAGACGCCCGAAAGGAGGCTCGTTCTCGATCAGGACAAAAGAGTCGCCTTCGGGCACGACGGTCAGTTCGGGAAGGATGTAGGGTTCCGTGGTCTGGGCGACGGTCGCTCCCGGGTAGGGATTGAGAAGCCGGAGTTCCGCAACCAGTTCGTTGAGGCGGTCCAGGGAAATGTTCATGCTCCGCGCGATCTGGGGGAGCTTGTTCCTTGCCAGGTCATCGAAATATTCCCGGATCAGGGTTTCCAGCTGGGGATCATCCTTCTGCCGGGCGCGAAGCTGAAGCAGCAGACTTTCACGGAGGTCGCGGGCGGCGATTCCGGGCGGATCGAAGGACTGCACCAGTTCGAGCGCCTCTTCCGCCTCCTTCATGCCGATTCCGGACGACTGGGCGGCGTCGGCCAGTGCGCCCTGAAGATACCCGTTTCCGTCGAGACTTCCGATGATATATTCGGCGCACGCCCGGATTCCGGAGGCGACGTCGGCGAAACGGAGCTGTTCCAGAAGGTATTCCTGAAGGGAGGTCTCGGCCACGATGGAATCGAAGATGAAGTTTCTGCGGTCGTCGTCCTCCTGCGGGGAATCCCATTCTTCCGGAGACTCGATGATGCGCCCGAGATGATCCTCGTAATCCTCGCGGTTCGGGTCCATCATCTCCTCCTTGGAATAATCCCGGGACGAAACGGAATCCGAAAGCAGGGACTCGGAGTAGCGGTCCTCCTCTTCGGGAGCTTCCTCTTCCTTCTTTTCTTCTCCGACCGGGTCAGGATTCAGTTCCAGAACAGGATTGACGGCCAGTTCTTCCTCGATGCGCGCCTCGAGTTCCATCACGGGAAGAGTCAGAAGCGAAAGGGAATGAAGCTGCTGGGGAGCCAGCGTCATAACCTGCTTCAGATCTTGCTTTTGCGATAGATTGTTTGACTGTTCCATTTTTTCCGTTCATTAAAAATTCCATAAAAAAAACCAAAACCATTTTACAATCTCGGAAGAGCGGGTTATAATAACCCCGAAAATGGGAAAAAACAAATGGAACTAATGCAAAATGCCCGGATATTTCCGGGAGGAGCCGGAAGAAATTGAACGGCTCCGGAAAATTCGGGATTACCGTTCTCGGGAGCGGGAGCAGAGGAAACGCCAGCGTGATTCACGGTCCGGAAGGACGCCTTCTTCTGGATGTCGGGTTCAGCGCGAAGGAAACGGAAGCGCGTCTGGAGGCGTCCGGGATCGAACCGGACAGCATCCGGGCAATCCTCATCACGCACGGACACTCCGACCATACGAAGGGATGCCGGACCTTCGCCGACCGGCACGGGCTCTGCGCCTACTTCACCGCCGCCACGAGAGCGGAAGGAGAACGGGTGCGCTTCCTTCCGGAGCGTCAGGCCGTCATCCAGCCGGGCAGCGCCTTCACCCTCTGCGGAATCCGCGTCGAACCGTTCACCCTGCCGCACGACGCCGTCGATACGGTGGGATTCGTCTTTCAGGTTTCGGGAAAAAAACTGGGAGTGGCGACCGACCTCGGACATCTCAATCTCCTTGCCCGTCAGAAGCTCCGGGGGTGTTCCGTGCTGATGCTGGAATCCAACCATGACCCGCAGCTCCTTCAGGCATCCAGCCGTCCGGTCCAGATCAAGCGCAGGATTCTGGGACGTCACGGACATCTGAGCAACCGGGATGCCCTGGACGCGTTGACGGAGCTTCTCACCGCGGAAAGCGAGGAACTGATCCTTGCGCACCTGAGCGGGGAATGCAATAATCGGGAACTTCTCGAAGAACTTGCCAAAGAAACACTGGCGAATCTCGAGAGAAGCGATATATTACTGGAAATAGCTTGTCAGGAACATCCCCTAGCCACCCGCTGGCTGGTGGAATAATCAGGAAATTTTGAAAGAAAGAACGATGCCGGAACCGGAAACACTCCAGAACCAACAGAACCCTTCCGAGGACGAAATCCCCGCAATGGTGGTGGAAGCGGCTCCGGATTCGGAACTGGCAAACTCCGAAATCGATCCCAGATCCATCAAAATCTTCTGTCACAACTGTCAGCAGAAACTGGACGTCACCAGCCTTCAGCCCTTCGCCCGGATCGCCTGTCCCTCCTGCGGCGCCGAGCTCATCATCCCGAAATGGTTCGACACTTATCTGCTGGAAGAGCCCTGCGGCATCGGAGGGATGTCCAGCGTCTACCGGGCGCTCGACATCGCGCTCGACCGCGAAGTCGCCATCAAGATACTGAACCCGGAAATCGCCCCGGAAAGCGAGCGTTCCGCCCTGTTCCTCAACGAAGCCAGGACCGCCGCCACCATCAACCATTATTCCGTCGTCCCCATCTACACCTGCGGCGTCTTCAACGGACAGACTTACATCGTCATGCAGTTCATGAACGGCGGCTCCCTCGAGACGAAACTGAACAATGCGGCGGAACCCCTTCCGATCCCGGATGTCGTGAAATGGATCCGCGACATCGCCGAAGGCCTTGAAAACGCCTGCCGCCACGGAATCGTCCATCACGATATAAAACCGGGCAACATCATGCTCGATTCGGACGGCAACGCCAAAATCGGAGACTTCGGAATCGCGCAGAGCATCCTAGCAAGCCCGGAAACCCTCGCGTCGGCGAAGGAAACCTGGGTCAGCCCGCTTTATGTCAGCCCGGAAAAAGTCGCAACCGGAGAGGAAAACTCACAGGGCGACATCTACAGCCTCGGAGCCACCTTCTATCATCTTCTCACCGGAAAGCCTCCCTTCCAGAGCGAAAATCTCGAAGAACTCATCTGGTGCCGCACGAAACAGAATCCCGTTCCCCCCAACCAGATCAGAACCGAAATCCCGCTGGCCCTGACCTCCCTGATCATGCGCATGATGCACCGCTACCCCGACATGCGCCCCAGCTATCAGGAAGTCATCTCTTCCCTGGACGCCTTCCTCAAAAATCCGGAAATGGTGACCGTCACCATCCTGAAGAGGAGTCCCCTTTCCAGAAGCGCCATTTACGTACCGTCCGGAGGGGCCTCTCCCTCCTCGATCAAACCCAAGGCGCCTTCTTCGCTCCGCCCGAAATCCCCGTCTTCGGTCAAACCGAAGTCTCCCTCCTCCATCATGAGGAGAACCAGCTCCTCGATCCAGCAGCCGGCGCCGCCGAAATCGGGAATTCTGAATCCATTTCCGCCGATGCAGGCGCCCCAGATCCCGCAGATTGAACTCCAGCCGACCGTTGTCATGGCTCCATCCGACGGCTGGCTCCGCAACAAATACCTCATCGCCGGAATCGTCCTGGCCTCTGTCATGATCCTCGCTCTGGTCGTCTTCGGACTGATCCAGCTCCTTAACGCTCAGGACCCGAAGGTTCTTCCGGACCTTCCCGAAACCAATCATCCGGCCCATTCCGCTCCGGCTCCCGAAACTCCGGCAAAATCCGCCCCGGTTCAACCGGCACTGGCGCCGGCTCCGGAACCTTCGAGCTGGCCTGCTGCCTCGCCGACAGTTCCGGCCGGAGGAAACGCCATCGATACGGTCCCGGCCGCGGCCCCTCCCGCGTCCCAGAACACAACTCCGGTTCAACCGGTTTCCGTCGAGCCGGAGCCTTCCGCACCGCAGGTCCAGCCGGCATCTCCGGCTCTGGACCCTCCCGCACCGGTCTCGGAGCCCGCGGCTCCCGCACAGAAAACGTCCGACGCCATTCCTGAATCCGCAATGGACTCCGACTCGCCGCGTTCCTGATTTCACGGACTTTTTTCCAGCCGTCCTGAAAACAGCAGAAAAACGGGAATTCTTTATTTGACAAATTCAATGCAAATGCTATATTCATCAGCCGTATGGTTTGGGCGGGAGTTTTTTTTCAGGGTTTTATAAACAATCAACCGGCAGTTCTTTCAACTTCTGGATTTGGGATAAAATCGTATGGATAACGGAAAATTTCCGGACAATGCTTCCGCCACCGAGGAATTCAATGCCAAAAGAGCGGCACTCTTTTCCTCTTTCCTTGGAGAAAACGCCATCAATCTGGATGCCATCGCGCGCTCCTGCGAGGATAACGCATCCACCGGAATCAATACGGATACGACCACCGTCGCCAACCTGAACAAGCTCGATTCGGACTACGAGAAAATCGGTCCGGTCGCGGAAGACGCAAAACCGGCTCGGGAAAAGGTCTTCCGCGCCCAGGACAAGCACCTGAACCGCTTCGTCGCCGTCAAGTCGCTTCCGGAAGAAACCAAGGAGAATCCCGAGCTGGTCAGGGACTTCCTGATCGAAGCCAAGATCACCGCACAGCTGGATCATCCGGGAATCGTCACGGTTTACAACATCTATGAGGACGACAAGCACGGCTCCCATCTCGCCATGAAGCTGGTCAACGGCAAAACGCTCCGGGCGTATCTGGACAAGCTGGCCTCCCTCTACGAATTCATCCCGAAACAGGACCTGGAGCAGAACGAACGGAAATCCCTCGCACGGCGCCTCGACATCTTTGTCCGCGTCTGCGACACCATGGTTTACGCCCATCATAAAAACGTGATACACCGGGACCTCAAACCGGAAAACGTCATGATCGGCAAATACAACGAAGTCTATGTCCTCGACTGGGGCCTGGCCGAATACCTCCGTGAACATTCCTCGCGAAAACGCCGTTCCGACTCCCCCTGTTATGCCGCTCCGGAAATCATCGACGGACTGCCTTACGGGCATCAGTCCGACATCTATTCCCTCGGACTCCTCCTTTTTGAAATCGTCTTTCTGAAAAAAGCGTACCGCGGGAATTCCGCCGATCGCTGCATCGACACCTTCGAACACCGTTTCGGCTACGACATTTCCAAAGACCTCAAAATGATCATCCGCAAGGCCACCGCAGCCAATCCGCACGACCGTTATGATACCGTTGCGGAACTCGCCGATGATATCCGCCGCTTCAAAATCGATGAGGAAGTTTCCGCCAATCCGGATAATTTCTTCCGGAGAACCGCCCGCGCCCTTTACCGGAAACGCCGGTTCCTCTATATCGTCTCCTTTCTCCTGATGCTCCTGGTCTTCTCCACCGGTTCCTTTTACCTCTACCGCAAACTCCTTTATGACCGATTGGAGAAAAAGCATCAGGACGCCATTTCCATCGCGTATGTCAACGGCCTGCGCTCCGGCATGAATTTCGAAAATGGAATTCAGAACCTGGAAGCGTCCCTGCGCACCATTGCAAGGGAAGCCGCCCTTCTCCTCGAACTGGGCGACTCGCAGCACGCCGGGAAAAAATTCTACACCTGCAGCGATGCCGCAAGGCCGGACACCGCTCCGCCCGGGTATGTCGATTCTTCCGCATACAGACAGAAGGTTTCCTTCGATGAATTCGTCTGGACCGCCGCGCCCGGCTTACAATACAGCGAACTGGAACCGATTCTCGGAAAACTGTATCCTCTCCGGAAGAGTTTCCTGCGGGTCATCCTCGAAAATCTCGGGAAAGACTCTCTCGCACAGTCGGGCGAGGAACAGCTCAAGAAAACCGTCCTCCAGGGAAAATTGCCGATTCTTTCGTTCGTGTATTTCGGCCTCTCCAACGGACTTTACGTCTGCTTCCCGTTCACGGACGACTATCCTGAAAACTACGATCCCAGGACCCGTCCGTGGTATCAGGCGGCCCTGGCTTCCCCCAGCGGATACGAAGTCTGGGGGAAACCCTATATGGACATCGGAAAGCAACATCAGCTCGTCATTACCTGCTCCATGCCGATCAGGAACCTTGCGGGAAAGACCGTCGGCTGCGTCGGCGCGGACATTTCCCTCTCCCAGATGATCCGCATTCTGGCCGACAGCGGACAGCCTTCCCCCTATCTCAGGAACAAGGTCCTTCTCGACCGCAACGGCGTCGTGATTCTGGAAACCGCCGCGCCCGTCAAAAAGAAACTCCATTATTTCGCCTCCCCGGAAGCCGTCGAGGCCATGTGGAAAAACAAGACGGGACTCTTTTTCTCCGACGACATGGAGACTCTTTATTTCTATATGACAATCTGTTCCATGAACTGGCTTTATGTCGAGGAAATCGACTACAACAGACTCACCCAGAACAACCCTCTCAGGAAAGGACAGGATAATCCATGAACCCTCTTTTCTTTTTTTCCGGAACCCCGGCCATAATCGATCCCTCCCGGTCGCCTTTTCTGCGGACCATGGATATCTCCATCCCGCTTCTTCTCTTCCTGATCTTCATCCTGGTCCTTCTTCTCCTTGCCCTCCGATACCTTGCCATCCTCGCGGAAAACAAGCGTCTCAGGACCTCCTGCACAAACATGTGCGCCCTCCTCGGCATCGCCGAACTCGATTACTTCATCCTTGATTCCAACGGAAATTACCAGCTCCGTCCACAGAACAACCGTTTCTGGAAATTCAAGGACGGACTTCCCCTCCCCCCGAAGGACTGCCTCGTTCCTGAAGACGTCGAAAACTATAAATATCAGTACCGCCAGCTTATCGACGGAAAAGCCAACTTCATCTCCATCAATTACCGCATCGATTCCCCGGACGGATTGCACACGTTTTCCCTCAGGGCGATGCCCGTCAAGAGCAAAAGAAAACATTTCTTCATCGGAACCGT
>CAZORN010000122.1:0-8787 GCA_964581935.1 uncultured Victivallales bacterium
CCACGGAAACGCTCTGGATGAAGGGATTGATCCGGTGCGCGCCTTCCTTGAGGACCTCCTTCAGGACACCCTTGCGGGAGGGATCGACGAGAAAGCCGCGGGAGTCGGAGAAATCGTTCGGGACGCCCGAAAAGACATCGCCGCCGATGAGGTTCGTGACCACTCCGATGTTGCCGGGAAGAATCCGGATGTCGTCATAAATCTGGACGTCGTAGGCGTAGGGATTGATCCGGTGCCGCCCGGTTCCGAGAACTTCGCGGACGATCCCCTTGTATTCGGGTCCGGGCGCGATGATCTGTCCGTCGGGCAGCGCCTTTCCGAACTTCCGGACAAGCACGCCGAATTTTCCGGCGGGGATGTCGGTGACCGGAAAAATCTTCCAGTCCCAGGTATACGGATTGCGGAAATAGCGTCCTTCCCCGAGAACATCGAGCTGAACGCCCTTATACTCCGGGGAGACGGCGAGGATATCCGACGGGGGAAGAGTTTTGCCTGTTTTCTTGATGAGGACGGCGATCTGTCCGTTGCCCGGTTCGATCCGGCATCCGTACCAGACGAACAGCGAAACAACGATCAGGAGCACAATGACCAGCGGCAGCATCGCCGCGCCGACAAAGAAACTTTTCATGCAAAGCCCTCCCCTTTGGTTCTTATGAAGGAAACGGAAACAAAATTCAGACGCGGATCTCGTCCTTTCCGGCCGAGACGACCTCCTTCGAGAGGGAGTCGATCAGGGGACGGACGGTATGGGTCAGGTAATCGTCGACCTGCTGCGGAGCGCGCCCGATGAAAAGAGCGGGGTCCAGAAGGTCCTTGAACTTCGGCGCGACTTCGGCGAAGAGGGGGTCGGCGGCCAGACGTTCCAGCAGATCGTTGGGGCGTCCCTCGGCCTTGACCACGCGTCCGGCCTCCATGGAATGGCGGCGGATCGCCTCGTGGAGGTCCTGACGGTCGCCGCCCGCGCGGACGGCTTCCATGAGGATGTTTTCCGTGGCCATGAAGGGAAGTTCCTGCCGGATGTGGGAGGCGATCACCTTTTCCCAGACCTGAACGCCGTCGATGATGTTGGCGGCGAGGGACAGGATCACGTCGGCGGTGAGGAAAGCCTCGGCCAGCACGATACGGCGGTTGGCGGAGTCGTCGAGCGTGCGTTCAAACCACTGCGTGGAGTGGGTCATGGCGCAGTTGACGGGGAGATTCATGAGGTAGCGGGCCAGCGAGCAGACGCGTTCCGAGCGCATCGGGTTGCGCTTGTAGGCCATCGCGCTGGAGCCGACCTGGGACTTGCCGAAGGGCTCCTCGACTTCCTTGAGATTGGCCAGAAGACGGATGTCCCCCGCCATCTTGTAGGCGCTCTGGGCAAGCCCGGAAAGCACGGAGACCACATAGAAATCGACCTTGCGGGTATAGGTCTGGCCGCTGAGGGCGATAGAGGAGTCGAAACCCATCTTCTTCGAGACGAGACGGTCGAGGGCGCGGACCTTCTCATGGTCGCCGTTGAAGAGCTCCATGAAACTGGCCTGTGTGCCGGTGGTCCCCTTGACGCCGCGGAAGGGAATCATCCGGATTTCCTCCGTGATGCGTTCGAGGTCCATCACGAAATCCTGAAGATAGAGGGCAAAGCGTTTCCCGAGCGTGGTGAGCTGGGCGGGCTGATAATGGGTGAACCCGAGAGTGGGCAGGGACTTGTATTTTTCGGAGGTGTCGGCCAGAATCTTCACGACCTGAAGGAGTTTCGCCTGAATCAGCTTCAGTCCGTCGCGCATCTGGATGAGCTCGGTATTGTCGGTCACATAGCAGCTGGTCGCGCCGAGGTGGATGATCGGGCGGGCGTCGGGGCAGAGGTCGCCGAACACATGGATGTGGCTCATCACATCGTGGCGGAGCTCGGCCTCTTTGGCTTCGGCGGCCTTGAAGTCGATGTCGTCGAGGTGGGCGCGCATCTGGCTGAGCTGAAGGTCGGTGATGGGAAGGCCCAGTTCCTTCTCGGATTCCGCGAGGGCGAGCCAGAGGCGGCGCCACGTGGAGTGCTTGCGCTGGGGAGACCAATTATAACTCATTTCCTTGCTGGCGTAGCGGTCCGTCAGGGGATTCTGATAGCAGTTCACATCGTTTTCCATTCCACATCTCCGTAAATAAAAGGTTCTTGAACGCAATATACATTTGAAAAGTCGCAATTTCAAAGGGAAAACTCTTGCGGTTTCGTCTTTCCGCGTTACATTATAGCAGAAACGAGGTTTCCCATGAAAAAAATCAGATGCTCGAAAAACGAACGGGGCCAGGCGATCGCCGAACTCGCGGCCGGACTCGTCGGGATCTGTTTCGTCATCATCGGACTGCTGATGGTGGCCATGCTCGGAATCACGGGAGTGAAGAATATCATTCAGGCACGCTCCCTCGCGGACCAGTACAGCGCGACGGGCCAGGTCACGGGCTCGCCCCGCCACATCACCACGTGGTCGGACCCGGACGGCCTGCCCTTCACCGCCGACGACGCCCCGCAGACGCTTTCCTTCCCGAACGCCGTCACCTTCACGGAGGAGCTCACGGACAATACGGGCACGTTCCAGACCGCCATGCTCGCGGACACCACCTACGCGCAGGAGGCCTTTGAATCCCGCTTCGTGGAGTCGAACCTCTTTGTTTCCGCCGCCTCGCTCACCGCCGGAGAGGTCCGGGTGTCCGATCCCCTCTCCCGATATGAGAACTTCGATGCGAAACGCATTCTAGACCGTCTCGGACTGACCAGCGACTTCACCATCGAAGACACCGTTTACATGCCCATGAGAAATTCGGATTGAACCAACCCTTCAGGACTTTTATTTATGCAGCATCTCATTCCCCCCGCCGATAAGATTTTCAGTTCGCTGGAAGACGCCCTTCCCTGGCGCGAAAAGCTCCGGAAAGCAAAGCTGACCCTCTCCGTCACGAACGGCTGTTTCGACATCCTCCACCGGGGACACGCCGAATATCTCTGGGCCGCCCGGAATCTGGGCGACCGTCTGCTGATCCTTCTCAATTCGGATGAATCGGTCCGCGCCCTCAAAGGACCGTCCCGTCCGATCAACAACGAATACGACCGCGCCTTTCTGCTGGCCTCTTTCGAGTTCGTCGACGCCGTAATGGTGTTCCGCGGTGCACGCTGTCATGCCGAGCTGGGCGCGCTCGCGCCCGACTTCTACGCAAAGGGCGGAGACTACACGATCGACACGCTGGACCCGGACGAGCGCGCCGCCCTGCTCCGGAACCATACGGAAGTCTCTTTCATTCCCTTCGTGCCGGACCACTCCACGTCGGCGATCCTGAGGAAGTCCGGGCAGTGTTCATGAACCGTCTCTTGTGCCTCGCAATCTTCCTCCTGCCCCTGATTTGCGCGGCGGACGTCAACCTCCCGCCGTTCGTGGTCTATTCCGACCGCAACGAAGTCACGGAAACCTCCGGACATCTCCGGATTCTCGGTCCCCTCTTCGAAACCTATAAGAAACAGGACGCCTCCGTCACCGCCTTCCGTCCCTTCTGGAGCACGAAAAGCGAAGGCGAAATCTCCGGCACTGACGCGCTGTGGCCGCTGTTCACACAACGGTCCCTTCCCTCCGGAAATTTCTGGTGGCTCCTCCCTTATTTCCACTATTCGGCGAAGGAGGGAACCGCCTATGAGAATCTGCTGGCGCCTTTCCTTTATCTCGGACGTCACCGGGACGGTTCCCTTTCGTGGTTCGTCTTCCCGGTCGCGGGCGACACCAAAGAGTTCCTGAGTCTCGGGCAGAATCAGTTCGTGCTGTGGCCCCTGTACTGGCACAACCGTAAAAACGGTCTGGAAAGCACCGGAATCCTCTGGCCGTTCTTCAACCGCGCATGGGGCAACGGCGTCGAAAAAATCCGCGTTTTCCCCGTTTACGCCTCCAACCGCATCGAGAATGTCCGCCTGACCCGCTCCTGGATGTGGCCGCTCCTCACCACCGCGGAATCGCTCCGCAAGGATCAGGACGGTTTTGCGGTCTTTTCCTTCCCGCTGGGAGGATATGAAGACTGGGGAACCCTCAAAAACCGGAGCGTCCTCTGGCCGTTCTTCACATGGCAGAGCAAGGACGACGGCGCGTTCGTCCTCAACGCCCCCTGGCCGTTCTTCCGTTACGGCACGGGAAGCCGCGAAGAAAGCGTGCTGTTCTTCTGGCCCTTCTGGGGCTACACCGATTCAAAGGATTCCAACTATGCTTTTTTCCTCTGGCCGTGCGGGCTCTATCTTTTCAGCCAGACCCCGCAAAGCAGCGAACGCTGGCTCTGCATGCTGCCGTTTTACTGGAGCCGCAAGGAATACGGGAAAGAACCTGAAAGAGTCCCGGAAAAACGCTTTCGCCACGTCTGGCCGCTGTTTTCCATTCAGGACGACTACATTCAGAAGACCAGCACGATCCGCGGTCTGGACCTGATCCCCTTCAAGCGTCCGGGCGTCCTGGAACGGAACTATAACCCGTTCTGGACCCTCTTTCAGGTCTCGAACACGGAAAAAGGCATGAGTTTCGACATTCTGTGGGGACTCTTCCGCTGCACGGACGCCGAGAATACCTCCGGTTTCGCGATCGGTCCTTTCTACCTGCAGGAAACCGACAACGCGACCGGCGCTTTTGAATGCGAAGCCCTTTTCGGTCTGGTCAAGGTCCGCTCCGAACGGGAAAAGAGTTCCTGCCGTCTCTTTTATCTTCTTGATTTTTGAGATTCACGCTGTATGTTGGAGAGTTCAACTTTTTACCGGGATAAAACCAGATGCGCAGTACGCTGAAAAAACGGATTTACGGCTTCGGATGGGAAATCATCGATTGTGTCTGCCGTGTCGGTTCCGGCGCGCTGATGATCCTCCGCGCCTTCTATTATCTGCCGTCCCTGCGCAAAAACGGACGGGAAGTCCTGCGCCAGATGCTCGTCTGCGGAGTGAAAAGCTTCGGGGTGACTTCGGTTGTCGCGCTCTTCACCGGAATGATTCTGGCGCTTCAGGCGGGAATCATCCTGAAGAATTACGGACAGGAAATGCGGGTGGGGTTCCTTGTGGCGCAGACCATGTTCCGGGAAATGGGGCCGTTCATGACCGCCCTGATTCTCGCCGCGAGCGTCGGTTCCGGAATGACCGCCCTGCTTGGCACCATGAAAGTATCACAGGAGCTCGCCTCGCTGGAAGTCATGTCCATCGACCCGGTCCGGTTCCTTGTCGCGCCCCGCCTGCTGGCCATGATGGTGATGTGTCCGGTTCTGACGTGTTATACCGATCTGATCGGCATCATCGGAGGGGGCGTGGTGGCCTACACCCAGCTGGAAGTCGGCTGGATCATGTATTTCGACAACGTGCGCTTCATGTTGTATGAGAAGGAGTTGTGGGTCGGACTCTTCAAGGCGTGGGTCTTCTCCATACTGATCGTGACCATCAGCTGCTACAAGGGAATGAACGCGTCCGACGGCGCCGTCGGCGTCGGGCTCGCCACCAAAAGCTCCGTCGTCACCAACTTCCTGACCATCCTGATCATGGGATACTTCATAACAAGGATTTTCTACTGATGATCGAACTCCGGGACGTCTGTAAGACTCTGGCGGGCAGGCCTGTCCTGCGCGGACTTTCCTTCCGCGTGGAACGGGGCGAGACCTTTATCCTCATCGGTCCGTCCGGAACCGGAAAATCGGTCACGCTCTCCCATATCATCGGCCTGATGAGTCCGGACTCCGGTTCGGTCAGCGTGGACGGCGTCGAAGTCCCTTCGCTCTCCCGCACCGGACTTGAAAAACTCCGTCTGAAACTCGGGATGCTCTTCCAGGGCGGCGCGCTCCTCAACTGGCTCAACATCTACGACAACGTGGCGCTCCCCCTCCGCGAACGGACGGAAATGACGGAAGAGCAGATTTCCGAAAAGGTCATGGAAATGCTCAACTTCCTGGAACTGAAGAATGCGGTCCACAAAATGCCCGCCGAAGTCTCCGGCGGAATGATCAAGCGCGCGGGACTTGCCCGGGCCATCGTATGCAATCCCCGGATCATGCTCTACGACGAACCCACTTCAGGACTCGATCCGGTCATGTCCCGCAAAATCGACACCCTCATCGACACCCTCAAAAAGAAATACCGCATGACTTCGGTCGTGGTCACGCACGACCTCGTCAGCGCGCTCCATATCGGCGACCGAATCGCCATGATTTCCGACGGACGGATCATCGCCAACGACCGTCCGGACGCTTTCCTGAAAAACCCGCATCCGCTGGTCCGCGAATTCATTCACGCACAGTTCAATACCGGAAAAAAGGTCCCATCATGATCATGAAACCACAACGCCGCTCCATTCTGCTTTCGCCCGAATTTCTCATCGGACTCTTCTGTATGGGCGCCCTCATCATCCTCGCCTATTTCACGCTCGTCATCCGGGGCAAGGACATTTTCGACACCCGCCAGCACTTCTATCTCTCCGCTTCGTTTCCCCATGCCGGCGCCCTCGCCGTCAACGACAAGGTCAAGATCCTCGGCGTCGACATGGGAACCGTCAGCTCCCTCGAACTGGGCGAAGGCAACTCCTCCATCATCGTCCGCATGAAACTCCGCAAACTCATCCCGATTTATGAAGGCTACGTCATCACCATCCAGAGCTCTTCCGTCTTCGGCGGCGCTTACATCAACATCAATCCCGGCGAAGCCGAACCCGACCGCCGACTCCCTCAGGACGCCCTTTTCAGCGGACTCCAGCCCATCGACCTCATTCAGGAAACTTCCGAACTCATTTCCGCCTTCCGCGAAGACGAAAAATACTTCCGCGAATTCATCATCCAGGGCGGCATCCTCGACAAAATCAAGGACGCCCTCACGCGCATCGAGGAAAACGCACGCAACCTCAACGACATCTGCGCCGAAATCAAGGCGGGCAGAGGCACCCTCGGCAAACTCTTCAACGATCCCGCTTTCTACAATGACGCACGCAGCGCCTTCACCGCTCTTTCCGACCTTTCCAAACGGTCCAATGAACTTCTCGCGGACGTCCAGGCAGGAAAAGGCACCGTCGGAATGCTCCTCAAGGACGAAAAAACCGCGCGGGACTTCAAAACCTTCGTGGAAAACATGAATCTGCTGGCAAAAAAACTCAGCTCGGACAAAGGATCCATCGGACGCCTCATGGCCGACGACGGACGCTTCTTCGACAACCTCAGCTCCACCCTGAAAAATCTCGATGAAATCACCGCGCTCATGAACAGCGGCAAGGGAACGCTCGGCAAACTCCTCAAGGAGGACACCCTGTACGTGGAAATGACCGCGACCGTCAAAGAATTGAGGACCGCGGTCAACGACTTCCGGGAAATGGCCCCGGTCGCCACCTTCGGAAGCATCCTGCTCGGAGCCTTCTGACGGTTTCTTTTTCAGTTCGGCAGGGGACTGCCGAACCTACCGGAACGTTTCACCGGGAACGCAAATACTCCAGAACACGGCGGATGCCTTCCGCCGCAGGATATTTGTTGTTCTCGTATTCGATGTTGACATATCCGGCATAGCCGATCTTCTCCAGTTCCCGCAGTGTGGCTCTGGAGTCGACCACTCCTTCCCCGACCAGCGCGGGACAGTAGTACCGTCCGTCGAGCATCTCGCGGAATCCTTCGGCGGGCTCGTCTTTGCGGTCCCAGTCCTTGAGATGAACGTGCACGATGTCTTTGGCGCACGCCCGGAGCGAGGCCACCGGATCTTCTCCGGTGGCGGCGTTTCCGTTGTCGAAGGTCAGTTTCAGCGAAGGAATCTGTTTTTTGGCTTCGTGGAAGTCGGCGGCCGTCACGAACGGACTGAGGATGCCCGGGAAGTTTTCCACTGACAGTGCGACGCCCGCTTGATCGGCAATTTCAACGACCTTCGCGAGAGCCTCGATCCAGATGCGGCGGTTTTCTTCACGGGAAGCAACCTCCTTGATTCCGGGAGTCGGGATCATCGCCACGGGCGCGCCCAGCCGGACCGCCGTTTCGATTCCCAGTTTTCCCTCGTCCAGCCAGCCGTCCAGCTTCTGCACCAGCTTGGAAAGGAAGAAGGTATAGGCGGCCACGGGAAGGCCGGCGTCCGCGGTGAGTTTCTTGAGTTCGTCCGGATTCCGTCCGTAAGTGGTCACCCAGTCGATGCCGTCCATTTTGAGTTCGGCCGCGGTACGGACGAAGTCTTCCACGCCGTAAGTTCCCTGCCGGGCCATGGTGTAAGTCATCATGGAGAATTTCATTTTGCGATTTCCTTCAGGGTTTTGAGCGTGGCTTCGACCAGTTCCTGACCGCCCTTGCTGGAGACGATGTTGCAGTAGCGGCTGGCGGAGTACCCGCGTCCGTATTCGCCCCGTTCGGTGGCCAGATAGCTGCCGCCGTCGTTGCCGGGGACACCGGTCAGCTGGACGATAAACGTCTGCTCGAACGGGCTGCGCGCCTGAATCCGATGCATGTAGTCCATATACAGCTCGAAGCGGTTGGTGGCGAACGCGATGTCGCCGATGCGGACCCCGTGCATCTCCATGGGGAGTTTCGGATCGGCGTCCAGCGTTTCATAGCGGTCGATGATCCGCTGGCAGCGGTTGCGGCTGGCCACCAGAACGGAGTCATGAACCAGTTTCTCCTCCGGCGTTCCGGTTGCGGCGAATTCCTTCCGGTTCAATTCTTCGAGCATGGCCTTGTCATCTTCATATTCCTCTTTCGTGATGAGGCGCTTGGAGAGATGGACCGTCTCGACCTTGTGAAGGACGGGTAGATCGGTGCGGATGTCCTTCTTCGCCCACGGGAGGACTTCGTCGAAGGCGGCGG
>CAZORN010000123.1:0-8735 GCA_964581935.1 uncultured Victivallales bacterium
ACGGGCAGGCCAATGTCCTGTGGGTTGACGGACATGTGACGTCGGTAAGGGGGCTAGGCGGGGGCAATGAGATCGGCGCAAAGAATTTATACACCAATGTCGGCCTCGGCAGCTGGCTTTCGACGCAGTCTACGATGAATTTATGGGATCGTCAATAAAACAGACAATTAGAGGAGAGGTCTTTCATGAGAGAAACACTGCTTCAGTCAATGCCGCTGCTGTCTGCCGCGACGCTGATTTTCTTCGGCAGCGCGCTTTGTCCGGGACAGGACGGCACGAAGGAACTGAAAAATATTGCAAAGGGGAAATCCTATGAATGGAGCCTTCCCCCCAATTATCAGTATTGCAGCCATGACCCGGAGAAAAAACAGCTCACTGATGGCGTTTATGCCAAGCCGAACAAGGTTTTCTGGCTGCAGAACGAAACGGTCGGCTGGAGCCATCGGATTCCTCATATCACCGTCGATCTGGGAAAGGATATGCCGGTGACCGGGGCGTCATTCAGTACGGCCGGGGGCCGGGCGGGAGTGACTTTCCCGAAACATATTTTCATCATGGCCAGCACGGACGGCCGGAATTTCTATTATGCCGGAGATCTCGCGGCGAAGGCGCAAGGTTCTCTTCCGAAAGACGGCGCCGGTGAAAAAACGTTCATTTATCGTTCCGACGACATCAAGACTCATGGCCGCTACATTCGGTTTTTCCCCTGTCTCGGGGCTGGTCCGTTTGTTTTTGTTGACGAACTGGAAATTTATGAGGGCGAGCCCGGTCTGATGTCGGCTCCGTACCGCGGCAAGGCGTTTACGGGGAATGAGCCCCCGACTGATCTGATGGTCGACGCTTCCGCCAGAATCCGCTGCGAAAAAGACTTGCAGGCAATTCGGGAACAGCTGGAAAAAGCGGCGATCCCGATGGAAAAAAAGATGCGGATCAAATCGGATCTGGATGAAGTGGCGCGTCAGCTTGCGGAAACTCCGATGAACTTCAATTCCAAGACTTTCCGGGCGGTGGTTCCTTTCAATGACATTCACCGGAAGATTTTCGCCCAGCATGCGAAGATTCTTGCCGCCGAGGGGTATCGCCCCCTGACCGTATGGCCGGCATACCGGTATTCGCCGTTGTCTCTGCTGGAAAAACCGGTTGCCGCCGCTCCAAATCTTTCAATCCGGATGATGCGGAACGAATACCGCGCGGAGGTTTTCAATATCACCAATGCCGGTCCCGAGGCGGTCAAAGTCAGCTTTGCCTTGAAAGGAGTTCCCGACTGCGTCGAAGTCAGGCAGGTTGAATATGTTGACACCTCAACGATGCAGGTTGCTTCGGTTGCCCTGACGAAAGTTCCGTATGCGAACGGACGGTATGAAACTCTTGTCAACAGCGGAATGACCCGGCAGATATGGATGACTTTCCATCCGGTTAATACGAAGGGCGGCACTTATTCAGGGAGTGTCGCAATCAAGGCGGACGGATTCTCGGAAAACATTCCCCTGAAATTGGAAATCAGTGAGTTCGCATGGGAAAAACCCGGACTGAAAGTGGCTGCCTATGACTACGCGGCCAACCTGATTCAGGGGATTACCGTGAAAAACCGCACGGCAGTCATTGACGATCTTCGGAGCCATCTGGTGAATGTCGCTGTCGGCCATGGAAAGCAGGCTGCGGTTCCGAAGGTGGGCGATGTCGATAAAAACGGCCATCTGATTAAACCCCTGAATTTCGGACCTTTCGAGGAATGGCTCAAAATCTGGCCGGATGCGGAAAAATACCAGATGTTCCTGGCGGTCAGACCCGAAACCCGGTTTGCCGGACTGAAACCCGGAACTCCCGAATTCAATACCGCCGTGAAAGAATGGACCGCCTCGTGGAACGCTTACCTGAAAAAAGCGAATATTCCTGCAAAGAAAGTGCAGTTCTTCTTCTTTGACGAACCCAGAACCCCCGAAAATTACGAGGTCCTGAGGCTATGGCTGATCCCCTTCAACGAGGTGAACACGATGATTGAAATGTTCAATGACCCCGTCAGTCTTGACGAAGGCCGGAACATGGAGACGGCTGTTCCCGCGCTGGAATTGTGCGATGTGATCTGTCCCATGCTTGATCAGTATATCCGATACGATAAAAAGATCACCGGTTTCCTTGCGGAACAGGCGCGCAAGGGGAAATCCCTGTGGTTCTACAGCTGCTACGGTCCGAACCGCTTTTATGACCCCTCCTATTTCCGCTTCCAGCCCTGGTACTGTTTCAAATACGGCATGACCGGTTCGATCATCTGGGTTTACTCGGACTATCCGGACAACTGGAATGAATATGCCGTCACCGGAGGTCTCTCCTACTCCATGGTTTATCTTTCTCCGGATTCCACGACTCCCACGAAGTTGTGGGAGGCTTTCCGTGAGGGAGTTCAGGATTACGGTTATCTGGCGATGCTGCGGAATCAATTGGGAACGGCTTCTCCCGAAAAACGGAAGAAGGCGGCTCTCGTTCTCGGCAGCGGAGTTAACCCCGACAAGATTATGGAGACGCTTCTGGAACAAGTCATGAAAGGAAAGTTTTTTGAAGCCGGCAGGGACAATCTTTCCTGGCGCAAAGAGACTCCGTGCGTGAGCGCCGACCGTGCGCGCTTTCTGATCCTTGACATCCTGAAAATATTGCAGGAAGACAACGCCCCGGCCGTTTCAAAATAACCCGCGATTTGATTGGCCGCCCCGGATCGAAGAAACACGCTTCGACCCGGGGCGTTCTTTTTTCTCTTTTTGAAGAAAAGCACCGGAAAGTCCTTGGGACTTCTGCAGAAGGCGACATGAATCCCTTTCTGGAATATGCTCAACGTGGAGCATATTATTGCGTAATTCCAGTATAAATATAACGGAATATATCTCAATAAGAATCAGGTTTCACCCTTGAAAAAGCAGTATTGTTGATTTATAATATGCTTATATTTGTTGAGCATATTAAACAGGAGGATTTTCCGTTATGAAGACTTTTATGGAACAGGAACCGTCCCTGCCGTCTCCGGAAAGCTGGAGTTTTGTCCGTGAACTTTCCGAACGATCCGTCCGGAAGAGCGCCGCGTCCGTCCCGCCCGGAGCCGTCGATCTCCGCGGCGGTGTTCGAATCCTGCGGAATTTTTCAGATCCGGCGCATCGTCTGGATACCGCTTACGAGGATCTGGAAAAGTTTTTTGCCGAAAACGGAGTGCCTGCCGGGCAGGGATATCCGGTCGAGACCGAACTGATCCATACGGACATTTTCGAGGCTTACCGGGTGGAAATCACCGCTCGGGGATGCCGGATTCAGGCGGCGGACACGGAAGGCATCCGTCGCGGGATCTTTTTCTTTGAAGACCGGGTGCTGGAGGCGGGTGGAACGGCAGTGATCCCCGGCGTCTGTTCCCGGAAGCCGTGGGTGAAGACACGTCTGTCCCGCTGTTTCTTCGGTCCGATCAAACGTCCGCCGTTCAACCGCGACGAACTGATGGACTCCGTGGACTACTATCCGGACGAGTATCTGAACCGTCTGGCTCATGAAGGGGTCAACGGATTGTGGCTGACCATTTCCTTTCCGGACCTTTGCCGGACCTCGTTTCTGACGCCCGATCCGGATTCGGAAAAGCGTCTTGCGAAACTCCGCGCGACCGTGAACAAATGTCTGCGCTACGGCATCAGGACGTATGTTTTCTGCATCGAGCCGCGCGCGATGACTCCGGACTCGGAGCTTTTTACGAAATATCCCGAGACCAAGGGTTCGCAGGTCCTCTGGGATCCTTCCCGCTACTGTATCTGCACCTCGACGGAAAACGGGCGCCGCTATGTGTATGAGTCCGTCCATTTCCTGTTTTCCTCCGTGCCGAATCTGGGCGGTCTTGTCAACATCAGCTACGGCGAACGCCCGACCAGCTGTCTGAGCTCGGAATTCGGGAAATATTGTCCCCTGTGCTCGAAGAAATCCCCGGGTGAAATTCTGGCTTCCACGATGGGCCCCATGGAACGCGGGATGCACGACGCCGCTCCCGATGCCGAACTCATCTGCTGGCTGTACGTTCCCTTGAACGGGACGGGCGGCACCCTTCGTTCCAAAGAGATGCTTGACCTGGCCTCGAAACTGCCTGAAAGGGTGGTCCTCCAATACAATTATGAGTCCTCGGGCGGCAAAGAGCAGCTCGGCGTTTACCGTCATGCGGGGGACTATTGGCTCTCTTACGAAGGTCCGAGCGATATTTACCGGCAGATCGCGGAGATCGTCGTTGCAAACCGGGGACAGATGTCCGCCAAGATTCAGGTCGGCTGTTCGCACGAGGTGGCGACCGTTCCGTTCGTGCCGGTTCCGGGGCTCCTTTACCGCAAGTATAAAACCATGCGGAATCTGGGCGTATCCCATGCCATGCAGTGCTGGTATTTCGGCAACTACCCGGGAATCATGAACCGCGCCGCGGGTGAACTGGCTTTCGAGGAGTTCACCGACACCGAACACGATTTCCTGTTGCGGCTGGCCCGTCCCGAGTGGGGCGACTGCGCTGAAAAAACGGTCGCGGCGTGGGAATCCCTCGCCGACGGCTACAGCCATTATCCGCTGGAAAACATGTTTCAGTATTACGGTCCGGTTCACGACGGCCTTGTCTGGCCGCTTTCCCTGATCCCGGCCGACAAGAATCTCGCCCCGACCTGGCGTCTGGACTACGGCACCAGCGGCGACCGCTACGGCGAGTGTCTGGGCGCATTTACCTTTGAGGACGTCCTGACGCTTACCCGCGCCATGTCCGAAAAATGGCATTGCGGAACCCGGCTTCTGGAAACGCTCCGCGACGGACTCGCCGGAAACGCGGAACGCCTGAAGGACATCCGGGTGGCCGAAGCCCTCGACCTTCAGCTCCGGTCCGCCGCCGCCATTCTCCAGTTCTACGGACTTCGGGAGAAACTGCTGTCCGGCGATGCGTCGGTCCTAGACGACATGGAAAAAATCGTCCGGGAGGAGAAGGAACGTTCCCTTCGGATGGTGGAATTCTGCCGCGAAGATTCCCGTCTCGGATTTCATTCCGAAGCGGAAAACTACAAGTATTTCCCTGAAAAACTCCTCTGGCGCTGTCGCGAGCTCGACTTCCTGCTGGAACAAGAATTTCCGTTTGTCCGCGAACGGGTAAAGAAGAATCTTCCCCCTCTGGAAAAGCCCTCCCGGAAAACGTATTGCTGCGACAGCGGCAAGACCGAGCCGTGCCGTTCGTTTTCGTGGAGCGCATCGTATGGGGCGGGAAAACTCAAGATTCGGATCGATTCGCCGGAAAATGCGGATTACCGGATCATTGTCGAACCGAGACCCTTCTATCCGCCGGTGGAATATGCTTTTTCCGGAAAATCGGGGGAAGTCGAGATCCCGCTTTCCGCGGAAAGGAAAACCGTCGGATTCAATATCGCGTGCACGCAGAGCGGAGAGGGCTGGGCCGGATGGGATCCTGTGACCTACCGTCTTGTGCTGAGAGATTACAATCCCGCCACGATGGGGGAGCTGATTCTGGAAGATAAAACGGCCGCCGTCTGAACCCGGGCGCTGTTTCTTCATTACGCTTTCACCGGAGGGATTTGCAAAACAGTCTCTCCGGCGTTATCTTACTCCCGACATTGCCGTCGTGTCCTTTGTCCGACGGCGGAAAGGGGAGTTTTCCGTGAGGGTTTGTCTGGTTTTCCTTGTCGCTTTTGCCCTGTTCCTTTCCGCTGCCGGAACGGAAACGGTTTCCTCATTCAAAAATCCCTTCAAATATACCTCGGAACGCGTGGAAGCCACCCCGGAATACGAGGTATACCGACTCTGTTTTTCCTCTCCCGGACCGGTCCCTTTCCGTGAGGCGGAGAATGTGATCGCCTACTATTTCAAGCCGCTCCGCATGACCGGTAAAAAAGCCCCGGCGGTGGTCTGTCTTCACATTCTCGGCGGCAACGGCGACCTCACAAAGTTGATCGCCTCGTATTTCGCACGCCGCGGAATGCCTGCGATCATGCCGCTCATGCCCCTGTTTCTGGAACGGATTCCACCCGGTGGACGCATGAACGCTCTGGCCGCTCCCGGCGGCGGACGGATGCTGGGCGAGGTTTTTTTCCAGATTCCCGGCGACATTCGCAAGAGTGTGGATCTCCTCTCCAGCTTCCCGGAAGTCGATGTCTCCCGGATTCATCTGGTCGGCACGAGCATGGGAGGCATTCTGGGCTTTTCCGCCGTAGGGCGCGATCCCCGCATCGACAAGGCCGCTTTTCTTCTCGCCGGCGGGAACCTGCCGTCCATTCTTGAGCGCGACCGCAAGGAAACCAAGCCTATCGCGGCCGCTGTCCGGGCCGCCACTCCGGAGGATCGCGCGTACATCGACCGGGCTCTTGCCGGACTCGAACCGATGAACTATGTTTCCGTGCTCGCGCCCAAGGCACGTGCCGGGAAAATCCGCATGATCAACGCCTCCGAGGATGAGGTGATTCCCCTGGAGAATTCACGTCGCGTGGCCGATGCGCTCGGGCTGGTCCCCGATCGTGATTTCATCGTGCTCCCCGGACTCGGACACTACAGCGCCATCGCCGCCCTGCCGGGACTTCTCGACACGCTGGCGGAGTTTTTCGGAGGCGATGCCCTGATTCCACTTCCGCCTCCCTCGCCGTCCGAGGATTCCGAGGTGATCCGACAGGTCTTTTCCGAGATCGCCGCTTTTCTTCGATGGAATCCGCCGGAAGGGAAAATGCTGAGACTTTCCGCCCGTTTCGAGTCGTTCAAAAAAGACCGGCTCACGTATTCTGGAACCCTTACGCTTCTGCGGGGACCTGCCGGACGTTTCCTTTTCCGTCTGGAGAATGCCTCCGGACTGGGGGAGGTGGACCGCCTCTGTTTCGGGTGCGGCGAGTTTCCCTGGATGCAATCCCGCAACCGCACGGTTTTTGCCGGAACCCTTTCCCCTGAAAACCGATCGAAAATAGATCAATACCTCTCCGTCCAATGGAAAATGACGCAGCAGACCGCCATTCTTCTCACGCAGCTGGTTGCCGTCAACGGGCGCATGGAGGCTTTCGAGAAATTCATCTCCCTCAAACTGGCGACCGCTCCGGACGGCGCTCGTGAAATCCGGGTCGCGGGCAAGAAACTGGAGGCGTCCGTCAGCCTCGAAAAAAATCGCAGCGTTCCTTCTTCCATCACGTTCCGCCAGAAGGACAATTTTACGAAAGTCGTATTCACCTGCTGGGAATCCGATTCGCAATACCGTCCCGCCGATTTCGAGCCGCCCACGGACGGAGTGGTCAGAAACGTCGATGCCCGGACACTGGAGAAGATTTGGGCTTCCGCCATGAATTTTATGATCGAAACGGGGGTTGACAAATGAAAAGGAACCGTCTGTCCGCCACGCTGGGGGTTGTTTTTTTTGCGTTCGCATTTTCCCTCGCTTCCGCTGAAAAATGGAACGGTTCCGGACTCCTGCTGAAGGAACCCGGACGCGTCCCGATCCTTTTTCTGTGCGGCAGTCCGATGGAAATGGGCCGCGCCCACGGCGAGCTTCTCAAACCGGAAATCCAGGAGATGTTCAACCGCATCCTGATGGTCGCCGGAGCTTATATGTATACGAAAAACGACTGGTTCCCGGACCGGATCGCCGAGGTGGAACAGCGTTCCGCAAAGTTCACCCCGCCCCGTTTTCTGCAGGAGACCGACGCCATGGCCCGCGCGGCAGGCCTGACTGTTCCCGAGGGACGCGCACTCAACTTCTTCCCGGAAATGTTTCATTGCAGCGGAATCGCCCTCCGCGGAAAAGCCACGCTCGGCGGACGCGTCATCCATGCCCGTGTGCTTGATTATATGCGCGATATCGGACTCCAGAAATTCGCCGTCATCCAGGTTTTCATGCCGGAGAAACACAATACATGGGTCAGCTTCGGTTTTGCCGGATTTACGGGCACCGTCACCGCCATGAATATAGAAGGCCTTGCTATCGGGGAAATGGGCGGACGCGGCGAAGGACAATGGGACGGTCTTCCTATGAGTTATCTGATGCGACGGGTCATGGAGGAGTGCGGGAACGTCGAGGAAGCCCTGAAAATCATCCGCGAAACGCCCCTTACATGCGAGTATTATTATGTGCTGTCCGATCGTTCCGGAAATATGGCAGCGGTCGAGGCCAGGGCAGGGACTCCGCCCGTGATCCTGCGCCCGAACGAAAAACATCCGCTCCTTCCAGCCGCGTATGAGGATGTCGTATACGTTTCCGGAGGCGCGCGGGCCGTCCACTTGAGCAACCGCATAAGAGAAAACTACGGAAAATTCACTCCGGAGCAGCTCCGGGAAGTCATCAAGCGTCCGGTGGCGATGAAGTCCAATCTTCAGGATGTCGTTTTCCAGCCCGAAACGCTGGACGCCGATTTCGCCTACGCCGGAAAGACCACTCCCGCCTGCGATGAACCTTATACGCGGATCAATCTCCGCAAGCTGGTTGAGCATTACCGCGAATTACGCTCGAAACACCTTCAGTCCGCGCCCGCGAAGCTGGTGCAGGCGTCTTCGGTTCAAAAGTGATCCTTTAAGCAGAAGAACTCCGCTCCGGCATCCTTTTTCCCGGTTGAATCGGAAGAAACTGTACGTTTGTTTGATTCAGTCAGGAAAAATCCCGCTGCAAAATTTTGTGCGTAATTTGAGGCTGTCGCTAAAGACGTTGAACCGAAGCCTGCCTCAAAAAAGTCTGAAAAAAGTTAGAATATGGGTTGACAAAGGGAAGAAAT
>CAZORN010000124.1:0-7023 GCA_964581935.1 uncultured Victivallales bacterium
CCGAAACCAACTTCATCAACATCGGCGAACGCACCAACGTGGCCGGTTCCAAGAAGTTCCTCAACCTCATCCGCGAGGGCAATTATCCCGACGCCATGGAAGTCGCCCGCCAGCAGATCGAAAACGGCGCGCTCGTCATCGACATCAACATGGACGACGCCCTCCTCGATTCCGTCAGCGCCATGAAGGAATTCCTCCTCTACGCTGCCGCGGAACCCGATATCGCGCGCGTCCCCTTCATGATCGACTCCTCCCGCTGGGAAGTGATCGAAACCGCCCTCAAATGCGTTCAGGGCAAATGCGTCGTCAACTCCATCAGCCTCAAGGAGGGCGAAGGGCCCTTCCTCGAAAAAGCCGCGAAGATCCGCCGCTGCGGCGCCGCCGTCCTCGTCATGGCGTTCGATGAAAAAGGACAGGCCGACTCCCTCGAACGCCGCCTCGAAGTCTGCCGCCGCTCCTTCCGTCTCCTCACGGAAACCGCCGGGTTCCCGCCGCAAGACATCCTCTTCGACCCGAACGTCTTCGCCGTCGCCACCGGCATGAAGGAACACGACAACTACGCAAAGGACTTCATCGACGCCGTCGGAATCCTCAAGAAGGAATTTCCCCTCTGCGGCTTCAGCGGCGGCATCAGCAACGTTTCCTTCTCCTTCCGCGGCAACAACACCGTCAGGGAGGCCCTCCACAGCGTTTTCCTCTATCACGCCATCCGCAACGGCCTCAATTTCGGAATCGTCAACCCCGCCCAGCTCGCCATTTACGAGGAGCTTCCGGAAGACCTCCGCGCCGCCGCCGAGGACGTCATCCTCAACCGTTCCGCAAACGCCGCGGACAAACTTCTCGAAACCGCCCTGAAACACCGGAAGGACGCCTCTTCGGAAACCCGCAAGCTCGACTGGCGCGGGGAATCCCTCGAACACCGCATCGCGCACGCCATGCTCCAGGGCGACGACTCCTTCATCGAGGCGGATATGGAAGAAGCCCTCGGATGCTGGCCCGATCCCGTGGAAATCATCGAAGGCCCCCTGATGAAAGCCATGAAACAGGTCGGAGTCCTCTTCGGCAGCGGCAAGATGTTCCTTCCGCAGGTCGTCAAGAGCGCGCGCGTGATGAAACGGGCCGTCGCGAAACTCATGCCCCATATCGAAGCCGCGCGCAAGGACGCAGCCTCCTCCAGCTCCGGAACCATCCTCATGGCGACCGTCAAGGGCGACGTCCACGACATCGGCAAGAATATCGCCGGAGTCGTCCTCCAGTGCAACAACTATAAAATCATCGACCTCGGCGTGATGGTCCCCCAGCAGGTCATCCTCGACGCCGCCGAACGCGAACACGCCGACCTCATCGGATTGTCCGGCCTCATTACCCCCTCCCTCGAGGAAATGGCCGCCGTCGCCGCCGAAATGGAACGGCGCGGCATGAAAATCCCCCTGATGCTCGGCGGAGCCACCACCTCGCAGGTACATACCGCCCTGAAGGTCGCCCCGGCCTATCCCTCCGGCGTCGTCCTTCAGGTCCACGACGCCTCGCAGGGCGTGCTGGCAGTCAACGCCGTCCTCAACCCGAAAACCCGCGTTTTCTACGCCAGAAAACTGGAAGCGGACTACGCCAGACTCCGCGAGGAAGCCGACGTCAAGGCCTCCGAATCCTCCGTGATCCCCTTCGCCGAAGCCTGCGCCAATTCCCTCAAGACCGACTGGACGCAAGTCCGCCTCGGACATCCCGGCAAGCTCAAAGGCGTCGCCGACTACGCCGAACTGCCTTTCGACGCCCTCGTCCGCGCCCTCGACTGGGATCAGTTCCGGCAGGTCTGGAAGGATGACTCCGGGAAGGACGATCTCATCGCCGACGCACGCAAAATGCTCGAAGCATTGCGGAAGACGGGCGCGGTCCGCGTCTCCGCCTCTCTCGGATTCTTCCGCGCCTCCTCCGAAAACGAAGGCATCCGCGTCGAGTCGGAAAACGGCTCCTCTTTCCTTCCGATGCTCCGGCAGCAGTTCCGCAAAATCGCAGGAATGCCGAACTGTTCCCTCGCGGATTTTCTCCCGCCGAAGGACTCCGATACCGAAGGCTGGCTCGGATGCTTCACAGTCGGATGCGTGATCGACAAGGCGTTTCTGGACGCCCGCAAGGACGACGACTATGAGACGCTTCTCGTCAAGACTCTCGCGGAAAGCCTCGCCGAAGCCGGAACCGAATATCTCCATGAACAAGTCCGCACGGAATGGAAAGACGGAGCCTCCCTCCAGTTCATCCGGCCCGCACCCGGTTATCCGGCCTCTCCGGACCACTCGCTCAAAACGGACATCTTCCGTCTGCTGGACGCGGAACGCAAATTCGGGTTCACCCTGACGGAGTCCTATATGATCATCCCGGCCTCCTCGGTCTGCGGCTTCTTTGTCCAGCATCCGAAAGCCGCCTATTTCGCGGTCGGAAAAATCGGCGACGACCAGTTGAAAAACTATGACGAAAAACGGAAGATCCGGGACATCGCCCGGTTCATTGCCTGGAGGTGAAGAACATGAAGCCCGGCGACGATTTCCATTGTCCGAAATGCGGTAAAAACACGTTTCTCAAGAAAGAAGCGGTCATGGACGGCTGGACTAAAAAAGGCGACGTCCTCAAATGCGCCGCCTGCGGACACGTGGCGGGCTCGCTCGCCACGGAAGTCAAGGGGGAGAAGGCCGATCCCCTCAAAAGCGCCGCCGCGGACCGTTTCAAGAATCTTCTGGGTGCGGACGACTTTGAAAAGAAGCCGGACTTCAACTCGTCCGAAGGCGAAAAACACTTCTGCAAGGATTGTCTTTACCTGATCCCGCATCCGTTCGTCAACCGCTGCGTGAAATTCGGCAAGGACGTCAACCCCATGGACGACTGCCCCTCCTTCACGAAGAAAAAAAACTGAACGGATTCCATTCCGAACAACTGTTCCTCATGTTTTTGGACGCGACAAGACTTACGGATTCATCTCTTTCTTTTTCAGCAGAGAAATGAAGAAGAAAGGAAGAATGAACAGAGACATCCTGCTGCAAAGAACACCGAGAAATCTTTCATTGATGTCCGGAGAAAAAATGAGCAACCGGAAAAGCTGAACGACAGACACGATTGCCGACAAAATACCAAGAAAAAAGAATAGTCCTCCCGAGATACAGAAAAAACGGATCTGTTCCCGATTCTTTTCCCGATATTTCGCGAGAGCTTTTCCATAAAGGACCAGACTCACGAAAAGAAAAACGGCTTCTCCGGGATAAATGATCAAAAAATCCTTTGAAACAAAGCACAGCCCCATCAAAGAAAATATCCCGAGAGCCCCCATAATACACAAAAAGGGAAAGGATGCCAATTCCTTCATAAGCTGGTCCAGAAAAGGCCCTGTGCCCCAGACTCTCCGGAAAGGAATCTCTGGTTCGGAAAGAATTTTGTATCGCGAAACCGGAAAAGCCGCCAGCAGCATGGAGCTCATGGCCGCGGAAAAAAGAAAAAACGAGGAGGAAAAAAGCGCCACCCCTTTTTCATAACCGGAAAAGACGACCATTGACAAATATACGACAACGGCAAAAATCAAGTTCATTGCAGGAAAGTAAACGATGCGAATCATGATGAATCCTCACCCTGTTGAAATAATCACGTAAAGGCTGAATGAACCTATTCAAATCCGGGGCAGAAAGAAGTTGTCGGGGGCTTTATTCTCTTCCGCGAATTTCAGGCGGAGTTTTTTGATCTCCTCCCGGCATTGCTGTTTCCAAAGTCTGGATTCCTCCTTCGATAAACCGGGAGTCGGCTTGAATTGATCCCGGATCGTCTTCTCCAGCCTTTTCAGTTCCAGCGAAAGAATGGTTTGTCTGGAATCTTCCTCGACCAGCATAAATCTCCTCCCTTTTGAAAACAGCGGGTATGCCTGCTTCCGGTTTTCGCTCCCTGTTCATGTTCATTATTATACAGCCTTCCCTCCGGAAGCGCAATCAGAGATTTTAAAACCCTTGGAGAAAAACGCGGCAAATCAAACTTCCGCATCGTTTTTTTGCTTCCTAATTCTTTAAATTTCTTTAAAAATACCCTTTTTTCAGCTTTCCCCTCTTGAAAAATATTTTTTCTGGATTATAATAACTAACCAATGGGCAATTATTAACCACAGGATTAATTAAAACAGGGAGTCAATGCAATGGAAAAGCTGGCGCTGTTCGGAGGTCCGAAGACCATAGAAAAAACAAGAGAAGAACTGTTCCACTGGCCGATCATTACGGAAGAAGATATTCAGGCGGTCACGGACGTTCTCCGCGCCGGAGGCATGAGCGGAACGGACATCACCAAGCAATTCGAGGCGGAATATGCCGCGTGGAACGGCGTAAAATACGCGCTCGGAACCTGCAACGGAACCGCGGCTCTCGCGGCGGCCTACTGGGCTTGCGGCGTAGGCGCGGGCGATGAAGTGATCTGTCCGAGCATCACCTACTGGGCCTCCTGCGCCTCCGTGCTCCAGCTCGGTGCCACCGTGAATTTCGCGGATGTCGATCCGTTCACCCTCTGCATCGATCCCAAGGATATCGAACATCGCATCGGCCCCCGCACGAAAGCAATTCTGGTGGTGAACTACGCCGGCCTTCCGGCCGACTATGACGCGATTCTTCCGATCGCCCGGAAACACGGAATCAAGGTAATCGAAGACAATTCGCACGCGCACGGAGCCATGTATAAAGGAAAAATGTGCGGAGCCATCGGAGACATCGCCGGCGCCAGCATGATGTCCGGAAAATCCTTCGCCATCGGAGAGGCGGGAATGATTACAACCGACAACCGGGAGCTCTTCGAACGCTGCGTCGCCTACGGTCATTACGAACGCACCGGCGCACCGAGCAATTTCAATCCCGTGGATGCACAAGTCACAGACAAAAATCTGCTGTTCTTCCGGGGACTCCCCATCGGCGCGGTCAAACACCGGATGAACCAGACCTGCGCGGCCATGGGACGCGTCCAGCTCAAACATTATCCCGCGCGCATCGTGGAAATCGACCGCGCCATGACGTATTTTGCCGATGCCGTCGACCAGCTTCCGGGACTGCGCGTCTTCCGGTATCCGAAAAGCTCCGGAATCACCAACGGCGGCTGGTATTACGCCCACTGCCACTATGACGCCTCCCAGCTGGACGGAGTCACCGTGGAGCGTTTCACCGAAGCGCTGAGGGCCGAAGGGGCTTCCTGCAATCCGGGCTGTAACGCGCCGCTCCATCTCCACAATTATTTCCACCACCTTGATTTCTTCCATCAGGGACGTCCCACGGCGCTTGCCTTCGGACAGCGCGACGTACGGCAGGGACCGGGTTCTCTTCCCGTCAGCGAAAGCACCGGAAAGAAAGTGTTCTCCATTCCGTGGTTCAAACATTTTGACATTCCCGAAATCGAACGTTATATTGAGGCATTCCGGAAAGTAACGTCCCAAATCGGAGCATTGCACTGAAACTCGCCTCAAATGTAAGGAGCGGTTGTCATGAAAATCTATCTCATGACGGATTTGGAAGGACCCGGCGGAGTCAACGGGCGGGCCGACACCATCGGCAATAAAATCGTCAATGAATCCACCGCCGGGAAGCTCCTCACGGAGGAAGTCAACGCCTGCGTGGAAGGGCTGGTGCGGGCCGGAGCCGACGAGATCGTCGTCTGGGACGGACACGGCGGCAGCAACAGCATCGACATCACGCTCCTTCATCCGGCGGCCTCGCTCGGAACCATCGGCGGCCCTATTCTCCGTATGAATCTCCTGGATGCCTCTTACGACGCCGCGGTCCAGCTGGGAGCCCATGCGATGCAGGGAACGGAAAGCGCCTATCTGAACCATACGTTCGCCAGCCACAGCATCGCCGGGATGCGCCTCAACGGACAACCGATCGGTGAAATCGGAATTCAGGCCCTTCTCGCGGCTTACTTCCGCGTGCCGACAATCCTGGTGTCCGGCGACCGCGCCGCATGTGCCGAAGCGCGGAACTTCATCGGGGAGAAACTGGAAACCGTCGTTACCAAGAACGCGATTTCCCGCTATACCGTCGTCAACCGGAACCCGGTTTCCACGCGGAAGGATCTCATGGAAACGGCGGAAAAAGCATTGAAAAATGCGCGAACCGCGCCGCTTCCGGAATTCCCCGCCTCCTTCGAGCTCGAATACCGCTTCATGTGTCCCAATACCGCTGACGATTTCGAAAAACGGGGCGCGGAACGGGTCGATTGCCAGACGGTGATTCTCCGGAGCAAAGATTTCATGGATCTTTACGCGCAAATGCACGGATGGGCGCCCGGAATCCACAACAAAAAATATGGAATCACGCGCACCTGCATTGAAGAAAAATAAACAGGAAAAGTCATCATGTTCATCGACATTCATGTTCACACAAGAAGACTCGCCGGAATGCCCCGGATCACCGGGGACAACCAGACTTACGCAAGCCCGGAACAGCTCCTGAAAGCTTATGATGAACTTGGAATCGAGCAAGCCTGCGTCCTGCCCTCATGCAACCCTGAATGCGCCTATATTCCTCAATCCAACGAGGAGGTCCTTGAACTCGCGGAGAAATACGGCGGAAGGTTCATTCCGTTCTGCAACGTCGATCCCCGCGCCATGACGAATTCCTGGAATGCGCCTCTGGACAAGATACTTGAGTATTATCGCGACAAAGGCTGCAAGGGCGTCGGGGAAGTCTGCGCGAATCTGCCAATCCTCGATCCGAAGGTCCAGAATCTGTTCCGCTGTGCTGAAATCGCCGGTCTGCCGCTCACCTTCCACCTTTCTCCTTATGTCGGGTATTCCTACGGACTGGTCGACGATTCCGGACTCCCGCAGCTCGAAGAATCCCTGAAGCGTTTTCCAAAACTCAAATTCTTCGGACACTCCCAGACTTTCTGGGCGGAAATGAGCACCATCAGATCCGTTGAGGAACGGTTCGGATATCCGGCGGGGGAAGTCACGGAAGGGCGTGTTCCCCAACTGATGCGGAAATACGGAAATCTTTACGGCGACCTTTCCGCGGGGTCCGG
>CAZORN010000124.1:7123-8577 GCA_964581935.1 uncultured Victivallales bacterium
TGCAACGCGCTCAAGCGGGACCGCGCTTATGCGGTCAAGTTCCTGAACGAGTTTCAGGACCGTCTTTTCTTCGGAACCGATATTTGTGCGCCGAACACGCCGACTCCGCTGGTCGATTTCCTGCTCGATCTCCGCAAAACCGGCGAACTTTCCGAAACGGTTTTCCGGAAAGTGGCGCGGGAAAATGCAATCCGCATTCTGGAGCTGGAAAAATGAAGAATTTCGAGTTCACTTTTCACTCCGTCAACGCGGAGCCGTACCCGAAACCGGTCACGGCGCTGGCGATCTCGCCGGACAAACCGGATGAGAATACCGGCGTGATGCTGTTCTGCCACGGCTGGGGGGGAAACCGCTTTCAGCATCAGGATAAAATGGAGTTCACCGCCGACGCCTTCAACATGGTCTGCGTCTCGCCCGAATACCGCCAGAGCGGATACGATTTCGATCCGGTGCGCGGCCTCGGCTGGGACATTCCCTACGACGCAGGATTCATGCAGGTCTTCGACACCCTCAACACCCTCCGGAAAGCATTGGAATTGTATCCGTCCATAAACCGGAAGCGGATTTTCGCCTACGGAGGCAGCCAGGGCGGACACATCGTCCTGCTGAGCTCGATTTTCGCGCCGGACACCTTCGCATTCATTTACACATCGTCCGCCATGACGCATCTGGACGAGCCCAAGATAGCCATTACCGGACGGACTTTCTCCGAAGCGGAACTTTCCGTGCGGAACGTCGTTGAACATGCCGACCTGATCCGCTGTCCCGTTTTCATGGAACACGGCACGGCCGATGAAAACGTATCATGCGATACTCACGCCCGCCCCCTGGAAGCGTCTCTGCGGCAACTCGGAAAAACGGTCACGGCAAAATATTACGAAGGCGGCCTCCACTCGCTGGAACCGGCCGTCACCAAGCTCGACGCATACAAGTCCATGATCCCGGAAGCATTCGTTACTCCCGCGAATTCCCGTACGGATGACTTCCTTGCAAAGACCGAAGTTAAAATCGACTGCGGCTCGAAAATACTCCGGATCGATTGGAGTCTGCCGCCTGAATCCGTCAAACTTTTCACATGGAAGGAAAAATAATGAAGACACAAAATCTGGCAATCAAGGGCGGTCCGAAAGCAGTGAAAGTTCCGCTCAAAAACCGTTTTCATTTCGGAGCGGAGGAAAAAGCCGCCGCGGATGCGCTTTTCGAGGAATCGATCCGGACCGGCAATGCATTCGGCTACAACGGACCTGAGGAAGAGGCTTTCGGGAAGGAATTCGCCGAATTTCTTGGCGGAGGTTATGCCGACGGCGTAAACTCCGGGACGAACGCGGTTTTCGTGGCGCTGCGGGCTCTGGAATTGCCACCGTTCTCCGAAGTCGTGGTCGGACCGGTCACCGATCCGGGCGGCATCATGCCGATTGTGATGCTCAACTGCATTCCGGTCACGGCGGACGCCG
>CAZORN010000125.1:0-8500 GCA_964581935.1 uncultured Victivallales bacterium
GCGCTGGCCGGAGACGTCGCCTTTCTCCCGACGCAGTCCTTCTGCGGGCGTCTCCGCGGCGATTATCTGAATATGACCGCGCTCCTGTGCGGTAACCGTTTCGGACGCGGCTTCGTGGTTCCGGGCTCCACTTCCTTCGACATGGACTCCGAGCGGATCGCGGAACTCCTGAAACGGCTTGACAAAAACGGACGCGAACTGGAAAACGCCCTCGAAATAATGTTCGACGAACCTTCCGCGCTGGATCGTCTGGAGAATACCGGCATCGTCAGCCAGACGGTGGCGCGCGAAATCGGTTTGGTCGGCGTGCCTGCCCGCGCCTCCGGCATCGCTGTGGACGCCCGGAAGTTCTTCCCGTGGGGCGCATACCACCATCATTTCCCGGAAGTCGCGACGGCGAAAAGCTGCGACGCTTTCGGACGGGCTCTGGTCCGCCGCCGTGAAATCGAAAATTCCGACTCGCTGGTCCGCGAAATGCTGGAATCCCTCTCCCGGATGGAACCGGCTTCTGCCGCGCCCGCGGCGAAACCGTCTTGCGCGCCCGATTCCATTGCGGTTTCGCTGGTCGAGGCGTGGCGCGGGGAGACCTGCCACACGGCGATCACCGGTCCGGACGGCCGTTTCCTCCGCTACAAGATCGTCGATCCCTCGTTCCACAACTGGTTCGGTCTTTCCGTCGCCCTCCGCGGGGAACAGATTTCCAATTTCCCCATCTGCAACAAAAGCTTCAACCTGTCCTATTGCGGACACGATCTTTAAGGAGGCGGCGTCATGTTCAAAGCCTTGAAAGCCCGGTTCATTCAGGGATACCGCACGGGAAAGTTCCCGACCCACGCGCCGCCCGTCCTTCCGGACCGTTTCCGGGGACTTCCGAAGATCCATCCGGAAAAGTGTTCCGGTTCCTGCGGCGCACCCTGCGGTGACGTCTGTCCCTCCGGCGCGCTTTATCTGGAGGACGGCAAGCCCGTTCTCGACATCGGAAAGTGCATTTTCTGCGGCAAATGCGCCGCGGCTTGCGGCGACGGCGTGGTCGAGTTCACCGATTCCTACCGCATGGGCGCGATGAAGCGCGAGACTTTACTCATCCGCGGAGAGGACTTCAAACTGGAGGTTCAGGAGAATCCCGAAGTCAAACACCTTTTCGGCAATTCGCTCAAGATCCGTCAGGTTTCCGCGGGCGGATGCGCCGCGTGCGAACTTGATTTCAACGTGCTCAACACGCTGGCGTGGGACATGGGACGTTTCGGAATCCAGGTGGTGGCGTCGCCCCGTCATGCGGACTGTCTTCTCGTGACCGGCCCGGTGACGGAACACATGCTTCTCGCGCTCGAAAAGACCTACGCGGCCGTGCCGAAGCCCTCGATGGTGATCGCCTGCGGCGCCTGCGCCGTTTCGGGCGGCATTTACGCTTCGCATCCGGAAACGCGCAGCGGTCTGGAGAACATCCTCAAGGTCGATCTTTACGTTCCCGGATGTCCGCCGCACCCCGCCACTCTTCTGGAGGCGATCCTGCGGCTCATGGGCCGGATGTGATCCCCCATGCATTCCGGCGATGAGAAATCCAGAGCGCTCCTGAGCAAGGTTCCCTCTCCGCTTCTCGCGTGGTACGACCGTGCCGCCCGGGTTCTTCCGTGGCGGCTTTCCGAGAGCAATCCCTACAAGACCCTCGTTTCCGAAATCATGCTTCAGCAGACGCGCGTCGAGACGGTCAAGCCGTATTACGAGCGCTTCATTTCGGAGCTTCCCGACGTGTCCGCTCTGGCGAGCGTCCCGGAAGACCGTCTGTTGAAGCTGTGGGAGGGCCTCGGCTACTATTCCCGCGCGAGAAATCTCCAGAAAGCCGCCCGGAAAGTGATGGAGGAGTTCGGCGGGAAAATTCCTTCCGGGCATGAGGAGCTGCTTTCCCTTCCGGGCATCGGGGAATACACCGCGGGCGCGATCGGATCGATCGCCTTCGGACTCCCGAAGCCCGCCGTGGACGGCAACGTGCTCCGTGTCTGTTCCCGACTGCTGGACTGTCACGAGGACATTGCCGACGTTTCTTTCCGCGACCATGTGGCTTCCGCGCTGAAGGAGGCCTATCCGCCCGACCGCTGCGGCGATTTCACGCAGAGCCTGATGGAGCTCGGCGCGCTGGTGTGTCTGCCGGGCGCGGCGCTCCGTTGCGAGGTCTGTCCGTTGTCCGCTCTCTGCCGGGGCCGGGAGCTGGGAACGGCTCCGGATCTGCCCGTGAAAAAACAGAAAAGCGTCCGCAAGCTTGAGGAACGGACCCTTCTCCTGCTGATTTCCCCGGAGGGGCGCACGGCGTTGTCCAGACGCCCCGGCAAAGGGGTTCTGGCCGGAATGTGGGAGTATCCGGCGGTGTCGGGCTTCCTGAAGGAAGAGGAGATTTCCGCCGTGCTGAAAGAGTGGGACGTCGAGGCGGAATCCGTCCGGAACTCCGGACGCGGCAAGCATATTTTCACGCATCTTGAGTGGCACATGAATTCATGGCTGGTGCGTTGCGGAAACGAATCCGCGCGGTTTGCATGGGTCACGAAAAAGGAACTGGACGAGGAACATTCCATTCCGTCCGCGTTCAAGATGTTCACGGGATTCCTTCTCGGGAAGCTCTGAAGTCCCGTCCGCGTCAGTGCGCCGTGCGTTCGGGCGTGGCGGCGATTTGGGGCATGAGGTCCTTGGCGATCAGGAACGCCTGTCCGTTGAAATATCGGTTCTCATAATCGAAGCGAGCCTGAAGCGCCTGAATCCGCTGTTTTTTCCGTTCGGGCGTTTCGCCCGGCGCTTCTACGACCGATTCCGGCCTGAAGGCTACTTCCAGCATCGCAATATCCTGTTTTTCCCCGCCGTCCGCAAGATGGAGCGTATAGCGGAAACCGTCCGAACAGACGATCCGCAGACGCAGCGTGTAGCGGATGCGCACGGACGGTTCCATGCAGAAATCGGAACTGAACGGCTTGGAGAGTTTTTCCGCCAGCGAGGAGAGCATCCGGCTGTCGACTTTTTTCTCCGGCGGGAAACCGAACTCGAAGGGCTGGCTTGTGCTGTTGCGCGCGACCGACCAGAGCGTGGAAGTCTTGCCGTCCTTCTCCGAGGACGCGGTGATCTGGAGGGCTGTGCGGAGGTCGCCCAGACGGAGCGGCTCCACCCAGGCGCCGGGCACCGGATGGCAGTTTTCAAAGACCTTCGGAATCAGATAGGCTTTCTTTCCGATCCGCACATAACGGCCTTCCGCATTCTGGGCGGGGGGAAGTCCGGGTTCCGGCCGCACGAAATGCCCTTTGCCGAGGAGAATGCCGAAGAGTTCCTTTCCGGCGGCATCCTTCAGGGTGACGCGGACGCCGGGGATTTGTTTGGGATCGCTGTCGATGAGACGAAGTTCGGCAAGGATTTCGTCGGTGCACGGCTGGAGGACCTTCACGGGATAGAGCGAGGAGAGGGAATTGAGCAGCTCCGTGATTTTCGGGACCGAGGCGGGGCGCGCGCCCCGCTCCTCGATCTGCCAGCGTCCGTCCTTCATGACAAGATTCGTATGGATGTCCCGCCACGAAACGGAGATGTTTGCGACGTCCTCCGGCTTGAACGCGGGGATGTTTCCCCGGATGTTCCGGGCGGAGTAGCGCCGGGACGCCATGCCTCCGAAGGTGAGGGCCGCGGCCGCCAGAAGCGTGAGGGCCGCGAAAAAGACGGCGGTGAGGAGAGCCGATTGTTTCCGGGTCATGAACGTTTCCTCCATTTTGAGAAACGGGCGAACGCCCATACGATGCCCGTCAGCGCGACAAGCAGGGGCACCAGAACCATGTTGACGATTCTCAGGACGGTGTCGATCCGGTTCATGTCGGCGCGGAGTTTCTGGCGCACTTCCTTGAGTTCGCGTTTGACCTGGGAGAGCTTGAAGGAATAGTCGCGGAGCTGGGCCTGCTGTTCGGGCGTGAGTTCCAGCGTGCCGGACGCGGAGGTCTTGACCTCGTCCTGAATCATCCTGACTTTCTGTTCGGAGCGTCTGAGTTCCTGTTCGAGATCCTGAATTCTGTTTTTGTAAGTGAGTTCGGCGCGTGCGCGGAGCTCATTGTATCGGGTCAGGGGACGGCTCATGGGATTGCGGCTCCGGATTCTGGCGAGATCGTCGTTTTTCCGGGAAAGCTGTTCCATGATGTTCTGGAGAAGGGCCGCGTTGTCGTTGAGGCGGACCAGCGTCTTCTGTCCGTAGGCGTCGTTCACCGTGCGGACGCAGAGGTCGTTGAACAGCATGTCGCTGTCGCCGAAAAGGAAGACGACCGGAGCGCCAGTGGAATGGGACAGATGCGGTTTTTCCGTCACCAGCGGAGCGCCCTTCGGGTAGGCGCTCGGAAAGTTCCCGGAAAGCCGGAGCGCCAGAGGCAGGGCCTTGCCCGAGGGCTTGAAGTTCCGCAGGACCAGTTCGGGGCGTTCGGCGACGAAGGCGCTCACCAGCTGGGAGCTGGAGGAGGTTGAAAGCAGGACTTCCGTCTTGAGTCCGGGCGGCGGGAGGATTTCAAGCGGAGCCGCGAACCACATGGAAAGCGACTGAAGCATGGACGTCAGGGGCGTTTCACGGGAAATGGCGTCGCCGTTGAGCTCCATCGCGGAGGGATTCGAAACCATGCGGTCCGGGAGCATTCGGCGGTGTGCGTAGACGAGGTCGGCGGCGATCATGTCCGGATTGAAGGAAATTCCCCAGGCGGCGGTCAGGGGATTCAGGGACGAGGTGATCTTTTCCGACATGGTGAGGTCCTGCTTGATCTTCAGCATCGCGTAGAAGGAGCGGGGATCGATGAAGACGGCCATCTTGCCGCCCCGCATGAGATACTGGTCGAGGGCATACAGCGCCCGTTCGGTGATTCCGGCGGGATGGATCACCAGCAGGGCCGAGAGGTCCGCCGGGATTTCCGCCGCATCGAGCGGGACTTGAACCAGATCGTAGTCCGCGGCCAGTTCGGAGATCACATACCAGGAGTGCTCGAACACCTTGGGCTTGTCGGCGTCGAACTGCTGGAGCCCGGAGGAGACCGGCGTTCCCATCACGTTGAACGCGCTCATGACGCCGATTTTCGGACGTTCCCGCCCGGTGGTGTTCAGGAGGGTCCGGATGACTTCATATTCCAGAAGATTTTCCCGCTGGAGCGAAAGGAACGGAATCGCAAGGCATTTGTCTCCGCTGGAGACGGAAAGCCCCATGTAGACCCTGTCGCCGGTGTTGATGTTGATCGGGGTGATTCCCTCCAGATAGGCGGCCTGCTCGTCCTCGGAGTCGGGCTCGGGATCCAGCACCTGAAGCGTCAGTTTTCCATGCGAGGCCTCGCAGAGGGAGCGCAGGAGCCACTGGATCCGGTCGGCGTAATGCTTGAACGCCCCCGGCATCTGCGGGCTGGAGGTCGAGGCGTAAAGACGGATCACGGCCGGAGTCTTGAGGTTCGCCGCGAACGCTTTGGCTTCCGGCGACAGCGAATAGGCTCCGTCCGAGCTCAGGTCCGCCTTGAACTGGAAGGCGGACCCGCCCAGATTGAGGCAGACCAGCGCATACAGGGCCAGAAGGACGCTGACGAGGAACGAACGGATCGCGCGTCTTGTGGAACGTTCGGAAAGCGCGCCGGGCGCAAACAGGTTTCCCGTTCCGGACGCGGCGAAGACCAGGGAGCGTTCCGCCAGAAACAGGAAGAAAAACGTGGCGCTGAGGAAATACACCAGATCGGAAGAGTCGATGAAGCCCCGCTGGAACGACTGGTAATGAGGCAGGAACGCCGTGTAGGCAATTACGTTGACGAAGAGGTCCGGCAGATAGAGGCCGGCCGCCTCCAGCACTTCGGGCGCGCCTGCGGTCACGAAGAGGGTGCAGATCACCAGCGACAGCAGGAAACTGGCGGTCTGGCTGTGGGTCAGTGCGGAACAGAAACAGGAAACCGCCAGACAGATACCTCCGAGCAGAACGGCTCCAACGTACCCGCAGAAGATCGCCCCCGCGTCGGGTTGTCCCAGATACAGCGCGGTCAGCGGAATCGGCGCGGTCAGCAGCAGGGCGATGCCGAGCTGTGTCAGGCCCGCCAGAAATTTGCCTGCCACCAGCTCCCGCAGCGTGGCGGGAAACGACAGGGAAAGCTCGAAGGTGCCCGTCCGCCGTTCCTCCGCCCAGAGCGGCATTCCCAGCGCCGGAACGATGAAAAGGAAGAGCCACGGAAGCCAGCGGAAGAACGGTTCGAGGTCCGCCTGACCGTAGGAGAACAGCCCGCTGACGATGAAGGAAAGGAACGCCGCCAGTTCCAGAAAGATCACCAGGAACACCCAGGCGGCCGGAGACGCCGCGGCGGAGAAGAACTCCTTCCGCCAGACCGCGCCGATGACTCGGATCGAACGTTTCATGATTCCGCCCCTCCCGCCAGTTTCGAGAACGATTCCTCCAGCGAGCCCCCGGAGACGGCGCGGAATTCCGCGACGCTGCCGTCGAAGACCTTGCGTCCGGCGGAAATCGTCAGGACCCGGTCGCAGACCGCGTCCACCTCTTCGAGAATATGGGTCGAAACGATGATGGCGCAGCGTTCCTTCATCGTTTTTATGAGCGCCCTGATTTCGCGCTTCTGGTTCGGGTCGAGGCCGTCCGTCGGCTCGTCGAGCACCAGAATGCCGGGTTCATGGAGAATGGATTGCGCCAGACACGTCCTGCGGCGGTATCCTTTGGAAAGGGCCTCGATTTCCTCTTCCGCCACCGAGCGGAGCGAACAGCTTTCCATGACCCGGTCCACGGCGAGCCCGCGTTGCTTTCCCCCCATGCCGCGCATGGAGGCGCAGTAGCGGAGGAACGAACGGACCGTCATGCTGCCGTAAAGAGGGGCGTTTTCGGGGAGATACCCGATCTGCTGTTTCGCGCGGACGGGGTCCTGAAGGAGTTCCGTCCCGTTGATGAACACGTATCCGGAGGAGGGGGGCATGATGCCGCAGAGCATCCGCATGGTCGTGGTTTTTCCGGCTCCGTTGGGGCCGACAAAACCGAGAATGCAGTTGTTGTCCAGCGTGAAACTCAGATCGGAGACCGATTCCTTGTTTCCATAACGCTTGACGAGACGATCGGCGGAAATTCTCATATCTGCTCCCTGAAATCCGGCATGGCGCCGGACGATCCGTTATCCGTCATGAAAGTTGTTGCGGCCGGGGGAAAAGAAGCCGGGTTCAGCGGGAGTCCTTCGCCAGTTCGCGTTCATTGAAGAAGGCCAGGGCCCAGAAGGTCCAGAAGCCGATATAGAACAGCACGTAGAGGAATGCCCAGAACATGTATATCGCGGGAATCTGCTGCCGGGCGGCGATGGCATCCGCCATCCAGAAATACTGCCAGTTCGGAAGGAGCGTCCGCACGAACGACGAGGCGAAACCGTTCCCCAGCCACTGGATCGCGAAATATTTGGAGATCAGCCCGATCAGGAAGATCACCGAACAGATCGTCAGGTTGGATACCAGCTCGATGCGGGTCGCCAGCGCGGAGGCGATGGTTCCCATGGTCCACGCGGCCGGAAAGAGAAGCAGCAGGGCGGGCATGAGGTGACGGACGTCGATGAATTCTTCCGGGTCGATCTCCGCCGCGGAGTGAAACGTCGAAACCCGGAGGAAATAGAACAGGGCCGCAATGATCGGAATCAGGATCAGCATCGCAATGATCGAGTTGGAGGTGAACGACTCCTGCTTGAAATAGTTGCGGAGAGCGCCGTAGATGGAGGAGACCGCCAGCGCCGAATAATAGACCGCCATCAGGGTGTATTCAAGGCGGAACTGGTCTTTCGCGATCAGCACCGAAATCATGGAGGCGCAGTTCAGGAGGAACAGAAATACCGTGATCGCCGCCAGGACTCCGAGGATTTTGGAAAGGACGAAAGCCAGGCGCGTCACCGGTTTGGACAGCAGCAGAAGCACCGTGCCGTTTCTCATTTCACGGCTGATGGTGTGCGCGGAGGACACGACCGCCACCACAAGGCTGAATACCAGCGAAATCGCCATGGAGCTGTCCACGACGAACTTGATCTGTTCGCGGAAAACGAACATGGCGACGGTCGGGAACAATCCGATGATGCACATCGCGGTGATCAGCATCAGGTAGTAGACCGGCTGACGGAGGCTTTCCACAAAAGTATTCCTCGCCATTTTGAAAATGATAAGCATCTGTTTTTCGCTCCTTTTTACGGTTCCGCTTGCACGCCTCCCCGGCGCGGTGCGCCTTTCCCGGGAAGACTCTCGCGAAAATGGAATTTTCAAGCCATTTTCCGGTGTTTCAGATTTGAAAAAAACCTTTAACCATATATTCTATAGCGTGTCAAGTGGAAATTCAAATCGAAAGTGTCAGGAATGAGCAAGGTTTTCTTAAAAGTTTTACGGAAAAAGCCCTCCGGGGCCATTTTTATGAGCGGAAGCGGCACCAACGCCGAAAAAATACTGGACCTGCATCTCCGTCTGGGCGAACGTTCCGCATGGCGTCCGGCCCTGATTGTCACCGACCGTCCGA
>CAZORN010000126.1:0-8467 GCA_964581935.1 uncultured Victivallales bacterium
GCGGTAGAGCAGGAGGCCATGATTCCGCGTCCGTCCACCTCGACGAGACAGAGGCGGCAGGCGCCGTAGGCGCTCAGTT
Source organism: uncultured Victivallales bacterium (assembly GCA_964581935.1). Taxonomy (GTDB): domain Bacteria; phylum Verrucomicrobiota; class Lentisphaeria; order Victivallales; family UBA1829; genus SIG94. Next base: position 80 of record CAZORN010000126.1, read on the forward strand.
CGGAGTGATAGCAGAAGGTCGGGAGTTCGATTCCGATCCGGCGGATGACTTCGAGGAGGTTCTTTTCATTTTCGAACTCGACCTCGCGTCCGTTGATCGTCATTATTTTTTTTGCGGTATCCATAGTTGGGGTGTCTCCTTTCGTCAGATTCCGGTGACGGCGCCGAATTTGCACGCGGCCTTGCAGGCTCCGCATTTGATGCACTTGGAGCCGTCGATCTTGAAGGGCTTCTTGAGTTCGCCGGTAATGGCGTTCACGGGACATTTCTTCGCGCAGAGCGAGCAGCCCTTGCACTTGTCCGGAAGAATTTCCGGCATGGCGAGCGCGGTGCACTGTCCTGCGGGACAGCGCTTGTTGAGAACGTGTTCCAGATACTCCCCGCGGAAGTGGCGGAGAGTGGAAAGAATCGGGTTCGGCGCGGTTTTGCCGAGTCCGCAGAGGGAGGCCAGGCGGACCGCTTTTGCGGTTTCTTCCAGCAGGGCCAGCGTCTCTTCGGTGGCGTCGCCGTTCGTGATGTCCTTGAGGAGCGCGAGCATCTGCTTGGTGCCTTCGCGGCAGGGGACGCACTTTCCGCAGGATTCATTCTGCGTGAAGCCCATGAAGAACTTGGCCACGGCAGGCATGCAGGTCTGCGTGTTCATGACCACCAGGCCGCCGGAGCCGACCATGGCGCCGACGCCGCGGAGAGAGTCGAAATCGAGGGGAAGGCTGAGCATGTCCTTCGTGAGGCAGCCGCCGGAAGGGCCGCCGATCTGGACGGACTTGAAGTTGTCCGGAGAGATATGTCCGTCGGCATCGGTGACGCCTCCGCCGATCTCGTTGACGATCTCATGGAGGGTCGTTCCGAAGGGGACTTCGATCAGTCCGGTGTTCGCGACGTGTCCGGTGAGGGCGAACGTCTTGGTCCCGGGGGAGTTGGGCGTGCCGAGCTCGCGGAACTTCGCGGCGCCTTCCCGCATGATGTAGGGAACGGTCGCGAGGGTTTCGACGTTGTTGATGACGGTCGGCTTGCCCCAGAGTCCGTGCTGGGCCGGGAACGGGGGTTTGGGCATCGGCATGCCGCGCTTGCCTTCGATGGAGGCGATCAGGGCGGTTTCCTCGCCGCAGACGAATGCGCCCGCGCCTTCCATCACGTGAACTTTGAAAGTCTTGCCGGTTTCGAAAATATTGCCGCCGAGGATTCCGACGCGTTCGGCGTCATGAATGGCGGCTCTCATGCGTTCGACCGCAAGGGGATATTCGGCGCGGACGTAGACATATCCTTCACAGGCTTCGACGGCGCGCGCGGCGACCATCATGCCTTCGATGACGGAGTGGGGATTTCCTTCCATGACCGAACGGTCCATGAATGCGCCCGGGTCGCCTTCGTCGCCGTTGCAGATGATGTATTTGACGTCGTTTTTGGAGGCCAGGGTGAGTCTCCATTTGCGTCCGGTGGGGAATCCGCCGCCCCCGCGTCCGCGGAGACCGGAATCCTCGAGGACCTTGCAGACTTCTTCCGGCTGCATGGCGGTCCAGGCTTTCTTCGCGCCTTCGTAGCCGCGGCGGGCGATGTATTCGCTGATGCTGGCGGGCTCGATGGTGCAGTTGGCCAGAACGATGCGGTGCTGGCGCTTGTAGAACGGAATGTCATGGTCGCCGAGATAATGTTTTCCGTCGATCGGGCTCTGATAGAGGAGGCGTTCGATGACTTCTCCTTTCAGGATGGTTTTTTCGACGATTTCAACGGCGTCGGAGGCTTTCACCTTGGTGTAGAGGATTCCGTCGGGTTCGATGCGGACCAGCGGTCCCATCTGGCAGAAGCCCTGGCATCCGCTTTCGGACACGTAATGGCTGTCCTTCCTGACTTCCTCTTTTTCGAGGTTGGTGTTGAGATTGAGGTTGTGTTTGGCGAGTTCCTTGAGCAGGGCGTCGCGGAAGGCGAGGGAGCCGTTGGCGACGCAGCCGGTTCCGGCGCAGATGACGATCCGTTTTTTGAGCCCGGCCAGTTTGTCGTTATATTCTTTGGCGCATACGCCGATGTCGATGGTTGTATTGCACATGGTGTTCCGCTCCTTTACTTCGTCACGTTTTTGTCTTTTTCAAGGACCGCGCCGAGGATGGCTTCCACCTGTTCGGGCTTCACCTGTCCATGGACGTCGGTATCGACCACGAGCACGGGGGCGAGTCCGCAGGCGCCGAGACAGCTGACCGTGTCCACCGTGAAGAGGCCGTCTTTGCTGGTATCTTCGCCTTCCCTGATTCCGAGTTTGCCGCGGATGGCGTCGAGCAGTTTCGTGGAACCCTTCACGTGGCACGCCGTGCCGTCGCAGAGCTTGATGATGTGCTTGCCCTTGGGCTTGAGAGTGAAATGGGCGTAGAAGGTGGCGACCCCGTAGACTCTGGCGGGGGGCAGTCCGACCGCGCGCGCCACATAGCTGAGAAGATCCTGGGAGAGCCAGCGGTATTTTTCCTGGACTCCCTGAAGGATCGGCACCAGCCGGGTTTTATCATAATTGTTGGCCTTGAGGACTTCTTCCGCGTCCTTCATGCGTCCCGCCATTTCAGCGGCTACTTTTGCTTTGTCCATCGATTCCTCCTTACTGATTATATTCAGGTATATATGATATTGGTTTCTTTCAGATATTTTTCCCGCAAAACGGCATCCAGTCTCTTGATCACGGCCCGTCTCAGTTCGATGTCCGCCGGAATCGACGGATCCTGATGGGCCTCGTTGACCTTCGTGCCGACCATGAACGTGATCGAGTCATGGTCTCTCAGCAGGGCCGCGAGCCGGGAGGCCGGGTCCTCCGGAAGGGGGGCTTCCCGTTCCTCCAGAATCTGGGCGGTGCGTGTCAGGGTGATGATTCCTTCCGTGACAAGGGCGAAGCCTTCCATGTCCGCGGCCGGAGGAAAATTCTGGCGTCCGCGTCCTCGCATCATGCGGATGGTCAGCTTGCGGTCCAGTTCCCGTTCGAGGATCTTTGAAGTGGTTCCGCCGCAGATCACCTTGGTTCCCCGGAAGGCGTTTACACGGGACGCCCAGTTTTTATCCTGATCCTCATGGAACGGAGGGCCGGTCACCACTTCCAGCGAGCGGGGCTGACGGAAATGCAGCGTGATGCAGCTCATATCGTCCGAGGGCTGACGGTTCGACTCGGCGGCGAGCGCCTTGTCCACGATGGAAAAAGACATTTCGCGTGCGGAGATTCCGGGTTTTTCGGACAGCAGCTCCCGGCAGAATTCGGCGCATCCGGAGCGCCGGAACCCCAGCGGGTACTGTTCGGTTCCCATTCCGCTCTGGCTGATTCCGTCGGACATCAGAACGATGCGGTCCTCCTCCTTCGGGTAGATTTCCGAAACCCGGATACAGCGGTTTTCCCATTCCCCGGAAGAGTAGACTTTGGTCGGCACTTCGAGTTCTTTTCCGTCCCGGAGATAGATCATTTCCGGATTGCCCATTTCCACTACTTTAAGGGTGCGTCCGGCGTTCCAGACCGCGATCGAGAAGGTCGCATAGCTGATTTTGCGCACGGAGCAGATCGGCAGGACCCGCATCATGGTTTCCGCGGCTTTCGGGAATTCCTGTCCGCTCTCGGAAAACTTCAGCGCCATGACCGCCGTCATCGTCGAAAGGATGTTGGCCTTGATCCCGCTGCCGAGTCCGTCGGAGAGGACCACCACGACGGTCTTGCCGTCGGGGGAACGGCTGCTGGCGATCCGGTCGCCGCAAGCGATCTGTCCGAACTTGCTGCGCTGGCGCGAGTCCACATCGAGGAAAAGTCTTGTCTCGGCGACAGGGGTCATTTTTCCTCCTTCGGTGTGGTTTCGTCCTTGCCGACATCCTTCCAGTTCCCCTGGTTCTGGGTGCTGGAATAGCCGTCCGCAATCGAACGGAGCAGAATCTCGGTGTCCGCCATGTGCTCGCCGAGCTTCCATGCGATGTCCTGCACGGTGGTCAGGTTCTTCGCGAGGACTTCGCGGGCTTTGCGGGCGATCTGGTCGCGACGCAGTTCCATGCCGGTCACGTCGGCAAAGGTCGCGCCGACGGTCTGTCCCGGTTCGATCGTGAAGATCGAGATGTCAATGAGCTTTCCGTTCAGGTTGCAGTGCGCGCGTTCGACTTCGCGTCCGCTTTCAAAGGCCTCGGTGAAGAGGTCCCCGAACGGAATCAGTTTGTGAATGTTCGCCCCGGCGAGTCCCGGACAGGCCTCGAAGGCCATCTTCGCATTTTCGTCGAGCATGTCCGCGAAGGCGGCGTTGCATTCGACGATTTTCATGTCCGAGTCCACGATCACCACGCCGCAGGGCATGCAGTTGAGCAGCGCGTTCGCCTTCTTCATGGCGAGCTTGCGCATGTAGGAGACGCACATCGAGGGTTCCGCTTTGCCGATCGCCAGCGCCCGCGCGAACCTCCGGCAGGTGTCGTAACCGCATCCGCCGCAGTTAAGTTCGTCTTCGGGCGTGGTTTTGCCGACTCTTTTCAGAGCCTGGATGATTTCGTCCTGAGTGGGTTCCGGCTCCAGCTGGAGCGCGGTAGACGGACATTCCAGTTCCGCCGCGGGGGTCCGTTCGACGCCTTTGGGAGGAATCGTCAGGTTCCGGCGGACGCGTGCAATCCGTTCCAGCGTAGAAAGTTCTGACGTGACGCAGGGGCCGTTGACGCATCCGCCGAAACAGGCGAGGGCTTCGATGAAGGCCGGCTCCTTGATGTCGCCCGGTTTGGCGCCCATCAATGCGGAGCGGATGTTGTCGAGGCCCGAGACCGCGATTCCGGCCGCGGGCGGAATGCCGTCATACACATTCAGGCTTTCCATCATGCCGCCTTCCGCCGGATACAGCGCGCCCTCCTGGGCTTTTTCCAGTTCAAAAGCATTTCCCGCTTCCGAGAGTTTCTCATATATTTTCAGGTCGATGTGCTTCTCGCGCACCAGACGTTCCAGGTCGGTGAACCCCAGCGCGGCGAAAAGCAGATCGGGGTGCTGGTCGGCTTCCAGTTTCTTGGCCACGCACGGGCCGAAGAAAACCACCTTGACATCCTTTCCGAACTTTTCATGGATCACGCGGCAGTGTTCCAGCAGGGGGGAAGGCAGGGAAGAGACCGCATGAACCCAGTCGGGGAAAAGGACGCGGACGAATTCCTTCACCGCGGGGCAGGCAGAGGAGATCATGACGCCGCGTCCGGGCTCCTTCATGGTGTCCGCGACCGCGCGGCTGACCCGCTGGGCGCCGATCGCCGTTTCCGACACTCCCGCAAATCCGAGATCCTTGATGAGCGCGCAGATTCCGGCGGCGGTGAGGGTCGGAAAACTTCCGGTCCACGAGGGCGCCAGCGAAACATGCAGTTTTTCTCCGGAAGCCAGCGCCTCCCGGACCTTGCCCAGATCATCGCGCACGCATTTGGCATGAGCCGGGCAGACGGCAAGACACCGTCCGCAGGCGACGCACAATTCCGGAATCACTTCCGCATGGGCGTCTTTGATCCGGATGGCTTTCGCCGGACAGTTCCGGACGCACTTGAAACAGTCCTGGCATTCCGCCTCCGTCGTGTAGACCGGGTTTCCCTTGTTCATGGTCAGCCTTTCCCCTTCAAGCCGAGCAGTTCACGTTCGAGTATTCCGGGCAGTTTCTCCTTTGAAACCGCATGAAAGAATTTGCCGTTGATCCGGATGTTGGGGCCTTGTCCGCAGCAGCATTCGCAGAGACTGCCCGAAAGCTGTACAGAAGCAGACAAGGCGTTCTTGTCCAGAAACCTCTCAATCAGGTCCAGATTCTGCTCGTTGCCGCGGGCAAAGCAACTGCTGCCCATGCAGACAACGATACGAATACCGTCGTCATCCATACATTTTCCCCTCTTCAGCAGCTTTCTTCCCTTTATTTCCGGGTTAGCTGTGAATATTGTGATTTATTTCACAAATTAATATACAGCAGAATGCGAAATTGTCAAGCCATGTCTTCAGTAAATTTCCGTATAACTCATGATTTTTTTATGTGTTCACATTGCAAAATTCTATATTTGAATGAATTACAAACAATTAAAAAAGCTTGTGTTTTTATATCGTTACATTTTTCACAAATAAATATGTCTCTCAGTAATGAAAGACAGGCGAGCTGTGAAAAAGTTCGATCCGAAATTGTGGAAATCTATTTAACTTAAGTAAAAAAAACATCGATATTTCCGGCGAAAAGTTTGTTTTTACGGAGATTGCTTTCCCCTGATCGCAATCCGTTCCCCTTCATTCCGGAATCTATCATGCAAAAAATAAAATGCAAACAATTTTCACGATTCCTTCCCGATGGATTCCCGATGAATGGTGGATCACCAGGAGAGCACTCTCTCCGAGTTCAGGGAAACTCTTCTCCGGAAGAACGGATTTCCTCCGGGATGGCTCTGATTCTGGCGGCGGATATCGCATATTCGGATGGCGTCATGCCGTATTTTTTGCGGAAGGCGCGGCTGAAGTAACGCTGGTCGGGGATTCCGGAGGCTTCGGCGGCGTCCTTGACCAGCAGGCTTCCTTTTTTCAATAACCGGGCGGCATTCCGGAGGCGCACCTCGGTCAGATAGCAGTGAATGGACATGTGAAACTGCTGGCGGAAGAGCTTGTTCAGGTGGGGCGGAGCGTAATGGGTCAGTGCGCCCAGATCGTCGAGCGTGATGTCGCGCCGGTAGCACTCGTCGATATATTTTTTGACCTGAAGGACGATGTCGAGATGATAGTTCGGGGTATCCAATCCGCCATTTTTGAGCGTATAGTCGATGCTTTCGAGCAGGAGGTAATGGAAACGGGGCGTATCGACCTCCTTTTCGGAGGCGCACTGCCAGAGGTCGGAAGCGGACGGCGACGTGATATGCAGCCTCATTCCGGATTGTCCGTATCCGTTTTCCTGCGTGTAGGAAGTCTGATGGAGGTTCAGTCCGTTGGGAGCGACCGTCATCCAGAACAGCGAGTATGGGGTTTCGGACGAGAGCCAGTGTTCCGTGTGGACTGTTCCGCGCAGGAAAATCTGAGGCCGGTCCGAGTCCAGCCTGATCCATTTTCCGTTGATGTGGACAGCCAGTTCCCCGGCAGTCAGATGGATCATTTCCACGTGGGTCTCATGCGACTGCGGCGGGTAATACGGATGGGTAAAGAAGGTTCCGGGCAGGGAGTGTTCCGGCACGAACCCGGGAGCGGCATACAATGCCCCGTTTTCCGTCAGCGCACGGCGCATTCCGGCCAATTCCTGTTCAAACATGTTTTCTCCTCGAGTTATTGGAAAAATATAGCCCATGAAATCAGGGATGCAAACAGAATATTCGTTTTATCCACATTGGTTGTCACTTTTTTCCACATGATTCCAGTTGTATTCCCCGGAAAAAAAGCGTAAAATAAACACAGGCAAAAAACAATCAGCCGAAAGGAGTTTCCCATGAGCAATCAGAAATGCAAGTATGGCCTGGATGAACTGATGGAAGTCATCGACGTTTTTAATGTGTCGGAAAAAAGCGCGGCGAAGATCCGTGCGATTCTGAGCGAGGAGACCCCGGAGCCGAATGCCGGAAACTTCTTCCGTTACTACAACCCGCGCAGCAAAACGGTCGAATTCGAGCGGCAGTTTGCGGCGCATACGGGCTGCAGATACGCCCTGGCGGTCAATTCCGGAACCAGCGCGCTGATTGCGGCCCTGGTCGCGGCGGGCGTCGGCCCCGGCGACGAGGTGATCGTTCCCGCCTACACCTTCTTCGCCTCGGTTTCGGCTGTGGTCGTCGCCAAGGCGGTTCCGGTGATCGTGGACATCGACGAGAGCCTCACCATTTCTCCGGAAGCGATCGAGAAGGCCATCACTCCCCGCACGAAGGCGATTCTTCCCGTCCACATGCTCGGGCTGCCTTCCCGGATGGACAAAATCATGGAAATCGCGAAAAAGCACAAGCTTATCGTCATCGAGGATACGGCGCAGGCGTGCGGCGGTTCCTATCATGGACGCTATCTCGGAACCTGGGGCGATTTCGGCTGCATCAGCCTGGACGCCTACAAGGTCATCGGCTCGGGCGAAGGCGGCGTGGTCATGACCAGCGACGAATGGCTTTATACCCGCGCCCAGAGCTGGCACGACGCCGCCGCGTGCTGGCGTCCGGACCGCTTCGGGAAGGAACGCAAGGAAGGCGAACTCTTCTGCGGCGAAAACTACCGCATGAGCGAACTGGAGGCGGCGGTCGCGCTTGCCCAGCTCCGCAAGCTCGACTGGATTATTTCCACCTGCCGACGGAACACCCGGATTCTCAAGGAGAACGTCAAGCTCCCGGCGGGCGTGAAATGGACGGAGGTCTGCGATCCGGACGGTGTCTGCGGCAATACGGTCCCCCTGCTGTTCGAGGACAAGGAATTCTCGATCCGCGCCCAGAACGCCAAAGTGATCGGCGG
>CAZORN010000127.1:0-8422 GCA_964581935.1 uncultured Victivallales bacterium
GTGCACCAGCTTCCCAAGCTGAGTATGAGGGTTCGATTCCCTTCACCCGCTCCATCCTTTTTTCCGTCTTGCGCTGTCCCTTCCGCGCCATTCTCTTTTCTGCGGAGATAAAAAATCCGGCATGGCTTTTACGCCTTTGCCGGAGAGCATCCTGTATTGAAAGCGAAATGTCTTACCAGCTGTCATTCCAGTGGGTGATTTTGTTCGGCGTCCAGAAGGAGCTGCTGGCACCATAAGTCGTTTTATGGGCCGAAGGAACCTGACGACGGTCAATCGAGGCGGCATGTCCGTCATAGAAAAGGAAGTTGCCGCGGCCGGGGACATTGACCAGGGAAGCATCGCTGAAACGGTGGGTTTCCTGAAAGATTCCGTTGGAGTGCGGAAATACCGGAGTTCCGTCCGTTGTGCCGGTCGTGTAAGTGATGAAGGGCATGTTGTAATATGCCTCGCCGAAATAGGCAGAACGGGAAGGCACTGCTATTTTGACCAGTGGAAGATTCCCCAGATTGTTTGCGTTATAATTCAGCCCGTATCCGGCCAGATCCTGCGAGGAGCCGGTAAGAACCGGGTCGTATTTTCGCGCCGGGCATGATAAGCTGCTGACGGTTCTGGATTTATCGCTTCCGATGCGCATTCCGCCCAGATAAATACTTTTGTTGGTTTTCAGATAGGGAGCAAGCATTCCGACGGCAAGGGATTCATAGTATGAAAACTGGCTCGAGGTCGAAGCGGTTGCACCGTTTCGGTAAGTGACCGGCATCTCCTTGTTGTCGTCGCTGTAAAGCATGGCCGCCTTGCCGATCTGGGCGACATTTCCCAGACATTTGATGGCTTGAGCCGTTTCGCGCGCCTTATTGAGCGCGGGGAGAAGGAGCCCGGCCAGAATCGCAATGATTGCGACGACGACCAGGAGTTCTATCAGTGTGAATGTCCTTTTCATGGCTGTTCCTTTATCTTGAGATTTGCTTTGATATTTTCGATCCTGACATTTTTCGATCCTCTGTGAGCCTGAATATTGACGGTGTATTCGCTGACTTTGCGCAGGACGCCGTTTTTATCGGGCTTTTCCGCATCTTTGAGCACGATTTCCCCTTTGTAAACAGCCGGTTTGTCAGTTGCTTTCTGAATAAACGCGGCCACTTCATCGATGTAGCCGTTTTTAGACCATTCTCCGAGACGGACACTCACCGGTCCTTTTTCCCATTTCAGGGTGATTTCAAATTCCAGAACGTCCCCGGCTTTTCCGGGAAACTTGTTCTTGAAACGGATTCCGGTTCCCTCTTCGATGGCGACCCAATTTTTCCCGTTTTCTTCCACAAGGGAGCATTTCGGACCGTCCCACCAGGCGACCGGCGAATTCCGCCCCGGATTGAACGGCATCTGGAGATCGAGATCAGCGCCCGGGAGATTCCATGCGGCAAGGACGGCAAAAATCGAAAGAATGCTTTTTTTCATTTTGCGGCTCCGTTTTGAAAGAGTTCAGGATTCAGTCCGATATGATTTTTGACACAATCCGGGTGGGTTGCGAAGAAACCGGAGAAATCCCATGGCTCATAATTCCTGCCATCCCATTTCAGTTCGGCCGACACCGATTTCTTTTCGAGTTCCAGCGATTCCTTTTCATAGTCGTGATTCTGAAGCAGAGGGGTGTCCTTGAGAAGTTCCGGATGCTTGAATTTCAGGATTTCCGGCAGGACGGACACCCCGGGATTGACGAAGAAAGAGGTGCGTTTCTGTCCGGAGTCCGCAAGGAACTTCTCATAATCCGGTTCCGCGTTGACCTGATCCCCTTCGATCCGGAAGTAGGCAATCAGTTTGCGTTTCTCTTCCGGGACACGGAGATAATAACAGTTCGTGTCTTCCTTGAGCGATTCGATGTTGAGAATGCTTATCAGGGAATTCCTGATTTTCATCGGGATATTGTCGAAAACGATGTTTTTCGTAAAGACAGCCTTTTCGCCGGGAAGGTTATGGATGTAAAGGTGGCGGATCTGGTTGTCGACCCAGACACAGTTGCGGATGGTAAGGTCCGGACAGCGCCAGAAGGTTGCCCCATGGAATCCGCGGGTGATGAAACAGTTGTCCACGGTCAGGTTCCTCACCGAGTTGGCCTTGATGAATTCCGGGGTGTATTCCTGACTCCGCCCGTCGTAGAAACAGCGTTTCACCGTGATGTTTTCGCCACCGTTGATCAGGATTCCCGCCGTGCCGGAAAGTTCGCGGAAAAAGAGGCCGTCGATCACCGTGTCCGGCTTGTTTTCGAGAACGACTCCAGCGGGAATGATTCTTTTTCCGTCGATCCAGACCTTTTCGCCGGAGGCGTTCTTGAGAGTCACTCCGGCGGAGCGGAAGTAGAGCGTTTCCGAATAAATTCCGGCGGGGACGATCACGGTGTCTCCGGGCCGGGCCTGGTCCAGGGCGCCGCTGATGGAATTTCCGGATACGGTGAGAATCCGCGGATCCGGTTTCTTTTCAAGGGTGGTGAAACTCATGGGCGCGGTTGAAAGCAGAGAGCGCTGCGTGAGGCGGTTTTTTACCGCCATTTCCATATTGGAATGGTGTTCGCGCAAGGGAGAACGGGACGTGAGGCGGAAATAATATTTCGTTCCGGGTTTGAGGCCGGTCAGGCTCATGGAGTGCCAGTTTCCGCCGGAGAAAGGCTGTCCGATGCGGTTTTCGCATTTTTCGGTGGTTCCCCAGCTGAGCTCTGTCGTCGTGTCGGCGGAGTCGGTCCACCATTCGATGTCCGCCACGGAATCGGTGACGGAACGGACGAACGGACCGGTGACTGCTGTCTGTTTGGAGGTCCGGACCAGCCGGTAGGGACCGGAGGGGAAGGCGTCGAAACTTGTGCCGTCACCCGGGGTGGCAAGTCCGGCGACTTCTTTCGTGAGGCCGAGGTTGCTGTGGCGGAATCCGGTTGCGGAAGAGAAATCGGGGAGCTTTTTGAACTGGCAGTGCGTGACCTTCAGGTTCTTTCCCGATGCGACGGTTTTGTCTTCCAGAACGCAGCAATGCAGAGTCGCGTTGTCTCCCGTGACCGTCAACGGGGCGGAAAAGACCAGATTTTCCAGACGCACGTTTTTCCCGGAGATTCTGCCGCCTTTCACCACCGCGAGGTCTCCCGTGCCGCGGGTGCGGACGGTTACGTTGTCCGCTGCAATATTGAGTGCGGGGTATTCGCCGGACGGCAGAAGAATGGTGTCGCCGTCGCGGATGTCCCCGGTCGTTCCGATTCTGACTTTGGAAACCGGGCGGAAGTCATGGTTGTCCGGATCGGCGTAATATTTCGGCCAGTCCGCTTTTTTGAGTTCGGAAAGCGGGGAGACGTCCTTGGAATTGTAGCCGTTCGAGCCGCCGAAGACATTGTTCGTGCTGTATAGCGCATTGATGCCATTTTCGGAATAACTGTCCTTGAGCCGGCTGTTTTTCACTTCTCCCTTGATGTTGAGTCCGTCTTCGCCGAAGGATATGCAGTTTTCAATAGAGCAGTCTTTCATTTTTCCGTAAAAACGCAGTCCGATGGCCTGATCGCTTCCGGCGGGGAAACGGAACATGGAAACACAGTTGCGGATGATGTTGCCGGTTCCGCTCCAGCCGATGATATTGCCGCCGGAGGTGGGGGCGCGCGAGCCGTTGGCGTAGGCGATGCAATTTTCCACGATGGAATTCTGGCCGCCGGAAAGCGAAATTCCGTTGGCGTTCAGGAATGCCGTACAGTTGCGGATTACACAGCGGTCCGGAGTCTGAAGCTGGAGCCCTGTCAACCCGCTCCACGTATCCGTGCGGAAATGCGAATAGAATCCGGTGAAGGAGAGTCCATCCACAACCACATTTTCAGGGTTCCATATACGGAGTCCGCAGCCGTTGAGCACGGAAACGGTGAGGTCATGTCTGTCCGGGGGCAGGCCGTCCGAGGTGGAAACGAACAGTTTTCCGTCTTGTTTGAACCAGTATCCGAAATTGAACTCCAGATCGCGCATCGTGGCCGCAGGGAGGTAAATACGGAGGGTGTCTCGCTCGTTGACGGCGTTGACGTTGTCCGTCCAGTCCGTCACATGGATGAACCGGTATCCGGGGACGGATGTGAATTTCGGTGCGGGCTTGTCGCCGTGGATCAGGACGGATCCCGGAAATTCGGCCCGGATCGTGACGTCCTTCAGTTTTTTCTTCACGTCGATCGTTTCATAATATTTTCCGGGCGCGATCGTCAGCGTGTCGCCGTCTTTGAGCGCGTCGATGCCTGCCTTGACGGTCTGAAAAGATTTTCCGGGTCCTACACTGAGTTCCGCCGCATGGATGCAGAATCCAAGCGTCAGCAGACAGAATGCGATTTTCCGCATGGCATTAATCCTTTCTTGTGAAATAGTCCGCATCGGCGGGTTTGTTGAAAGATTTCTCCGAAGAAAGAACCTCCGTCAGGCTCCGGAGCAGGTCCCGGTGTTCCCCGTTATTCAGGCACTGGTAAAAATAAAACATTTTGTTTTTGGTTTCAGCGGAGACATTTCCGTTCGGATCCTGACGGATCGCTTCCCGGATTTCCGCAAAATACCAGGGGGCGAAGGGAAGGGCGGCGGCCGCATAGTAACGGTCGCAGAGTTCATCGTCTTCCAGAATCCGGTTGAGCCGTGACAACTCTTCCATGAAATCCAGTTTTTGCGTACCGGTCATGAGGTCGATCCGGTCGGTCGCCGGGTCGTTGGCGTGAGGCAGAATATCGATGGCTGCGACTTGATTCCGGCGGATGTGGAGACGGAGCGAAAAAGCGCGGTTCCAGAAGCCCGGAGACTCCTGTTTGTTTCGTGCGGGGAAATGGAAATTTCCGAGGCTGTAGGCAATCAGGCCGCCGTGATAGCGTTCGATCCCCTGACAGATGTGCGGGTGATGGCCGATGACGGCCGCCGCGCCTGCGTCGATGAATGCCCGGTAGTTGTTGCGAACGCGGCGCGAAGGGAACGGGATGTGCTCCTTGCCGTCGTGAATGTATGCAAGGATGAAGTCGGCATTCGGCTTCTCATTTGCGATGGCCGCCGTCAGTCCGGCGGGATCGAGCGGATTGGCTCCCGGTGTGTTTTCCGTGGCGGAACAGGGTTGTTCCGTCGCCGCCGCAAAAATGGAAATCCGGAATGAACCGAGTGCGAGGCGGAGCGGTTGAACGGCTTCCGTCCGGTTTTTCCCTCCGCCGACGAATCGGGCGCCGGCGGACTGAATATGACGCATGGTTTCCAGAAAAGCTTCGTCTCCGAAATCCCGCGCATGGTTGTTCGCCAGAGAGAAGACTTTGAATCCGGTTTTGACCAGTCCTGTCAGAGAATCGGGATCGGATCTCAGGGGCGGACCGAATTTCCGGATCGGCGCGCCCCCGCGGGTCAATGCCGTTTCGAGGTTGGTTACCGCCAGATCGCTCGAACGGATTTCCGGAAGAACCGTGCCGAATACGGCCTCAACATCGCCTTTGATAAGATTGGACTCCGCAAATTCGCGAGGAATCAGGTCGCCTGTGATGAAAAGGTTTTTTTCGGAGGGGCCCGGATCGAAAATTATTTTTCCGTCTGCTGGAATGCGGATCGCCATTGTATTTCTCCTGTTTTCAGTGCAGAATTTGAGGAGGGGTGAGTTCGACGCCCGCCTCGGCCAGTTTTTCCGCCTTGATCACCGAACAGAGCGGAAGTCCCGGCTTTGCGGTCGGATACAGGGAGATCCCGTAAAAGATCCCGTCATGCGGCGCAATACCGGTTTCGAGAACGGCCAGTGTCTGAAAATCGCGCACCTCGAAAATCCGGTCGCCTTTCCTTATCTCGTCGCAGATGTTGAAAAAGAACCGGACATGTCCGGAATGCTGCGCTTTGAAATGGGTGCCGGGCTGATCTTCCGGAATGGCCCAGACGGGCCGTTTGAGCACGATTTTGTCCTTCGTCATGCCCATGGCGGCCATCAGGTTCCGGATGGCGGTCTTGCCGGCGGGATATTCCTCTTCCTTCAGGCCGTGCTGGATGGAAAATTCGATGCAGAAGGAATAATGGCCCGGACGGCTGGACGCCTGATAGTTCAGATTGCCGGACGCATAATTGTCCGGTTTCCGGAAACACTGGATCGAACTTTCGATACCGGTGAAACGGATCCATTCGCTGTTTTTCGGAAAATCATTGAAAATGAAAGGTTTCCTGTTCTGGGCGCAGTGAAGGTCCAGCGTCAGGAATGCCGGTTCGACGATTTCGGCCCAAAGCCAGCGTGTGATGTCGAACGCGATTCCGTTCCCCGGCTGATTCCACGTGCGGTTCATGTTGTACATCGTCATTGCTTCCGTGCGTCCGAGTCCCCACGGACAATAATAATGCCGGAAATAGGAGTAATAGTAATCGTTGATTTTACTCAGATCCTCGTGTTCGGGATAAAATTCGTAGTCCAGTTCCAGCGCGGCGGGGTTGGCGCAAGGGCAGATATGGATGGTTCCGGCAAAATCCGTCTTGTCCAGTTCCTCGGCCAGCTCCGGGAGAAAACTGGGGCCTGAATGCTCCATCCCGTGCTGTCCGGCAATGAGGGTCAGAACAGGACCTTTCCGCTTTCCGTTCAGGGTCAGGTAGGTGACCGTGATTTTTCTTCCGCGGCAATCTTTAAAATCTCTGTGAATTGTTTTCATGCGACCGTACTTTCCGTGTAATGATGAATTCTTTCCAGCAGGGCGCGGTTCCGTCTCGATTCGCTTTCCGTATAACCGTGCGCCCTGAGAATGTTTTCTTTGCTTTCTTCCGTAAGAGACCCTTTCTCAAAAGCAAACCGGATTTCGCGTTTGACGGGGAACGGAAGATTGTCCCGTCCGAAGAAGAGATTTCCGATTTCGGCGAAAAAGAAATCGTCGCGATATCCCGGGCACCCGACGCTGTCCAGCGCACAATCTCGATGAATCGGGATCGCGTAATGTCCGGCGGTCAGAAGCCGCTGGAAATCGGGCATTACCGATGCTTCGCATATCTCGAAGAGACGTTCGGGGTTCTCCGCGTCGCGGCTTACGAACAGCGTTTCCGACGCCAGCGTGCAGTAGCGGGTTCCATGGATCAGCGGAATCGGAGCGATGTCGAAATCCATCCCATTCTTCTGAAGCACGGATGCTCCGTGCCGCGTGATCATCTGGAACAGGTATCCTTCCCGGTTTCCGCTCTCCGTCAGCGATTCGAACAGCTCGAATGTTTTCAGAAAATCCCTTTTTTTCAGAGGGAATTCCATGTTGTTCAGAATGGAACAAAAAAGACTTTCCGGATTCTGGAGCGGATTGAACAAGCCGAGGTTCAATGCCGCCGCTTTCTTCTTGAGGGCCGCCATTTTTTCCAGCGTCAGGGAATAGGGCTCGAATTCAGGATCCATTTTCCGCATGAGGGTGCGGTCATATGCCATCATAAACGGAGAGAACAGCGCGGGAATTCCATAGCAGTTCCTGCCGCTGCAATGCAGTTTCGTGGAGATCGCATAGTGCCGGTCGGCTTTTTCGATGCGCTCGACCATTGACCGGGGAAGGGGAAGAAGGCGTGTTTCATACTCGAACGGAGTGAAGGTGGTCAGGATCATCAGTTCCGCATCATCGATTTTCCGGACGGGTACGATGGTGATTCCCGGAAAACGCCGCGGCACATATTCCGCCAGACAGTTCGTGAAATGCTCGTTTCCCATTACGCGGACTTCCCGCTGTCCGGCCTTTCTGAGGTAGGTCCCGCGGAAAGGAACCCGGACGGCCAGACCGCGTTCCACCAGAAGATTCAGGGCTTTGGCGGCGGTCATTCTGGCTGTGGCGTATTCGTCGGCCACCATTTGCTCCGACGGCAGTTTATCGGTATAGAATCCATCGCCGATTTTCTTCTCGATGGCATTGGCGATGTTTTCCGACTTGTTCAGCATATCCATAATCGCTCCCGGATTTGAATTATACCATAGGGTAGTCTATGTTTTAATTATAACCTTTTTTTTCCGCTTGTCAAGGAGCATTTCCAAAAAAAACGATGGAATTTTTCGACGATGGCGTCAGGAAGTCGGGAGACGATGGTTTTGTTTGGCGCGCGAGCCGGGCTTTTCCTTGAAATCCTGCGGAAACGGGGATATAGGTACAGGATTGAGAACGGACGGCGCCGTGTCGCGGGTCCGCCGTGAAACCGGAGCTTTCGGGGGGAATACGTAAATGAATGGAAAAAAAATTCTGCAATGGGTCACGTTCATTCTGAACCTGATCGTGTATTTCGGGCTCTTGAACCTCATCTTTTTTGGAGGCTTCCGGCTGATTGCGCATGCATATCCCAATCCGTGGATTGCGTGGGGAATGATTCTCGTGCAGGAAGGCGTCCTGCTTTATTTTCTGGGACGCTATCTTTACAGGGAGATCATGCTGACTTCTCCGGAGAGACGGCGGGAACGCGCCGGAGAGATCAGCCGCATG
>CAZORN010000128.1:0-8393 GCA_964581935.1 uncultured Victivallales bacterium
AGTTTCGCCGCGGGCGTTCCGATGATCGCCAATGCGACCGGAGACATCGGCTGTTATCTGCAGGACGAAAAAAATGGTCTGCTGGTCGATGACTGGAGCGTCGAAGCCATCAAGCAAACCCTGAAGCGGGCCCGTTCGCTTTCCCCAGAACAACGCGGAGAAATGAGGATTCAGGCGAAACAAACTGCCGGACGACTCGATTTCAGGAATTTCGTAAACGACATGGATGCTTTCTTCCATGGCATAACCCGGTAAATGAAGCCAATCCGAATGATACTTTCCGGCATATTGAAGACAGACTCCCGCACGGGAAAAATGCTGCGCAATATTTTTGCGATGGGTATTTTCCGTTTTGTGACCATGGCAATTTCCCTGCTTTACGTGCCGCTGCTGCTGAACTCGATGGACAAGGTCAATTACAGCGTGTGGCTGACCCTCACCTCGGTTGTCGCGTGGATGTCCATGCTGGACATCGGCCTCGGAAACGGGTTGCGGAACAAGCTGGCGGAGTCCATCGCCGCGGGAGACATCCGGAACGCCCGCATTTACATCAGCAGTTCCTATGTGATGCTGGCTCTGATCATGGCGGCGGTGGTGGTCTTCGCCCTTCTGTTCAGCAGGATCGTACCGTGGCATGTTCTGCTGAATGTGGAAAAAGGCGCCATTCCCGGGCTGGACTGGCTGTGTGTGATCGTGCTCATATCCTTTGCGCTTCAATTCATTCTCGGCCTGATCAATTCCATCCTGTATGCGCTTCAGGTTCCTGCATATTCCTATCTGATTACTCTTTGCAGCCAGGGTGCCTCGTTCTGCGTTGTTCTTCTGGCCGTCCTGTTATGGGATGTCCGTTCGCTTTTTATTCTCGGCACGCTGATCTCGGCAGTTCCGATTGCGGTCACGGCGATTTTCACCGTCTATCTTTTCAGGAGGCAGTACCGCCGGTTCATGCCTTCGTTCCGGCTGATCGACTTCAGAATGGTCAGCCCTGTGTTGACCCTGGGCATGAAATTTTTCGTTCTTCAGATCATCACCATCGTCTTGTTCCAGACGAACAATCTGGTGATTGCCCACACGGTTTCGGCGGATGCGGTGGTGGAGTATAATATAGCCTATAAATACCTCAGCATTCTCGCCATCGCGTATATGGTTTTCGTAACGCCGGTCTGGTCGGCGACCACGGATGCCATCGCCCGGAAGGATTATGAATGGATGAGAAGGACTCTTGCAAAACTCCATTGGCTGCTGTTCGGCGCTTCCGCGGCGGGAATCGTCATGTGGCTGGCGGCTCCGCCGATATACAGATTCTGGCTGCGGTCTCCCGATGTTTCGATTACGAGCATGACAACTCTGCTGGTGATGCTCTCAACCCTTGCCAGATCCGGATACAGCAATTACGGCTATATGATCAACGGATCCGGCAAGGTTTTTCTCCAGCTGGTCCTGACGGGGATCGCTGCGATCATTTACATTCCCGCGGTATGGGCTGCCGGCAGACATTTCGGACTGAACGGCATTCTTTACGTCAATATCGCTGTATTTCTCTTCAACATGCTCTGGTCTGGGATCCAGGCGGAAAAAATCATCAATGGGACGGCTTATGGAATCTGGAACCGATAATTTGCAACATCCGCATTTCTGGGATTACCTGCTGGTATCCCTCATCGTCATGGGAAGCGGTTTTCTGCCTTTCTTCGGCCTGTTTTATAAATATACATTTGTCATTATTCCGCTGCTCCTGATTCTGGGATTCGCCAGAAAATGGAACCATGCCGGCGGCGCGCTGGGAAAACTGCTTTTTGCGTCCCTTCTCCTTCTGGTCATGCAGACGATAAAGATGAACGGAGACTTCCTGACGATGTTTTCAATCATGGTTCGTCTTGGCTGTTATTGCATGATCGGAGTCATCGTCGGACGGCGTTTTTCAGCGGCATTTGACAGTATCATGCTTTTCATTTGCGTAACTTCGATCATCTTCTGGGGAAGCATTAATTTGTTCCCGTCGGTTCACGGTATTCTTCTGAACATCGCGGACTATTTCCCGCAGATGCTCTCGGACGAATACATGGATAGCACCTCCAATCCGGCAAAAACGATCTGGATCTATACGGTATCCCTGGATGAAAATTTGCGCAACAACGGTCCTTTTTTCGAGCCGGGAATGTTTGCCGTTTTTATCGTGTTCGCCCTGCTGAACCGTCTTTACATCGACAAGACCTTTTCATTCCGTCTGGCCGTTTATATTCTTGCTCTCAGCTCAACACTTTCCACAGCCGGCATTTGCGCCGGAGCGTGGGGCATCGGAACCTTCTTCCTGTTTTCGCTTTCCGGTAAGAAAGACAACAGTCTCCGGAAAGTCTTCTGTCTCCTTCTGCTGACCGTCATTGTGCTGGCCGCCAACTATTACTTTTCATCCGACCTCATTCGGACGAAAATTACCGATGACATTTCAAACAGTGAAATGAGCTATTCCAGGTTCGGTTCCATTCTCTACCATTGGGACTTCATCGTCCAGAACCCGCTGCTGGGAATCGGATATCAGGGGGAAGCGGAATCGGACCTCTATGTCGGATGCGCTCCCAACGGAATTTCCAACATCATCCGGATTCTCGGAATTCCGTTCTCCATCCTATATTATATTCTCCTGTGGAGGGGACTGCGGAACAGCATGGGACCCTATCCCGGATTGACTCGGCTTCTGACGTCCACCTGCTTCATCTCCCTGCTTCTGGTAGCATTCGGACAGGACATCACGACCCGTCCGTTCTGTTACATGCTGCTGGGACTGGGTTGTTTCTGTTATCCCCGGGACCTTCCGGAACCGCCGCAACCGACCCAAAACACTCCGTCTGAGGCAGTATGACTTCATTGTCCGGCAAAATCATCTGCTGCGCCGGAGTGTTCTCTGTGGCGCTTTTCTGGCGAATATTATGCTATTTCATCCAGAATCAGGATCTTTCAAGAGATGCTGTCCAATATTTGAACCTTGCCGCATACTGGCATGAAAACGGCGGGTTCGGCGCCGTTGCCGCCGCTTATCCGTTTTCCCAGTGTCCTCCGTTTTTCCTGTATCTGCTTCAGGCGGGAAATCATTTCGGAATCCCTTGCGAGGTATGGGGGATCGGAATCAATGTGGCGGCAAGCTCTCTTCTGGCTGTCATATTTTACCTGACGGCAAGGAAGCTTGAGCTGGGGGAATTGCCGGCATTTTTCATCGGCCTGCTGGCGGCAGTGCATCCGACTCTGGTCACCTATTCCCTCCAGCCGCAGCGGGAAAGTCTTTATCTGCTTTTTCTCGGATGCGCGATACTGTCCTGCGTGTATCTGATCCGGGAAGGAATTCCGGCGTACGCGGCCGGGGTTGGACTCTTCGCCGCGCTGGGGGCGGAAATCCGTTATGAAGCCCTCGAAATGCTTCCGCTTTTCATTCTCGTGCTGTTGTGGATGAAACGATTCAGAACCCATTCCTGGACGAAAGTGGTTGTCATGGGAATGTTGTTTGCCGCGGGATTTCTGCTCGTCACAGGCATTCTGGCGGTTTCGGGCATCGGTTTTTCCGACTTCGGGTTCTGGCTGTCGGCCATTCAAAAGAAAATCACAATGCTTCCGCAATGGATCCGAATCTCATGTTGAACCTGATCACACAATTACCTCGGATTTCTTATGAACCGGTCGGAATCGCGGCACTGGTTGGGATCGTCTTTTTCATTTCAGGAAAAAGGCAGGCGAAATCCGTTCTCTGGCTTGTTCTGATACTGCTCGCGGGCATGGCAGGATGGCGTCTCCTGGCCCATGTCATCTCTTCGCGTTATTCGGCGGCGCTCCTGTTTCCGATCATCCTGTTTGCCGGAATCGCATGTTATGAAGCAGGGATCCGGCTGTCGGAATATCTCTCCGGACGCATGAAATTATCTGCCGCGTGGAAAAACGTGATTTGCTGGAGTCCCGCAGGTCTTCTGCTGATCGCGTGCATGGGAAAGGAACTTCGCTACAATCCTTATTCGGAAACGATTGCCAGCCTCGGAAAAAGTATCTCGACGGATGCCGCCGAACGGAAATCCGTCTGGCTTTTTGCGGAACAGCCGCACCTGGCGCGGATGGCTTATTATTCCGGAATACGGAACCAGGATGAATTGAATTGCGACGATGCTTCGGGAAATATGGATACGGAACGCCTGAAGACATTTGTCCGCTCCCGCCGCTTCCTGACCGGAAGAACCATTTACATCTTCGGTTTTGAAACCGGAGAAAAACGGATTCAGGCCGGTCAGCTGGAGATTCCGGAGAACGACTGGCACTGTCTCAGCTGGTTCTACAGTAACCGGACAAAAAAGAGGTGTATTGCGGTTTACCGTTATACTCCTTCCGTGTCGGCGGATGCCCCGGAAAACTCCGCCGGACCGTCTGAAATCATCCTGAACGGTGACTTTGAGCGACCCGGCAATCCGAAATTCACGGAGGAAGTCCGGGGTCAGCTGAAAAAACGGAGCGCCTGTTTTTCGGAACCGCCGGGAATCGCCGGTTACCCCCTTGAATGGTTCTGCATCTGGGTTCCGGCTTCGAGCAGATTCGGGTGCGGCCTGACGGAAGAGAACCGGATTGCCGGGAAATATTCGCTGCGGATTGTCGGCGACCCTGCAAGCGAGGCGGACAAAAGAAACCGGGTTCCTTACAGTAAACCGTATTATTGGTATGAGGACCGTCTGATTTACCTTAATTTTCAGAAGATTTCCCCTTCGGCCGATTCGATTTCCCTGTCGGTCCGCGGAGTGGAGTCCTCGGAATTTTCGGTGTGCCTCAATTTGATTTTCTCCAAAGAAAAAGTGAAGTTCAAGGAAATTGCCCGTCTGGAGGTCGGCAAAGGAAAAACCCGTTTTCTGTCGATTCCTCTGGACCCCTCCGATCTGGAGAACGCCGGAGAATTCAGCCTGGCCGTCAAACTGGAAAAAGGGGATCTGATTCTTGACGACATCGGAGTCGGAGTCCCGGCGTCATCTTCTCGGCAAAATACAGGAAAGGTCTCAAAGTGATGAATACAAAAAAGGTCGGAATCCTCTGCTATTACCATTTCCCTGAAGAAGGGCCGTCTACCAACCGGATTCTAGCTTACAGCAAAGGTCTGAGCAGGCAAGGCGTTCGCGTGGACATCTTTTCCTTCCGTCCGAAAATTACGAATGCGGAAACGGAAGACACCTTGGACGGGATGGTGGACGGCCTTCACTATCATTACGCAGTGGCCCGCTCCAATAACGCCGGCTTCTTCGAGAAGTTTTTCATAATCCGTCCTTGGGCAATATGGAAAACCGTTCTCAACATATACCGATCCCATAAAAAGGAGAAATTCGATTATCTCTTTTTCAGTTTTGATGCAATCCGTTTTATGGCTTTTTTTGTTCCTATTCTGAAACCATTGAAAACAAAATTGGTTTTCATCGGAGATGAGTATCCCTGTCCCATCCGTTCCAAGGGGGTCGAAAAATTGCCGCCGGGCCGAGTTTTCTGTTATCGTCTGTTATTTCGCATGCTTGATTTCCGCATTCTGATGACGAATCCGTTGCGCAATTTCTTCGATGAAGCCATCTTTCCCCAGACTACCCATATTCTGCCGTCCATTACCGATGTGGACCGCTTTTCCGGGAAGTCGGGCGAACCGAAAGACACACGATATCTGTGTTATATGGGGAGCCTGGATCTCAGTAAGGACAATATGGACCTTGTCATAGACGCCTTTGGAATGATTCAACGGCAATATCCGGATATGGTTCTGCGCATCTATGGAACGCCGAATGCTGCGGACAAGGAACAACTGGATCGGTTGATTCAGGAAAAACATCTTGCAAACCAGGTGTTCCTGATGGGACGTGCTTCCCGTTCCAAAGTTCCGGATATTCTGATGCAAGCCTTTATTCTGGTAAATTCGCAGGTGCCAACCAAGCGTAATTCCGGGGGATTCCCTACAAAAGTCGGGGAATATCTTTCTTCCGGAAAACCGACGCTTTTCTCCGCGGTCGGAGAAATTCCATCCTTCGTCAAGGACGGCGTCAACGGATACCTTGTCGAACCGTGCGACCCGAAAGCCTATTCGGAAAAACTCCGTTTCATCATCGACCACTATGAAGAGGCTCTGGAAGTGGGAGCACGGGGGCGCCAATTCATCCTCGATAACTTCAGTGCGGAAAAAGTGGGTGGAGACTTGAAAAAGTTTCTGGATGAACATTTGAGCGACTGAATCACGGAAAGAAATGTTCTTGCTCCGCAACGATTTTCATGCGGAATATGATAAAGCCACACAACCTACTACAGGAAAAAGAATGATGACAAAGCTATATCTGCTGATCGACTGCCGAAAAACATTCTACTCGATGGTCTGCCGTGACGGAACCACGCGGAAAACGATGGAAATCCCAAAACTCGTGGAACTGTTCCGGGCAAAGGGGATCGAGCTGATTCCGCTGGAATACAGCAAACTGGACTGGAACCGTAACTGGAAAGGGGAATATTTCCTCTACCAGTCGGCAGAAGACCAGGGAACCCTTTACAAAGGATATTTTGACGACATCCTTTTCACCTTGAGGCTCCAGGGAGCACACCTCATCCCCGAATATCAATTCTTCAAGGCCCACCACAACAAGGTATTCATGGAACTCCTGAGATACGTCTCCGGAAGCCCTGAAATCTGTTCTGTCCGCAGTAAAGTGTACGGAACGATGGAAGAATTCCTCTCGGACGACGGCATTCAATATCCGTGCGTCATCAAAGGCTGTCAGGGTTCCGGAAGCCGGAATGTCGCTTTGGCGCATGACAGGAACGAAGCCATCCGGATCGTCCGCCGGGTTGCCGGCCCCTTCCACTGGAAAGACCTTTTGATCGGAATCGTATTCAAGCTCAAGGGGAAACAGCTGCTTCCCTGGCCGGTCTACCGGAATAAATTCATCATCCAGCCCTTCATCCCCGGTTGCTCCGGAGATTATAAGGTCCTGGTCTTCTCGAACAAATACTACGTCCTCCAGCGTCAGAACCGCCCTCATGACTTCCGAGCCAGCGGAAGCGGAATCCTGAATTGGCCGGAAAAGGTGGATGAAAGGCTTCTGTCCTTCGCAAAGAAGTGTTTTGATGCGTTCCCTGTTCCGTATGCGTCTCTGGATATAGCCTTTGACGGAAAAGAATTCTTCCTGATTGAAATGCAGTTCCTTTCTTTCGGGCCGCTCACCTTGACGGGGTCTTCCTGGTACTGGACTCCCGGTGAAAACGGCTGGTCCAAAGTGGTCGCGAACTCCGACTATCATGAAGAGCTGGTCAACTCAGTATCCGACTTTCTGGTCAGGGAGGCCGGGGAACTGAAACCCTCCCGCTGAAACGGGAGTCCGCCGCAGGACGCCAATCGGACCCCCGTGCGGGCCTCCTCATTTTTCAGGACGGAAATCAATTGCAGAAAGACTTTACAGACGAAATGGAAACGCAAAACATCGGGGATGAGAAAGTTTGCATCGCGATTCTGATTCCAACCTTTCACAAAGGCGGAGCGGAAAAGCAGAGCCTCCTGCTGGCGGAAATGCTGTCGGCACGCTTTCGTGTCATTTACTGCATTCTTTTCGGAGACAACGGAAAAGAATGCAATCTGGATTCCCTCCGGAATCATCCGGGGGTGGAAATCGTCCGGCTGCGCGGCAGCATGCTGAAGAAGATATTCCGGCTGAAGCAAATCCTGAAGGAGAACCATGTCCGGTGTCTGTTCAACTATCTTTCGCTTCCGAATCTGGTCGGAGGACTGGCCGGACGCATGGCCGGAGTGCCCGGAATCTATGGAGGCGTCCGTTCCAGCCGGCTGTCCTGGTGGAAACTCCCCGCGGAAATCTTTGCGGCCCGCCTGCTGAGCACGGGAACGATATTCAACAGCCGGTGCGGGGAAAAATATTTTGCGCACCGCGGATTCGGCTCCCGCCGCAACATCGTCATCCACAACACGATCCGTCCGGTGGAATGCCGGGACCGTTCCTATGCAAAAGACGGAATATTCACGCTGGTCACCGTCGCCAGATTCGTCCCTGAAAAAGATTATCATACTTCCCTGCTGACCGTCCGGGAAACAGTCCGTCTCTGTCCCGGCAAACGAATCCGGTATGTCATGGTGGGATACGGTCCGTGCGAACAGGAAATCCGCGAGGACATCCGGTCACTCGGTCTGGAAGAAACCGTACAGATCGTTTTGAATCCCCCGAATCCGGGAGAATTCCTGGCCTCCGGCGACATTTATCTGTCCACATCCACTTTCGAGGGGACCAGCAACTCCATTATGGAAGCGATGAATTATGCCATGCCGATCGTGGCGACGGATGTCGGCGACAACGGGGTTCTGGTCGAAGACGGAAAAAGCGGATATATCTGCGGCATCGGCG
>CAZORN010000129.1:0-8285 GCA_964581935.1 uncultured Victivallales bacterium
TCCGAAGATCACGATGATCGCAAGGGGTCTCTGGACTTCGGCGCCGATTCCGTTTGAAAGCAGGAGCGGCAGCAATCCCAGCAGAGTGGTCAGCGAAGTCAGGATGATGGCCCGGAAACGACGCACGGAACAGGCCAGGATGGCTTCGTAAAGGGGATTCCCCTCCGCCCGCAGTTCGTTGAAATCGGTTACCATCACCACCGCATTCTGAATGGCGATTCCGAACAGGGCGATGAACCCGACCGCGGCCGGAATGGACAGCAGCTGGTTCATGGCAAGCAGTCCGAAGACTCCGCCGATCAGGGCCAGGGGAACGTTCACCATCACGGTGAGGCTGTTCCGGAGGGAATCGAAAGCCAGCCACAGCAGAATGAAAATCAATCCGATGACGACCGGAACGACCAGCATCAGGCGGGACATGGCGCGTTCCTGGTTTTCAAACTGTCCGCCGAATTCGACGGAATATCCCGGAGGCAGTTCGACCTTCGACGCAATCACTTTACGCATATCGGCGACGATGTCGCTCGGGGCGCGTCCGGAGATATTGCCGAAAATAGTCCATACCCGCTGGACGTTCTCGCGGTTGATCTGGACGGGGCCTTCGTGGATTTTAATGTTCGCCACCTGCTTCAAATCGATATACCGTCCGGAGGCCGACTTGAATTTCAGGTTGCCGATAGCCTCGGGAGATTTCCGGAACGGTTCCGCCAGACGTATGTTGATGTTGTACTTCCGGGTGTCCTGATAAATCGTTCCGATGTTCTCGCCGCCCAGAGCACCTTCAATGACGGACATGATTTCAGCGCCGTTGACGCCAAGTCGCGCCATTGCCGGATGATTCAGCTCGATCTGGATTTGCGGCTGTCCGAAACTCTGTTCGGCAGAAAGGTCGACCACGCCGGGAATGGCGGATACCGCTTCCCGGATTTCCTCGGCCTTGGTGCGGAGCACGGTTGTATTCTCGCCGAAGATCTTCAGCGAGAAATAGGTTTTCGCGCCGGAAAGCAATTCATCGAAAACGTTCTGAATGGGTTGCGAAAAACTGACGGTCGCGCCCGGATAGTCGCCGAGCTCGCCGCGGAGCTCCCCGATGATTTTCAGCCGGCCTTCCGCGCCGACGGGCTTCCCGTCCTGAGGCTTCAGCGAAACTTGAATTTCCGCCACGTTCACCGGATGCGGATGGCTGCCGGCCTCAGGCCGTCCGATACGGGAAATCGTGCCGGACACTTCGGGATGTTTGACGATGATTTTTTCCAGTTTACGGATGATGCTCTCCGATTCGGAGAGTCCGATGGAGGGAGCCATGGTCACAGCCACCACGACGGTTCCTTCCTCAAGCGTCGGAATGAATTCGCGTCCGATTTTTCCGAGCATGAAAACACTGGCGGCCAGTGAGGCCAGCACGACGGCGAACAGGATATACCGGAACCGGATGGCGAACGCAACAAACGGCATGTATGTCCTGCGGATGAACGCGAGAGTCTTTTCCGTACGGCGTTCATTCTTCTCCGAAGGTTTCAGGAGAATGGCTCCCAATGCCGTGGAATTGAAAACCGCCGCGAAAAGGGACGCGGCCAGTGCAACGGTGATCGTGAACGCCAGAGGACGGAACATTTTGCCCTCCACTCCCTCGAACATGAAAATGGGAATGAAGACGGCGATGATGATCAGCAGGGCAAAAGCGATCGGACGAATCATGCCCGCCACGGAATCGGTTATGACGGACAGCCGGTCCTTGCCCGCGTTCACGGGGTCGCCCAGATTCCGCATGATATTCTCGGTGATCACGATCGAACCGTCTACCAACATGCCGAGAGCGATGGCGATGCCGCCCAGAGACATCAGGTTGGTGGACTGTCCGCTCCACCATAGACAGATGATGGCGACCGCCGCGCAGAACGGCATGGAAAGCGCAACGATCAGCGAGGCGCGGAAGTTCCAGAAAGCAAGGGCCAGCACAATCACAACGAGGAGGATGCCCTGCCAGAGCGAGTCGGCAACGGTCTGCCCCGCATTGTCCACCAGATTCGCCTGATCATAAAAAGGAACGATCTTGACGCCCGCGGGCAGGCTGGACTGCACCGATTTGAGTTTTTCATGCAGCCGGGAAATGACCTTCGATGTGTTCTCTCCGTACAATTTGAGAACGATTCCCGCGACGACCTCCTCCTGTCCGTTCTTGGTCACCACGCCGCGCCGGAGGGCCGGTCCGTAGCGGACCTCCGCCACTTTCTCCAGCCGGACGGGAATCCCGTCTTTTTCCTTGACGGTGAGGCTGCGGATGTCGTCCAGAGTCTTCAACATGCCGATCCCGCGTATCAGGTATTCCTCGGCGCCGATTTCAACATACTGTCCGCCGACATTGCGGTTGTTTGCCTGGACGGTATCAACGACGTCCTGAAACGTGATGTCGTAACGCCGCATCTCCACGGGATTCAGCTGAATCTGATATTGAAGGACATGACCGCCCATTGAAAGGATCTCGGTTACGCCCGGAACGGTCTGGAGCTGGCGTTTCACGATGAAATCATTGATTTCGCGCAGATATGAGTTCAATTCCTTTCCCTGAGTGTCCACCTTTTTCGGGTCGGCCTCGAGATAATAAATGAACACCTGCCCGAGTCCGGTGGAAATCGGCCCCAGTTCGGGTTTCGGGACTCCCGGCGGGAGGAGCGATTCGGCAGAGTTGAGGCGTTCCGCCACCAGCTGCCGGGCGAAATACATGTTGACGGAATCCTTGAAGTAGACGTAGACCACCCCCATTCCGAAAGCGGAGGTGGATTTGATCTGGCTTACGCCCGGAAGTCCGCTCATGGCGCTCTCAATGGGTTGGATCACCATCAGCTCCACTTCTTCGGCGGCCAGACCGTCGGTTTCGGCAAAAATCGGAACCATCACCGGAGAAATGTCGGGAAACGCATCGCGTGGAATTTCACGATAGCAGTATATCCCGTAGCCGATAACGGACAGCATTGCGATGACGATCAGATATTTGACTTGCAATACAGCACGAATAAGATTGTTCATTGTCTGAATCCTCCTTCCCGGTCAATGCCCGTGTCCGTCGCCGGTCATGCCGCTGAGCATCTTCACGGCCTTGAGTTCGAACGCGCCTCTGGAGACGTAGGTTTCCCCGGAAGCCAGACCGGAAAGAATTTCCGTGTATCCGTTAGCGCTTTTTCCTGTCCGGACATCCCGTGAGGAAAACCCCTTGCCGTCCGGCACGAAGACCACGGTTTCTCCTCCCAGAATCTGCACCGCCTCGGAACGGACCAGGACTGTGTCGCCTTTGACATCCGCAAGAACGACGCCTGAAGCGAACTCGCCCGGACGGAGCCAGCCGGGCTCATTCGGAAGAAGGACGCGGACCAGTCCGGTCCGGGTCGTCTCATCGATCACCGGCGCGACATAGATGATCTTCCCGGCAAAATGCACATCAGAATCGGCAGGAATGATTTTGGCATCCATTCCAGGACGCAGTTTTCTCAACTCATGGTGGGAAGCCCGCAGATCCAGCCAGATATTCTTCAGATCGCTCACGACGAGCACCACTTTCGTATTGTCCTCGGCGAAATTTTCACCCACGGTAATGTCCTTCTTCAAAACCACGCCGTCAAACGGGGACACGATCTCGTATTCGGTGCAGGCGATTCCCTTCTCGGATGAATCGCCCGGATGCCATTCGTGATGCGGAGAGAGGGAAAGGGAGTTGAGTAAAGTCTCCGCCTTTTCCCGCGCAATCACGGCGTCGGCATAATCCCGCTTGTATCGCAGATAGTCCTTTTTCGACATGCTGTTCTGTTTCACGAGAGTCTCCGCCATTTCCAGTTCGGATTTGCTGACTTTTTCCAACTCCATCGCCGAATGATAGGCGGAATTGTATTCGCCCAGCTTGTGGCTGGTCATCCTGACCAGCACCTGCCCTTTTTTCACACGGCTCCCTTCCGACACCTCCACCGAAGTGACAAAACCGGGCATTCTCGGCATCAGACGGGCCGTGCTGTCCATATTCAGCTGGACTTCCCCGTGAAGTTCAATGCGGTCCTCCAGACGTCCCGTCTCCGCCTTCGCCGTTTCAATTCTGACAAGTTCCCGCTGTTTTTCAGTCAGTTCAATTCGGGAAGACGCCTCTTTCCCTTCCTTTTCCTCATCGTGGGAATGTCCTTTTTTACCGTGTCCTCCCGCCTCCTTGTTTTCTTTCCCGTGATCGTTGCCTTCCTTTCCGTGACCGTGACCATCGCCTTCCCCATGGTCCTGATCCTTTTCCGCATGTCTGCCGGAATGGACCGGAGCGGGAGCTCCGGCAGCGTTGAACAGGGATTTCCAGCGGAGGGCTCCGAAAAGGCACGCCGCAATTCCGGCGGCGACAAGAACAGCAATACCGATTTTTTTTCTCATAACATGATTTCCTCAGAAATAAAGTACAATTCCACAAAAAAGGAAGGAAAGAGAGCGGAAACGAACTCCGGACAAGAGGCCGTTTTCACACTCCGGGATGAAAGAGGAAATCAACAGAGCAGGGCATGTTTCAGCAGGTATAATTTTCGGGGGACGTGAATACGTCCGGTATGTTCAACAATGAAAGGGATTCTTATGAGTGCAATGAAATCCGGCGGAAGAAAATCCGACCCGACCAAGCTCTGTCCATTTTTTTTCCCGCAAACCCCGGATTCCGGAGGCGTAAGATTATTCTGCAGACATCTGCCAAGCTGGCAATCTTCCTGCGAAGGAAGACTGTTCAGAAGTCCGGAATGAAAGGAGACGGCGTTACCGGAGGATTCGTCTTCCGGATGCAGATGCAGGACTTCGCACAGGAACAGGCACAAGCACAACTGATGGAGCAGGAACAGCGGCAGAAAAAAAGAAGCGATCCGAAACCGTTTTGTATGAGTGGCAAAGGAGTTCTTGAAAGTCATTAACCGTTCCCGTTGGATTTATTACATAGTATAGCACCGGACGCGAAAAAGTCAAACACGACTACGGAACGACATGGTCGGTGAAGAGGGCAAGATGCGAAATGAATCCGCGGTCCTCTTCAACGCTCCGCCCGCGCGTGGTCAGATACCCCCCGGTGATCATGCTGTTCATGCCTCCGAGCATCAGGAGTCCCTGGAAATCCTTCATGGTGGTCTCGCGCCCGGCGGCAAATTTGAGCATCTTCGCCGGATTCATCAGGCGGAAGATGGCAAACGCTTTGGCGACATCCGCGGGTTCCATGACGGGACGCCCTTCCAGAGGAGTCCCATCGATCGGAAGCAGGACATTCAGGGGAATTCCGTCCACATTGAGGTCGCGGCAGGCCTGCGCCATTTTGATACGGTCGTTCCAGTCTTCCCCCAGTCCGAAGATACCGCCGCAGCAGATGGTGACGCCGTATTTCTGGAGATAGCGGATGGTCTGGATTTTCTTCACGATGGAATGGGTATCGGAAATCAGTTCCGCATAACGTTCCGGGTTGGTCTGGAGATTCATGTTGTAGCGATAGGCGCCGTGTTCGGCAAGGAGGCGGGCGGCGTTTTCGGTCAGGATGCCGAGCGAGACGCAGATATTGAGTTCGGGGAATTCCTTTTTCAGGGCGTCCATGCACTCGAGGATCCGGAGGAATTCGGGGTCGGTTTCCGTGTAGCCGAGACCGCTGGTGACGATTCCATAGGAGCGCACGCCCTGATTGTAGACGACACGCGCGCCTTCCACGATTTTTTCGGGTTCGAGCAGTTCGTAGGTTTCGATGCCTGTGGCATGGTGTCCGGACTGGGCGCAGAATTTACAATTCTGGGAACAGACGCCGGACTTGGCGTTGATGATGGAACAGGGCACGATTTCCGGAGCGAACTTGTCACGGACTTTGTTGGCCAGCGACACCAGATCAAGGATGTCGCAGCCGGAAATTTTCGTCAGGGCGAGAGCTTCCGCCTCAGAGAGTTCCTCGCCGTCAATAACTTTGTACGCCTGTTCAATATCAGGATGAAGTCTCATTCGTGTTTTCCTTTCGTGAAATGCGGGGGATCGCCGCGCTTTCCCCAGTTGATTTCCTCCCCGACGGACAGCACCCGCCAGCGAAGACAGTTGCGGCACTGGGACGAATTCTCGTCGAGGCAGGGTTTATTTTCATAAAGCTGATAATTTCTGCGGTATTCGGTATCGGTGACATTGGGCATGATGACGTTCGCGCCTGCCATAAGTCCCTGTTCGCGTCCGCGGTCGTCGAGCGCCTGCAGGGCGGTGGTCGAAGCGATGTTGACGTCATGGAGATAAAGGCGTGTAACCGCGATCATCTTGAGGCCGAGCTTCAACTGCTGTTCCTTGTATTCCGGAGTCAGTTCGATGCCCTGTCCGAGCGGGGTTTCATGATGAGGGAGATACGGACCCATGCCGATCATGTCCAGATTCATTTCATGAAAGAAAAAGATGTCGCCCGCCAGATCGTCGAGGGTCTGTCCGGGAAGTCCGCACATGACTCCGCTTCCGGTCTGATAGCCGAGCTTTTTGAGTGTCCGGAGGCATTCCTTGCGCCGTTCAAAGGAATGGTTTGCGGGATGGAGTTTCGCGTAAAGCTCCGGGGAAGAAGTCTCGATCCGTAGGAGATAGCGATGCGCCCCGGCCGCGAGCCATCGGCGGTAAACGTCTTCGGTTTGTTCCCCGAGGCAGAGGGTAATGCCGAGATTCTCCCCGGCGAAAGAGTGAATCCGACGCAGAATCCGTTCGATGAAGGCGGTATTCTCCTCCGACTCCAGCTCGCCGGACTGGAGCACGATGGAACCGTATTCCTGTTCGTATGCCCACTGGGACATGCGGACGACGTCGTCCTCGGAAAGGCGATAGCGTCCGACCTTGTAATTGCTCTTGCGGATGCCGCAATAGTAGCAGTCCTTGCCGCAATAATTTCCCAGTTCGATCAGACCGCGGAGGCTGACGCCCTTGCCGGTATGGCGGAGCTTGACCTCGTATGCGGCCCGGAAAAGTTCACCGGTGTCCTCCAGAGAAAGCAGTTCCCGGATTTCTGCGCGGGAAAGCTGATACGGTGCGTTTTTTGCTTTTTGAATCAATGGGTTCATCCCGGATTCTCCTTTTCAACGTCATCAATGATTCCGCCGCCGAGGACCCTGCCCTCCCGGTAAAGAACGGCGGACTGCCCGCGCGCCGCCGAGGCGACCCCGGACGGAAGAGTCAGGACGAAAGCCCCGTTTCCGGCTTCCGACACAACCGCCGCGACGGGTCTGGAAGCCGACCGGATTTTGACCGACACTTCGCTTCCGTTTTCCGGCGCTTCCGAAATCCAGCTGCAATCGACGATTGCAAGGGAGCCCCGGACCGTGTCTTCCACCAGTCCGACCACCACCTCGTTCCGACACGGATTCACGTCCAGAACATAGAGGGGATGCGGAGCGGCGACTCCCAGCCCTTTGCGCTGTCCCACGGTGAAATGCCAGAAGCCGCGATGCGTCCCCAGCACAACGCCGTGCGCGTCCACAATCCTGCCGGGACGGTCCGGCGTATCCAGAAGCTCCGTGTGGTCGCCGCTGTAGAAATCCTGACTGTCCGGCTTGTCCTTTACCTCGAGTCCGAGTTTCGCGGCGATTCCGCGCACTTCGGTTTTCCTTAGACCGCCCAGCGGGAACAGAAGTTCCGTCAACTGACTCTGTTTCAGACGATAAAGGAAATAAGACTGGTCCTTGTACTCGTCCAGCGCGGCGTAAAGGGCGACCTTGCCGTTCTCCTCCCGGAGGCTCGCATAATGTCCGGTGGCGAAACGCTCGAACACAAGTCCCGATTTCCGGGCCAGTGTCGGCAGGACACCGAATTTGAGAAACGCATTGCAGCGGACACAGGGGTTGGGAGTGCGTCCGGAAAGATATTCCTTCCGGAAATAATCAAGTACGCCGCTCTCATATTCATCGGAACAATCAAAGACGCGGTAGGGAATGCCGATCCGGGCGCAGAGGGCTTCCGCGCGAGCGATGTCATCGGCCTCGCCAGGGCCGAAACAGGCGTCCTTCGTTCCTCCGCGGTATTTGCCTTCCTTCCAGATCTTCATGGTGATGCCGACCACCTCGTGGCCCGCCTCCCTGAGGAGGACGGCAGTCACCGAGGAATCGACTCCGCCGGACAGTCCGACCGCGATTTTCATGGGCGGATCTCCAGCATTTTTTCAATCGGAGCGCGCGCCTTATCAATGACATCCGGGTCCAACCGGATTTGCGGCTCAAGGTCCTGAAGAGAGAAGAGAACGTTTTCGAGCGTGATTTTCTTCATGTTCGGACAAAGCGGATTCGGTTCGAGCGGAT
>CAZORN010000130.1:0-6074 GCA_964581935.1 uncultured Victivallales bacterium
AGAGTGCCTTCCATGACGCGGCCGACCGTGGTTCCGGCGACATACGCGGTGCTGACATAATGGAGTTCCTTGACCTTGAGCAGATGGGCCAGGGCCAACGCATTCCGGGTCCCTTCCAGATTGGTGCGGAAAGTCTTGCCTTCAGGATCCTTGCCGAGATTCACATCCGCGGCGCAATGGAAAAACACATCGTACGGACCGTTGGCGACGATCTCCGCGGTCGGGAAATCGGAAACATCTCCTTCGATGACCTTCAGGCGGGCCAGCATTTTTTCCGCAAGTTCCGGAATACCATCAAATTCACATTGTTCTTCAATGACCTTCCGGGCACGCTCAGCGGCAGTTTTTCCGCGTCCGCTTCTGCAAACGGCCACTATCTCAATATCATCTCTCTCACGAAGCACCGCTGTTACGAAAGAGGCTCCCACAAGCCCGGTAATTCCTGTCAGTAAAAGTTTCAAATCTCACAACTCCCACGTTAATATACTATTATAATGCAATTTACATTCAATACTATACCATGCGTTCCCGCATTTTGCAAAGGCAAATACGAATTTTCACGAATATTTCACAGAACAAAGCCATCCTGAAAATCCCCCCAAAAAATGGAAAAGTGAAAATCCTTTTCCTAAATCGAACGCATCCGGCCCACCGTCCGGAAAACTCCGGCTCAAGACTGCGGAATATCTCTGGAGTCACTCTTCTTTTCAGATGAATCGGCAGCAGGAGACTCTGTTTTCTCTTCCGGCGAGGGACTTTTCTTATCCCCATCCAGAATCCGGCGGAGTTCCACCGCAAGCGTTTTGATGCGGTGGGGTTTCTGGAGGAAGCCGACGGCGCCGTTGGCCAGCAGGTCATTGACCGCCGAGGGAGCCACATATCCGCTCGCCAGCAGGACCTTGATTTTCGGGTCCAGTGCGCGGAGCTGGTAGAACGTGCTGTGCCCGCCCAGCTTCGGCATGATCATATCCAGCAGGACAAGATCGATCTGTTCCGGATTTTCACGGCAGATCTCGATCGCGTCCAATCCGTTTTCCGCAAGAATGACCGAATAACCGAGGTTCTGGAGAGCCTCGATCAAGAAATCCCACACCGTTTCCTGATCGTCCACGACCAGAATTGTCTCATGTCCCTCAGGAAGTTTTTCCGCCATGTTGCAACCTCAATGATTTTGGCTTTCCCCGATAGTATACATAGAATTTCACAAATTTCAAGCCTTTCTCCTGAAACAATCCTCGAAATCCTCAAAATAATCCGAGGCGGACCCGCACCCTTTTCGGGGCAAGGAGACGATCCGTTCCGTTTCCCCCGTCAGCCCCCCGCCCCGACCGGTTTTTACCGTATATTTTTCTTTTCACGTCTTGAAAAACAAACAGGCCCGCTGTATAGTTTAATATCAAAACTGTTACGTTTCTAAATAATAAAGAGGGTCAGCGTGGAAATACCTGCGACAATGCCGGACGATTCAGCGGAAAAGTGCTGGAAACTCCTCTTTCGGGTCGTAGACGCCTTGCGGAGCCGGGCCCAGAGGAACCATCAGGATCCCATGAAGAAAATCACCCTTGCCAGACTCCGGATCATGGGATGTCTTTTCGAGCATGACGGAAAGCCATTGATGCTCAAGGAGATTGCTGAAAAATTCAATTTCACGCCCGGAGCGGCTTCACAGACCATCGACGCCCTTGTCAAAGAAGAGCTGGTGGAACGCCTCGCCTCCCCCACGGACCGCCGCGCGGTCTGCATCCGTCTGACGCGGAAAGGCGAGGAAATCCGGAAATGTCTGGACGCCGGTTTCACCGGGGCGATGGAAAAACTGCTTCGGGAAGTTCCGAAGGAGAAACGGGAGAACTTTCTGGAGATTCTGGAATTTCTGCTGGCAAACCTGAAGGCCGGGAAAGAGGAATCGCGCGCGACATGAACCGGAACATACTCCCTCCCCCGCTTTGCGGAATGATCCCGGCATTGCTCCTGAACGACTCCGGAAGGAGCGTCCCGGGATGAAGGAAAAGGCTGTTTACACCCGCGGTCCGATCGGAAAAACGATGATCGGAACCGCTTTCGCCATGCTGGCGGGAACGCTGGCAATGTCCGGATACAATATCGTGGACACCTATTTTGTGGGGAATCTCGGAAAGGTTCCGATGGCGGCGATGGGGTTCACATTCCCTGTCATCATGCTGATCGGATGCGTTTTCAGGGGACTCGGCATCGGAATGATGACCACCGCCGCGCACGCGGTCGGACGCGGCCGCAAGAAGAAAGCCGCAATCCTGATCAGCAACGGGATTCTACTGACGGCGATTTTATCGGTTTTCCTGGCGGTCGCCGGGATGCTGAGCAGCCGCTGGATTTTCCGGATCATGGGAGCTTCGGAAGAAGCTCTTCCGCAGGTTGTCGCCTACATGGACATCTGGTATTTCGGATGCGTGACCGCCGCCCTTTCCATGACGGGCAACGACCTTCTGATTGCGGTCGGAGACTCCCGGCGCGCAAGCCTCATGATGGTCGTCGGTCTGGCGCTCAACGGGATTCTCGACCCGATTTTCATCTTCGGATGGGGCGGAGTTCCCGCCATGGGAATCCGCGGAGCCGCCCTGGCGACCGTCGCGGCGCAATTCATCGCTGCCTTTCTCGTGCTCTATCTTCTGTGGAAACAGCACCGGCTGCTGCGTTTCGGACCGTTCCCCTGGCGCGAGCTGAAAAGTTCCTGGAACATGGTGATCCGCTTCGCGGTGCCGTCCTCCATCGGAATGCTCATGATGCCGATCGGCTCAGGAATCGTCACATGGATCACCGCCCGGTTCGGAGACGCCGCCGTGGCCGCGACCGCCGCGGCCGGGCGGCTGGAGATGGTGGCGTTCGTCTTTCCGATGGCGCTGGGAATTTCCATCACGCCGATGGTCGGGCAGAATTTCGGGGCGCGGCTGTATGACCGCATCCGTTCCTGCCGGAAGTTCGCCATGAGGTTCGCTTTCCTGTTCCTGCTGGGGATGGCCGTGATCTACTTCTTCGCCGCGGAATTTCTGGTGAGACAATTTTCTCCCGATCCGGAAGTGAGAAATATCATGGTATCCTGCATGCACGTCATTCCATGGGGATTCGGCATGGTGGAGATCCACCGTTATTCCGGATTTTTCTACACCGGGTGCGGACGCCCGGCCGTCTCCGCGTGGCTGAACGCCTTCCGGATTCTCGGGCTGATGATTCCCTTTTCCCTTGTCGCCCTTGCCTTCCACTCGCTGAACGGTCTGTTTTATGCACGCCTTGCCTCGGACATTTGTGCGGGAACGGTCGGATTTCTTCTGGCGCGGCGCATGACTGACCGGCTTCCCCGCAACGGGGAACCGCCTCAGATCCCAGCCGGTGACTGGAACATCTGGAAAAAATGTTTCCGGATTTTCCAGTCGTAAGGGAATGATTCCGAACCGGAAGCGGGACGCAAAAATCACCGCAAGGATGGCGGCGCTTTCCGGTGGACTTTCCGGTAGAGCGCGTGAGCGGCGGCATCGGCGGCACGGAAAAAGGCCCGGTCGCGGGACAGGGTTTCCCGGAGAGGTTTCCCCGAATAGGCGCGGATGAAGCGCAGAATATCGCGGCGGGTCAATCCGGCGTCCATCGCGGAAAAATAGAGTCCGCCCACATCCTTGATCAGATAACGGGGAGGAACCGTGTTCCGTATCTGGGTGCGGTGAAGGTCGATGACGAAAAGAATGGGCGAAAGGGTCACCTCCGTTCCCTTTTTGAGCAGGAAGTGGCAGAGGTAGCAGTCGCGGTGATTCAATCCGGAACGGTGCATTCGCCCGACCATCGTTCCCAGTTTCCGGGTCAGGGCCGCCTTCACGGCAAACGGAGGCGGATTTCCTGCCCAGTCCCGACAGTAATCTTCCAGGCTGACGGTATCCGTCAACTCCGCGGTGACCAGAAACGAGACCCGTCCCGCGGGATTGTTCCCCCTGCATCCGAACGCGCACGGAGTCATGGTATCCACGCCCACGCGTTTCAGGTGAACCAGCGCGCGATATTCCTGCCCGGCGTCCATGACCGGCAGTTTGAACTGGACGAGATTCTTGAATATCTCCGCCCAGCCGCAGCCGGTATGGAGTTTGACGAAATATCCCTTGCCGTTGTTTTCAAAGCGGAAGGTATGCCGGGACTTGACCCGTCGGAAACTTTCCCCGGTCAGACGGAAGGCGGCCTCAAAGGCATTTTCGCCCTTCCAGAACGCCTGGAATTCATCATTCAAACGAACTTCGCACATTTCATGGCCTTTTTTTACATGATTCCCGCAATAGTCCGGACAAGAGGGCAATTCTTCGGGAAAGTCGTACGGAAAAGATCCGTTTTCCGGACCGCGGTCAATCGCGGCGGCACACTTTTCCATGATGTCCACGGCTGTCTGGGAACGGTGATGATAGTCCACGGTTCCGGAATAACGGATGACTTCGCGGCGCATCTCCGCCAGCATTCCGGGCGTCTTCAGGATAACGGACAAAGCCTCGTTGAGTTCGTCCTGCTCGAAAGGCTCGGAAAGAACCTTTCCCCCGGAGTCCCTCACAAAAGGAGCATAACCGCAATTTCCCGAACAGAGAAGCGGCAGTCCGTCCGCGATGGATTCCACAAGGACGGTTCCCGCCGCCTCGTTCCGGGCCGGATGAACCATGAGGTCGGCTCCCAGAAGCAAACGCCCCACATCGTCGCGGCTTCCCGTGAAGATCACCTGGTTTTCCAGTTTCAGGATTCCGGCCAGATTTTCAAACCGCCGGGAGTTCTCCCGTCCGACAATCACCAGTTTGCACCGTTCGAGCATTTCCTCCGGAAGCGACCGGAGCGCATGAAGCGTCCTGTCCACCCCTTTGGTATGGAATCCGGAGCATACCTGAATCAGGAAAAAAGTATCGTCGTTCATCGAGAATTCGGCGCGGACTTCCGCACGGATCCGGCGGACGGTTTCCTCGCTGTCCGGACGTTTCCGGTCAGGGTCGATGCCCGGCGGCAGAAGAAAAAAATGTTCGTCCGGGGTATGGTAGACCGACTGGTATTCCTGTCTCTGGCGGTCGGTCAGAGACAAGATTGCGGGGATTTTTTCTCCGGCGAAAATCGACCTTTCCTGACGCTCGTATACGGAATAGCGGCGGGTCAGGAACCGGAGAAATTTGGGCTTCCGCGCGGAATTCAGGGCGAAACAATTGTCCGCCGCGAAAAAGACGTCCAGCCCTGACATCCGGTTGAATCCCACGACCAGATCGAACTTTTCCCGATGCAGATACATCTTGGCGCGACATTCGAAAGAAAGGGCCTGTCCCCAATTCGTCAGGGCGAACGCCGGCAGGGCCCGGTAGACCGCACCTTCAACGAAAGTTCCTTCCCAGCGGCTGTAGAGGACCGTCACCTGATGGCCGCGCGAAACGGCCTCGGCAAGCATCCGCCGGAAATCCAGCTGAAGTCCGCCGTAGGGAAAATATTTGAAAATCAGAAATGCCATCTTCATGGTTCGGTTTCCTTCACAACAGAGTCAATATAACCTTTCCGTCCGTTTCCGCAAGAGGCCCGCCGCCTTTTTTCCCGCAGACTCTTCCGGCGGTCGTGCAAAAACATTTGCGTCGCGTTCCAGAGATTGTGCCACAGCACGTAAAAAGTCGGCCCCATCGCCGCCAGAGGACCCGAAAACGTCAGCGCCAGAAACAGCGTGAACATCGTGTTCTTCTGTCCGAGCGACTGGCTGGCCTCCCGCCGGTAACGCCACCCGCCCAGAAAATAACCGATCGTGAAGTTCAGGACGCAGATTCCCAGGGAAAGTCCCGCGATCTGAAGCAGAATCGAGGGCGAAAGATCCGGCGTATTCCGGATGAACGAGGATGCCGAGCCCGCCGTGATGAACAGCATCAGGAGCCAGAGGGTGAAGGAAAACAGGGGAAGGCGTCCGGGCCATTCGCGCGAAGAAGGAATGAATTTCCGTGAAAGCAGCGCCGCCAGAGCGGGTATCCCGAGAATGAACAGCAGATTTCCCGCCACATCCCAGAAAAACGTCATGGTATAGTTGCCCGTCACGAGCGGAATCAGCCCCAGCAGGGCGA
>CAZORN010000130.1:6174-8279 GCA_964581935.1 uncultured Victivallales bacterium
TCGGCGGATCGGGATGTCTCGGGAAAATCGTTTTACAGACGCCGGACGATTTCCCAGGCCGGAAATTTCGTCCCGCGATCCTTTTCCCGCATACAGCTCCCGGCGCATCACACAAAGGTCTCCCATGAAAGATTCATCCCTCTTCCGCTCGATGGGGCTTTCCGCCCCCATGATCGAAGCCCTCGAAAAAAAAGGCTTCGATGAACCCACTCCCATCCAGGCGCTTACCATTCCCCGGCTCCTTTCCGGAGAAAAAGACGTCATCGGACAGGCCCAGACCGGCACCGGAAAAACCGCCGCCTTCGGGATTCCCATTCTGGAAAAACTCGCGGAACACTCCGGCAAGGGCGGCGCCCCCCGTGCCCTGATTCTCTCCCCCACCCGCGAACTCTCCATGCAGATCGCCGCCGAAATGGCATCCCTCCGGGGCGACCGCAAACTCCGCATCGGCATCTTTTACGGCGGACAGCCCATCGGCATCCAGCTCAAGGAGCTTTCCGCGGGCGTGGACATCGCCATCGGCACCCCCGGGCGCATCATCGACCTGATGGAACGCAACCGTCTTCCTCTCGAACAAGTCCAGTTCGCCGTCCTGGACGAAGCCGACGAAATGCTCGACATGGGATTCATCGAAGACATCGAGAACATCCTTTCCCGCACTCCGGCGGACAGGCGCATGCTCATGTTTTCCGCCACCATGCCCCACACCGTCCTCTCGATCGCCACCCGCTTCATGCGCGACTATGAAATCGTCCGTTCCGAAGGCGGGGAACTCACCCACGAACGTACGGAACAGGTCTGGTTCGACCTCCGCCGCGAGGACAAGCTCGAAGCCCTCTCCCGGATCATCGACCTCGAAGAGGCCCTCTACGGAATCGTCTTCTGCCATACCCGCGGCGATGTGGACGAACTCTCCGAACAGCTCGGCAAGCGCGGCTATGCGGTCGCACCCCTTCACGGCGACATCCCCCAGACTCAGCGCACCCGGACGATCGAAAGTTTCAAACGGGGTTCCTTCAAGCTCCTGATCGCCACGGATGTGGCGGCACGCGGCATCGACGTCAACAACCTCACGCACGTCATCAATTTCTCCATGCCTAACAACGAGGACATCTACGTCCACCGGATCGGGCGCACCGGACGCGCCGGAAAAAGCGGCAAGGCCATTACCTTCGTCACGCCCGGCGAACGAAAACGTTTCACGGGCCTCT
The DNA here is from genome assembly GCA_964581935.1 of uncultured Victivallales bacterium. Taxonomy (GTDB): domain Bacteria; phylum Verrucomicrobiota; class Lentisphaeria; order Victivallales; family UBA1829; genus SIG94. The sequence continues at coordinate 7,386 of CAZORN010000130.1, forward strand.
GCAAGAAACTCAACCTGAACATCCTCAAGAAGACGCTCCCCGCTCCCAACGAAATCGTCGCCGCCGCCAAGGGCCGCTTCGCAAAACGGATTCTCGCCGCCGTCGAGGCAGGCAAGCATGAAGTCTACCTCGATTTCGCCGGCGAACTGCTGGAAACGGCCTCCTCCCATACGGCCCTCGTCGGCGCCCTGATCCGCGCCCTCGCCGGTGACTCACTGACCCCCGAACGCTACCGCGACCTCTGCTCGTCCGCCCGGAAAGAAGGCCGCTTCGGCACCTCCAGAGACGACGAACCCGCCGAAAAAATGGTCGGCGTCAAACTCGGCGTCGGCTATGACGACGGCGTCAACAAGCGCATCATGATGGACATGATCTTCAAGAAAACCGGCATCCAGACGCGAGTCCTCGGCAAGGTGGACTGTCACGACAGCTATACCTTCCTCAACGCCGTGCCTTCCGATGCCGCGAAAATCGAACGCGCCTTCCGGGACGAATGCGGCGTCACTATTTACGAAGACACTCCCGATTTCGATTCCTCTGCGCCGCGGGCTTCGCGCCCCGCCCGTCAAGACCGGCAGGACCGTCCGCGCAAGCCTTTCCAGAAGAGTTTCCGCGGAGAGGGAAACCGTGAACGTCCGCCGCGCGGCGACAAAAAATATTACGGGAAGAAAACCTCCCGCTGACCCCCGGGCCTTCCGGAAAAAGGCAGAACGAACTCATCGAACAAGGGAAGGATTCCATTTCCTTCCCTTGTCTTTTTCCGGAAAAAGGATATATTGTATACTTTCGTGATCCGCGAAATATTGGCATACTGAGAGAAACAGCCCGAGGGAGTGACGCCCATGAACAAGAATGAACTCAAGGAATTGCTGTACCGGGAAATCGACCGCCGCA
>CAZORN010000131.1:0-6517 GCA_964581935.1 uncultured Victivallales bacterium
CGTAATTGAGCAGCTGCCAGTTGTTGCGGATCAGCGTCAGATAGCCGTGAGAAAGCCATTTTTCCGGGACATCCGGGGTTCCGGTGAGTCCCATTTCAACAGCCGCATTGAGGATTTCCGTTTCAGAACACCCCAGGACTTCCGCGATTTTCCGGGGCGGAACCATTTCCCAGTTCCGCCAGACGAATGCCTGCCAGCGTGCGGGAAAATGGGGATAGGGAATGGGATTCGGCGCGCTGCCGACGGGCAGGTCTTCCAGTTTCATATAGTTTCTCTCTGTGTGGGGTTGCAGAAAAATGTTAATTTTAACATCTTCGTAAGATATAACCTGAAAATCAAATTGCAAGCAGAGATTAAAGTGTGGAAGGCTATTTTGGCAAAAAATCCCCACTTATCAGCAAACCCACCTGTTACAGGCAGGTTCGGCAGTCCCCTGCCGGACGGAAGGGAGAAAATACAGTTCGCGACGGAGTCACGAACCTACCTCGGGCGGCGTCCGATCAGGAAGCGTCGAGGCAAGGTAAGGAAAACGGCCGCGGCTCCTGTTTCCGGGAACCGCGGCCGAATGTTTTTTGAGCGGGATCAGGTCAGATCATGGAGTCCCAGAGGGCGGGATCTTCCAGCTTGGACTTGACCGCGTTGACGAACTTCGCGCCGTCGGAACCGTCGACGATACGATGGTCCACGCTGAGCGTAACTTTCATCATTTCCTTCGCGACGATCGAGCCGTCCTTCTCCACCACCGGAGTGGGGATCGCGGAAGAAACCGCGAGGATGCCCGCTTCGCCGGGGTTGATGATCGCGGCGAAGTTCTCCACGTTCATCATTCCCATGTTGGAGATGGTGAAGGTTCCGCCGGAAATCTCTTCCGGGGTGAGCTTGCCGGCGCGGGCCTTGGCGGCCTGTTCGGCAATCTCGTCCTGGAGTTCGTCCAGCGCCTTCTTGTCGGCGTTGCGGATCACGGGGACGATCAGGCCGTTGTCCAGGCTGACCGCGATGCCGAGGTTGACCTTGGATTTCTGCCTGATGGCGTCACCGGTGCATTCGGCGTTGACGGTCGGGAACTCGCGGAGGGCGAGGGCGACGGCTTTCGCGACGAACACGTTCACGCTGATGCTGATGTTCTGCTTCTTGAGGGCGGCGCGTTTGGCTTTGACCGCACTCATGTCGATGGAGACCGTCACGTAGAAGTGCGGCATCACATGCTTGGACTCGGTCAGGCGGCGCGCAATGACCTTGCGCATCGTGCTGAGGGGCTTGGGCTGTTCAAAGACCGCGTTCTTGACGTCCGCGAGCGTGATGCGTCCGCCGTCGCCGGTTCCCGTGAGGGACAGCAGTTCCAGCTTGGCATCCTTCGCCACGTTCAGGGCGACCGGGGTGATCTTCTTCGCGTTGTATCCGGAATTGTCCAGATACGATTTGACGTCTTTTTCCGTGACGCGTCCGGCTTCGCCGCCGGTGCCCGGAACCTTGTTGATGTCGATCAGGAAATCCTTCGCGAACACCTTGGCGCGCGGGGAGACCGCTTTTTTAGCCGGAACCGCGGGCGCCGCCCTGGGAGCGGAAACGGGCGCGGAAACAGGCGCGGACGCCGCCGGAGCGGGAGCCGCGGAAGGAGCCGCCGCTTTCGGAGCGGAGGCAGGGGCTGCGGCCGGAGCCGGGGCAGCCGCCTTGGGAGCGGCCGCGGGAACGGCGCATTCCTTGAGCAGCGCGGAGACATCCTCGCCGGGAGCGCCGATGATGAGTCCGGTGCAGAGCACGGGGACTTCCTTGCCGGCGGGCACGAGAATCTTCAGGATCGTGCCCTCGAACTGGGACTCGACATCCAGAACGGCTTTGTCCGTTTCCACATCGAACAGGACATCCCCCTTCTTGATTGTATCGCCCTCTTTGACCTTCCACGACTGAATCGTGACGGTCTCCTCGGATTGACCGAGTCTGGGTATGGGTATTTTTGTTGCCATTGAAAGGGCCTCTTCCGGTTACAGAATTTTCTTTGCGGTTGCGACCATTTCCTCCGGAGTGGGGAGGAAGGCCTTTTCCAGACTCTGCGCCTGGGGAGCGATTCCGTTCTTCGCGCCGAGCTTGAGGACCGGTGCGTCGAGGGAGTCGAAGCATTCGGCCACGATGCGGGAGACGATTTCACCCGTGAAGCTGCCGATGTCGACGCACTGGCTGATCACGACGCATTTGCCGGTCTTGCGGACGGAGGCAAAGACGGTTTCCCAGTCGAACGGAACGAGCGTGCGGGCGTCGATGAGTTCGACGCTGACGCCTTCGCCGGCGAGAGTCTCGGCGGCCTTGATGGCGTCCACGACGGCCGGGCCCCACGCCACGAACGTGATGTCGGAGCCTTCACGGACCACGTTGGCCACGCCGAACGGGATGGTGTAGGGGGCTTCCGGAACCACGCCCTTGTTGTTGTAGAGCAGCTGGCCTTCGACGAACACGACCGGGTTGTCCTCGCGGATCGCGGTCTTCAGCAGGCCCTTGGCGTCGTAAGGATTGGACGGATAGGCCACGTAGGTGCCGGGAATGTGGGCGAAGATGGATTCGAGGGACTGCGAGTGCTGTCCGCCGTACCCTTTGCCGCCGCCGACGGAGCAGCGGATGACCATCGGAACCTTGGTGGAGGCGCCGGTCATGTAATGCCACTTGGCGGCCTGGTTGGAGATCTGGTCGGAGGCCATCAGGGCGAAGTCCATATACATGAGTTCGACGACGGGGCGGTAGCCGGTCATGGCCATGCCGACGCCGGTGCCGATGATGGCGGCTTCGGAGATCGGGGAGTTGAACACGCGGGCGCGGCCGAAGTATTCGAGCATTCCCTTGGTCAGCTTGAACGCGTTGCCGTAGTCGGCGACGTCTTCGCCGTAGCACACCACGCGGGCGTCGCGTTCCATTTCCTCGATCATCGCTTCCTTGATCGCATCCTTGTAGGTGATGCGGCTTTCGGCGTCGCGCTTGACCGACGGACGGGGACCGCGCGCCATGAGCTGGTTGTAGGGAGCGGGAACGACCTCGCTGGAGGTGTCCGCATACATGTATTTGATGACGTCTTCGGACTTCGGATCCTCGGAGTCGGCGGCGCGGCGGGCGGCTTTTTCATTGCGTCCGGCCACGGTTTTTTCCATGGCGGCGAGTTCCTTTTCGGAGAAGACGCCGGCATCGATCAGCTTCTTGCGGAAGCAGGGGACCGGATCGACTTCCTTCCAGAGGGCTTCTTCTTCCTTGGAACGGTATTCGGTTCTCGGGTCGGAGAGAGAGTGTCCGAAGTAGCGGTAGGTGTTGAATTCGTAGAACACCGGGCCTTCGCCCTTGGCGATCAGTTCCTTGGCGCGTTCGATGGCGTCGCGGACCGCGAGGGGGTCCATGCCGTTGACCACTTCCGCGTGCATGTTGCAGTCGGAGAAGCCGGCGGCGCGGCGCGCGAGCGGGGAAACGCCCGTGACTTCGCGGTCGGCGCGTCCGGTCATGCCGTAGTGGTTGTTGATCAGGCAGTAGACGATCGGGAGGCCGAAATTGATGCTGGAGAGGGCGGGATCGGTGAACTGCTTCTGGGCGGCCCAGTTGAGAGACTCGAGCACGACGCCGTTGGAGTAGGCTCCGTCACCGGCGAAGGCGCAGACCACTTTGCCCTGTTTTGCCTTGTCGATGTCGATTCGGCTGGTCATGGCCGCGCCGGTCGCGATCGGAATGCCGCCGCCGACGATGGCGTTGGCGCCGAGGTGTCCCACGCGGAAGTCCGCGATGTGCATTCCGCCTCCGCGTCCCTTGCCGTAGCCCGCTTCCTTGCCGAAGAGTTCGGCGATGGTGCGGAAGACATGGTCTTCGAGGACCGCTTCGAGGAGGGCGTCGCCGGAGAGGGACGCGAATTCAGGGCAGCGGGCCTTGAGCTGGGCTTCGGTCATGCGCTTGATGGCGTGGAACCCCTTGGCGATGGAATCGCCGTGGCCGCGGTGGGTCGAGGTGATTTCATCGGAAATCTTGAGGACGGAGCAGACGCCCGTCGCGGTGGCTTCCTGGCCGATGGACAGGTGGGTCGGGCCGCGGTATTCGTAGTCGGAGAGCTTCTCGTAGGCGCCGTTCTTGAGCTTGAGGATCATTTCTTCGAATTCGCGGATCACGAGCATGGATTCATAGATTTCGGCCAGTTCTTCCTTCTTGATCTTGCCGGCCTTGAATTCCTTCTTGAGATCCTTATTGTACTGGTAAACCGGAATGGACTCCAGTTTGACTTCTCCGGCTTTGAAATTCGGGCCGGAATCGTTGATGAAATTCCCCATTTTTGTTTTTCTCCTTATTGGGTGGTTAAAAAATCACTTCGATGTTCTGATTTTTCAATTGTTTCAAAACGGACGGGGCGATCCCCGGGTCCGTGATCAATACGTCGATGTCGCGGATACTCCCGCTGAAGACGAACGAGGAAATATTCAGCTTGGAACTGTCCGCCAGCAGGAAAACCTTGTCCGCGCGCTTCATGACCAGCTCCTTGGTGTAGGCTTCATTCGTGTCCGTGGTGCTGATCCCGCGTTCCGGCTCGAACCCGATCGTGCCCAGAAACGCCTTGGAAATCGAAAGACTCTCCAGAATCTTCGCGGTCAGGGGACCGACCAGCGTCCGGCTCAGACTCCTGAATTCGCCTCCGACCAGAATCAGACGGCAGTCTTTTTCCATCAGTTCGGCGGCGGCCATCAGGGAGTTGGTGACGACGGTGAGGTTGCGGAGATTCGGCAGACGCTTGGCCATTTCCAGAATCGTGCTTCCGCCGTCCAGAAAAATGGTGTCGCCCTCCTGCAGGAACGAGACCGCTTTTTCCGCGATCGATGCTTTTTCCCGGGAATGGAGCGAGGCTTTTTCCTCATACAGGGGTTCGTGATGACGCTGACGCAGAAGTTCCGCCCCGCCGTAGACCCGGCGGATCACTCCTCCCTTTTCAAGCGACTCCAGATCGCGCCGGACCGTCGCCTCGGAGACTTCCAGTTCCGCGCTCAGTTCCGCAATCGTTTTTACCCCGTTGGAAAGCGTCTGACAGATCAGGGCTTCCCTTTCGGCGGAAAGAAGTTTTCGCGTGCGCTCAGGATTCATCGGTTTTTCCTGTTTTGGGTTAAGGTGCATTAATATGACACAGTTTGCTCGATTTTGCAAATCTTTGAAAGATAATTATTCAACTTTTCTTGCATTGAGTTCGAGCCGTTAAAGAGAGAAGGAGTCGAAAAATGCTTCCTCTTTAGTGGAATTGGGAAGAAATGCGGATATTTTATAACATCCGTCCATTGCAGAAACCACTTCATGATTGCCATGGAAATGATAAAAATGCCGCCCGTCATTCAAGGGGTAATGACGGACGGCATTGTAATATATCGATGGAATGCTGAAAATGCAAGAAAAATGAGAAGAACTGATCCGAAATGAAAAAAGAACCGGTCCGATGCGGGCGCACCGGCCGGTTCCATGGTCGGCTTATTGAGGCTGTTTACTGAGGTTTGGCCGCAGGAGCGATTTTACGGATCCGAACGGTTCCGGGGGCTTTGACATTGACTTTGCCATCGCCGCCATACTGGATTTCGGAAGCGTCGGCGGCGGTTCCTCCAATGATGCCGTTGAGCTTGCCGACTTCAAGTCTGGAGCCGCCCCGCATGTGGACCTTGAGTTCTTCTGCTTCGGCGATGCATGCACTCGTGCCGTCGCGCATGGAGAGCTTGCCGTTCACGACTTTATCCGCCGCGAATTTGGAGCCGTCCTCCATTTTGACGTCAGCGTTGCCGATGCGGCCCGCATACGAAAAACTGCCGGAATCTTCGAGTTCGCACTTCATTTTGTCGATGCCGCGTCCGCTCATCGAAAGCGAAGTGCTGTCCTTCATTTCCGTCTTGAAATCATTCGGCTGGTTTCCGGTAATTTTCACGGTTCCGTTATTTTCCAGTTCAACTTCAGCAATGTCTCCGGTCGTTTCGATCTTCACCAGAATCGGCAGCGTGGGATTGACGCCTCCAAGGAACTTGAGTTCCATTTCCGATTCCCTCTTGATTTCGATAGCAGGCCAGACATTTTCCTCGGCGGTGATTGTGCAGTAGTTTCGCGGGGCGTTGCAGACCACTTCGACGCGGATCGGACCGGTCACATCGAGTTTTTCCACCTTGATGTTGGGGATTTCCTTCTGCAGAGTCACACCGTTTCCGATGGTGGTGCATCCCGTCATTGCGCCGAGCAGCGCGGCCAGTCCGTTGAGGATCCAGATTCTTTTCATGTCTCTTCTCCTTGTTGTCCGGTTTTAAAAGACTAAAGAAAGGGCATGGCCCCCCTTGGATGAACTATAATCCCGAAAAGAAGAAAAAACAAACTGAAATTCGGCTCAGAGCGTTCCTTCTGCCTGAAAATACAGCAGGGAACCGTCGGAATTCCGCCCGTCCACATAGAATTTTCCGTCTTCCGAAAGGCTTCCGCCGCAGAGGATGGAGTCGTTCAGCGCGCCGGACCGCAGGAAATTGATCTGGATTTCGGAAGGAGTCCGGAA
>CAZORN010000131.1:6617-8116 GCA_964581935.1 uncultured Victivallales bacterium
CGTTCAGCGCGCCGGACCGCAGGAAATTGATCTGGATTTCGGAAGGAGTCCGGAAGCCGTCCGACAGAATCCCGAGGACATCGGTCGCATAGGCGCCGAAACAGGCGTTGTTGAGATGCTTGTTGAGGTCGATATGGGAAGCGCGGACAACGGACTCGCAGACACGCGGCGGGACCGTTTCCGGGTCGGGAATTTTGTCGAGGTCCGGATGGAAACGTTCCTTGTCCAGGTTCAGCGAGGCGAAGCCGGCGAGCATCCGGAAGGGTTTCACCGGATGGAAACGGACGCTGTCGATCACGATCCAGAAGCTGGTGCCCGTGACGAGCTGGGTTCCGGTTTCATCGAGAATCTGATACTGGCGCGTGGCGAAAAGACGGTTCAGTCCGGTGGGGTAGGTGAGGACGCGGATTTTTTCTCCGAGCTTCGGCGCGCGGCGGACGCGGAGTTTCAGACGGGAGAGCACCCAGAGGAGCTGCTGCGCCTGAAGGTCGAGCATCCCCACCCCCAGAATGTCGGCATGGCGAGCCGCGATGTCCTGAAAATAATCCAGAAGACACCCCATTTTTAGCGTGCCGTCTGGACCGCATTCGTGGTGGGCGACATGGAAATCTTCGGTCAGGAATTCCGGGACGGACATGTCACACCAGCTTTCCGAGAAGTATCCGGACATCGTCGTCGCTCATGGGACGCGGATTGAGCTTCATGCTGGCGCTCCGGCAGTTTTTCACGATGAAATCGAAGTGGGATTCCTTGAGGCCGTATTCCGAAAAACCGGCGGGAATTCCGAGCTTGCGGCAGAGTTCGAGACAGGCGTTCAGGAAGTCTTCCGCCGATTGCCCCATTCCGCATTCCTTTGCGATGGCGGCGTATTCGTTTCCGCACGCGGACATGTTCCACGAGACCACTTGCGGAATCAGGATTGCGCAGGCCTTTCCGTGAGGAACATGGAGCAGGGAGCCGATCGGGTGCGCCAGCCCGTGGATCGCGCCAAGACCGGTCTGGGAGAACGCCATGGCCGAAAGCAGGCTTCCTTCCGCCATCCCGGACCGGGCGAGGGCGTCCGAGCCGTCCCGACAGGCCTTTTCGAGGCTTGCGTAAATCTTGCGGATCGCGGCATAGGCCAGCGCGCGGGTCGGGGCGGAGGCCTTCGGCGAGGTACAGGACTCAAATGCCTGAACGAAGGCGTCCAGGCCGCTGGCCGCCGTGAGGGCGGGGGGACAGCTCATCGTGAGAAGCGGATCGACGAGCGCAAGGTCGGCGGTCATGGTGGGATGCCGCAGGGATTTCTTGATCCGGGTCGCGGGATCGGTCAGAACGGAATTATTGGTGATTTCCGCGCCCGTGCCGGACGTGGTGGGGAGGGCGGCGAAGAACAGTCCCTTGCCCGGGATTTCCCTCTTGCCGCTGAAATAATCGGAGCAGGGACCCGACAGCGGAATCAGCGCGGCGGCGGCCTTGGCGCAGTCGATCACGCTGCCGCCTCCGATCGCGACCACCGC
>CAZORN010000132.1:0-8090 GCA_964581935.1 uncultured Victivallales bacterium
TCGATGGAAAAGCCGTCCGCGCTTTGTCCCTTGGAATGGAACGGATAGTTTTTCGAGCCGGAAACGCGGCTGTTTTCAATCAGGATAGTCCCTTTCAGGGGCGGTTCATTTCCGTTCAGCACGGCGATTCCGTTCCCGTTGCCTTGGATTTCGCAATTTTCGATGGTGATGGAAACGGGATCGCTGGTTCCGTTCAGACTCATCAGCATCAGGTCGATTCCGGAACCTTTGTTGTTCAGGAAACGGCAGTTCCTCAGAACACAGTTCACCAGCTTTTCATCGGCTCGGTTGGGTTCAAAATCGATTCCGGCCATGGGTGCGGTGCCGTCCGTTCCGGAAAACACGCTGTCTTCGATCAGAAGGTTTTCCGCGGAGATCACGGAGATTCCCTGACGGTGGTTGTCCTCGCATTTCACTTTGACGATCGTCACATTTTTGACATTGTTCAGATAGATGCCGTCGCCTCCGCTTTCCACGAACCGGAGTCCTTCAATCCGGATATTTTCGGCATTGTTGAGCGAAAGGGTGTGTCTCCATTCGGCCGCTTTGTAGCGCGCGGCGTCCTGATAATCCTTCTTATTCATGCGGAATACGCCGTCGCCGCGCAATGTCACGTTTTTGACATTGTTCATGACTACGAGCGATTCCACAATGGACTGGAACTTGCCAGGCAGTGCGCGGAGTTCCGCTCCGTTTTCCAGCACCAGTTCGATATTGGAAGGAACCGCAACCGTTTTCCCAAGATCCCATTTTCCGGAGATCGTCAGTTTTTTTACACCGGAATTCAGCGCGGACTGAAGTGCGCCGGACTGGTCGGACGACTCGGGATTTCTCCACCATTCGGCACGGCCTTCCGTCAGTTTTCCGGCCTTGACGGCTTCCACTTTTGAACTGTCGAAGGCTTCCAGAGAAAGAAGACTTCCGAGGCACAGAAACATACATGCGATTTTACGATTCATACTTGAACTCCCTGTCGATATTTCATTTTCAATCTCTTGTCCAGCATCCGTTCAGACCGTCTTTCGAGGCATACGCCCAGACCGCCCATGTCTCGCCCATGCTCGGGCCCGTCAACACCTGAACATGTCCGTCCACTCTCGCGGTCGCGGTGGTATTCCTGTGCATAGCCCAGACGATGGAGGCCGAAGTCGAATAATAGTCGGTCAGATGCGGTGAGCCGACCGTGCGGTTGACCGCCGCCGATTCCCCGGTCAGGATTTTCTTGCTGGGATTCTTGATCATAACGATTTTTGCGGGACCGGTCGTTGTCGGATTCCGGGTGTTTGATCCCAGATGAAGCCCGTTGTAGCCGATGTCGACAGCTCCGAACGCGGCATCCGTGCGGTGCTTCTTGTAGTTATCGAACAGCCGGAGACGGTATTGGTCGGTGCTGGTTCTGCTGGGGCAGGTATACAGCCGTGTGTTTTTGACGTATCCCGAGTCATAAAGGGTGCCCGGCCAAAGCTCGCGGTTGTTGGTCACCGGATCGACCGTGGCCGCCTGATTCGGGGGAAAGGTTCCCTGAAAGTCGTCGAGATATTGAAGGAATCCGAAGGCGACCTGCCGTTCCGAACTGACGCAGGACGTCTGTCTTGCCTTTTCGCGGGCAAGGTTCAGAGAGGGCAGCAGCATGGAGGCCAGAATGGCGATGATGGCGATGACGACAAGGAGTTCTATTAAAGTGAAATTTAAAAGATTCCCTGTCTCGGGGGATTCCCGATTCGATACAATGCCGGACGCGCTTTCTATTTTCCCGGATTGCGCGGAGCGCGGAGAAAACCCCGACGCCCTTGCCGGACGATTACGATCGGTTCTGTTCAGCTTCATGTCATGTCTCCTCTTGTGACAGCTCTTTGATTTCTGTTTTTATTATACTTCGGTTTCGTGCGGAAATCCTTGACTTTCGTGCCAAATGGTGGTATTATTGTGCCAAAACGGAAATTGGAGGTTTTCATGGGACTTTTTCATGCGCCGCTGCTGGCATTCGCTGAAATCGGACAGCTTCCGCTGGGAATCCGGCGCGTGGAGGCCGGGATGCACCCGAACCGGAAATTTCACGATCACGATTTTTCAGAAATCGCAGTCATCATATCCGGGAATCCCGTCCATATTCTTGACGGAAATACGGCGACGCTTTCTCCCGGAGACGTGCTGATCGTGCATCCGGGGGCGGTTCATGCGTACGACCATGCCGACGGCATGGAAATCGTCAATGTCGTCTATGATGCCGGAAAATTGCTGCTTCCGCAGCTGGACGGCGGAATGCTTTCGGTCTTTCGTGCCATTTTTCCAAAGGGAAAAACCGACATGCTGAATCCGGTGCTTCATCTGGATGAAAAAGGGTTGGCGGAAGTTCTGGACGACATCGCCGGAATTGAGGCGGAACTTCTGTCGTCTCGTCCCGGAGCCATGCTCGCCACGCTCGGACGGTTCATTGAGTTTCTGGTGCATCTGGCACGGCATGGCGCCGTGGCGGACCCGGAAAGCCGGGTGCAGTTCCTGATCGGGAACTCAATCGCATACATGAACAGGCACTTCACGGAAAAAATCAGGGTCGACACTCTGGTCAGGCTGTCGCACATGTCCCGGAGGAATTTCTTCCGCAGCTTCAAATTGGCGGCCGGCTGTTCGCCGGTCGAATACCTGATCCGCCTGCGCCTCCGTCATTCCGTCGATCAGCTGATTCATTCCGACCGTTCCATTGCCGAAATCGCGGCTTCCTGCGGCTTTTACGACAGCAATTTCTTCTGCAAGAAATTCCGGGAACATTACAGCGTCACCCCCGGACGCTGTCGCGCCATGCACGGATTGCCTCCGAATCCTCCGTTTGTCACTGTCGAAAAAAATGAATCCGTTCCTGAAAAGAGTCCTGGAAAACGTTCCCTCGGATGACTCTTTTCAGGGAAGAGTTTTCCGTCATTTTTTCCGGAAGAGTTCGACCTTGATTTCGATTCTGCCGGAGGAGGCTTTTTTCTCGAAGTTAAGACGAGAGAATTTTTCTTTTCTCCGAATGGTGAGCGTATCAGCGGAAAACGTCAGGTCTTTCGGGAAATGGATCAGGGCATAGCTTGTCTGACCGTCGAGACGGATCGTCGTATCGTCCACTTTTTTCCATGGAAGTTCGGTGATCCAGACGAATCGTGCGGATTTGTGTCCGGGCGTGAGGGTGTAGTCGTCCGTGATCGTGAAACTGTCGGGGGAGGGCGAATCGAAGGTCCGCTTCCATTGGGTGAAATAGTTGTAAGAGGAGGGCGCAGGCAGGATTTCTGCGTGAAAAGATTTTTCGTCGCCCTTTCCAACCGGATAGACGTTTTCCCTGCTGACGGCAAGGGGTTCGTTGTCGGGCATGTCGCCGGGGACGAGCATGTTGTGGCAGTCGGAACGTTTGACATTATCGGCGTCGGCATCGGCATAGTTCTGTCCGCCGGGGTCCGCGGCATAGGTGTCGCCGTCGAATTCGAGCACGAAACTGCCCCGGTCGTTATGCCGGTGGCATTGGGTGTTCTGACGGGTGCCCGCCAGAAGAATTTTCACGGGACGCCCTTCAAAAAAACGGGTGGAAGCCATCATGCCCATCGTGGGAAGGACGGTAAACGCTTTCGTCGGGACCGGACCGGGTGCGACCTTGGAACGGTTCGTCAGGAAGGCGACATCTGCAACCCAGTCGCTGCCTATTTGACGGACTTTGTCATGATAGAGGGTTGTCCACTGGCTGTCCGGCGCAAGAAGCGAAAGGAACTGATAAATCATGGCGGAGGCATGACGTCCTTCGCCTTGGCCGCTGGAGAACGGAATCAGACCGCCGCGACGGTCGGTGGAAATGAATACATCGGCGAATGCGCCCAGTTTTTTCAGGCGCGGAGGAAGCACTTCCGACATTTTCTTATCCCGTGCGGAAGAATACATTTCCAGAACAGGCTTGGCATTTGAAAGAGTATAGAAGAAATAGGCAGGCCCTTCCAGGAAACTGCCGTCTTCGCAGACTAAAATGGCGAGGGAATCGTAAAGCTCATTCATGGCCAGTTCTGTATAAGGCTTGATGCGCGGGCCGTTCCACCAGCGCGCCTTTTCCAGTGCGAGATAGGCGGCGATGCGTCCGGTCGTGAAAACCGTCAGCTGGTTGTTTCCGAAAAGATACGTGTAACGCCAGATATTGTAGTTGATTTGTCCGAGGCCTTCCAGAGCAAGCTTTTTTTGAAGGAGATTGCGTCCGGCATTGGAAAGCAGATCGTCTCCGTAATCCAGCACGAGCGCCACCGATTCGGCCACGACCGTATTGGAAAATACGCGCTGATCCCAGCCGCTGTCGGGGAAGTCCGAAAGGAAGCTGGTGTCCCAATTCGGAGTGAGGGCATACACGAGGGCGGTACGGACCGCGAGTTCCATCATTTTCCGGTTGCGGGTGATGAGGGCCTTCTGGATCAGGTCGCGCGGCTGCTTGAAGTTCCGGTTTTCGTCGCGGACTCGCCCGAAGATGTATTCGTTGGCAAAGGGGAGGGTGTCCGCAAGCAGTTTTTCAGGTTCATAACGATCCAGATCCTTTTCGGAGATGAAGTCGCAGCCGAGTTCTTTTTTCCTCTGCTGATATGCTTCCTGAACCTTCTCCAGTTCGGCGGGCGTTGCCAGCAGATTGACCTTTCCCTTGAATGAAGGAACGGTTCCCTCGGGCGCGAGAAACAAATCCAGAGGCTGCTGAGCGAAGCGCTGTCTCTGCTCGAGAAGAAGGCGGAGCTGTTCATCGTTCCGGAGTCCCATCCAGAGAAACTGGCCGGAACGGACATTATTCTTTCCGGTGTCGAAGACGCGGACGGTGATTTTGCGGATTTCGGAGGCTCCTTGCAGAGGCAGAGTGTATTCATCGCGGAAAGGGCGTGTCGCATTCCATTCCGCGGTGCGTTCGCCCTTGTCGGTGTCGAGCACGATCTGGAACTTGGCTCCCGGCGGGAATTTTCCGCTGTAAATGAACTGATCGTAGCCGGCGCAGGAGAACGGTTCTTCACGGACCGCCTCGAAGGCGGGTTTTCCTGCTGTGAGATCGTTTTTTTCCCAGGAGAAAACGGTGCCCGTGAAAACCTGAGAGAGCCGTCCGGCGTCCGCCTTCCACTTCTTCATTTCCCCGAGGTCATAATCCCAGAAGGGGGCGAAGACGGCCTCCGCCGGATTGATCGGCGTGACGCGGGTTGCGGCATTCAGCCCGGCGGAAAAAACGATGAGCGATAAAATGATCAGAAATTGGGGTCTGTGCATTTCTTCAGATTCCTTTCCTTATTCAAAGATAGCTGTCACGCGGGGAGAAATATTTCCAGTAGTCGGTGTTCCAGTCGAATGTTGCGGAAGGCTGGTAGGCCTCGCGCGGAGACATCATTCCGGCGTGCCCGTCCAGAAAACCGAAGGAAGCGCGGCCGGAAGTCCCGGAAAGATTCACATGTGCGGCCGGATACACGATATACTCGCTTTTGTTGCCGTGGCGGAAACGAGGACAGTAATAATTCGGCGTCAGAAGAAAGCCTCTGAAATTGCTGGTTGCCGTCACTGAACCTCCCCAGTTGTTGGCATCCAGCTTGTTGGAGGAATCGCCGAAGATCACTTTGTCGGAGAAGCGGGAGCGTTTGAACGCATTGAAGGAAACAGAGACATTGGCGGACTGTCCGAAAAAGTAGGGGTGCATTCCATAATGGACATAGCCGTAATCGTCCGGAGTCGGGGAAACCGCATCGCCGCAGCCCCGCATGATTTTATTGGAGACATTCATCTTGTTTTTCATATACCACATTTCAGTGTCGGTTCCCTGCGGTACGGAATTGTCGCACTGGGGCGGGAAATACTGCCGCCAGCTGTCGGTGTAAAGAATGAATTGGATTCCCAGCTGTTTCTGATTGCTGAGACAATGAATCTCGCGGGCTTTCGCGCGCGCCTTGTTCAGGGAGGGCAGCAGCATCGACGCCAGAATTGCGATGATCGCAATTACAACAAGGAGTTCTATCAAAGTGAAATGCCGTCCGTAAGACCTCTTCCCTTTACATGTTTTCTGTCTGGCTTCCATTTTCATTTCCTCCTGAATGTTATATTTTTTCCGGTGAATTGTCGAACGGATGAACGGCTCTGCGGGAGCTTCGGAACGTTCCGGGCGAAAGCCCGGTCTTTTCTTTGAACTGGCGTGCAAAGAAGAAGTGGTCGGAATAGCCGAGCGAGGTGGCGATCTCGCTGAGCGTCCAGTCTGTTTCGATCAGAAGGTTTTTGGCTTTGTGAATCCGGCGTCCGATCAGATACTCCTGCGGCGGGACGTGCCAGAAATCTGTGAAGACTTTCGTGAAACGGTTCCGGCTGAGGGAGAAATGCTTTGCCGCGGTCGGGATCGAGACGAACGGATTGCGGTTTTCCTCCAGATATTGAGCGGCTTCGATCGCAATGCGGTTTCCGATGCCGGACTTTTCTTCGTTCCGGTTGCTGAACAGGTCGGAGAGATCGATTCCCATCAGCATGGATTTGAGCATGGCGGAGGTGACCGAGGCAATGTCGGCGGAGGAATACCCGGAAGGCAGGCTTGGCTTGTTTTCCTCCATGGATTTTCCCAGTCCGGTGATTTTCACGAGATTCTTCGCCATGGCGTACCACTGTGCATAGTTGAAGCATTCGAATGTTTCGGGAATTTCATCGGTCGAGGGGAAATAACGTTCCCCGTCCGGACGTATCAGATCGAAATGGATGTAGACATGTCCGATGGGGTCGTCGATCTCCTGATTCACATTGTAGAAATGACCGGGGCGCATCCAGATGATCGAGTTTTCCCTCAGGCGCGTCCTGCCGCCCCGCATGTCCATGAAACAGTTTCCCGTATCGAAAATCCAGAGATCGTTGTCCGGTATGACGCGGTTGTCCCATGTCCAGGAATGCGGCACGCCGGAGGGCCAGAGCGAGTATCCGCAGCTGACCAGATTCACTTTCAGATTTTCCCAGTCCAGACGCATCGGGAATTTCCTTTCAGGTTATGGCCGTTCCGCCTGAGCCTTGCATTGTTCAAGAAGGTTCATGAGTTCAAGAGTATCCGCCGCGGGAACCAGCGGGGAGGCTTTGTCCTGAATCCATTCATAGAGGTTTTCATAGTAGGCCTCTGCGGGAGAATGATCCGTCTTCGGAAGATATTCTTCCGTTCGGAAAGGAATGGATTCATCCGGATACTTCCGGTCGGCCGCCGCCATCTGGTCGGCGCACTGAATGGCGCCGAGTTCTTCGGGATCGAAGAAGCGGAGGGTCCAGTTTGCTCCGTGCTTCGGAAGCCAGGCCGCGCCGTGGGAACCGTAAAGAATCCAGATATAGGGCGAGTAAGCCGCCGCCTGGTTGATGTCGATGTCCAGGAGAATTCCGGAGACGGTTCCCCTCAGCAGAATTTTGACCACGTCGTCGGCGTCGCCGACGGATGCAATCCGGTCAGTCCGGCAGGAAAGCAGTTCCAGCTTTTCCTCTGAAAGATACATCATCTGGTCGATATAATGGGCGCCGTAGTTGCGGAGCATTCCGCCTCCGTTTTTCCGGAAGGCCTGCCAGTCGTTGCGGCGGACGTAGTTGCCGATGAAGATTTTCATCTGGAAAATCTTGCCGAGTTTGCCGGAACGGATGATCTCCCGGATCGCGAATGAATTGGAAAACATACGGCGCGGCTGGAAAATCATCAGTTTCCGTCCGTTTCTTTCCGCCGCGGCAAACATGGCGCGGGTTTCATTCAGATCGCAGGCCGCCGGTTTGTCGCAGAAAACATGCGAGCCGTGTTCCAGCAATGCAATCGACTGGCGGGCATGAAATACGGTGGGGGAGCAAATCACGCTGAGATCGGGCGACATTTCCGTCAGCATGGATTGCACGGAATCAAACCGCCGTTCCGCTCCGAATTGCTCCATCGCCTCAATTCCGCGTTTCCGGACCGGATCGACCACCGCGGTGATTTTATAGTGCGGATTGTTTTTCAATATCGGCAGATGATCGCTCCATGCGATTCTGCCCAGTCCGATGACAGCTGTCTTCAAAATGGTTTCAGGCATTTGCTGTGATGCTTTCCGTTGTTGCTTTGTTCTGGAATATATTATACTGCGGCC
>CAZORN010000133.1:0-8054 GCA_964581935.1 uncultured Victivallales bacterium
CCGGAACCACCGGATACCCGAAGATGGTCGAGCATTCCTCCACCTATTCGCTCGGACACATCATGACCGCGCGCTGGTGGCAGAACGTCCAGCCGGACGGTCTCCACCTCACCATCGCCGACACCGGATGGGGAAAGGCCCTGTGGGGAAAAATTTACGGACAGTGGCTCTGCGAAAGTGCCGTTTTCGTTTACGACTTCGACCGTTTCGAGGCCGGGGACATCCTCTCTCTCTTCAAGAAATACAACATCACCTCCTTCTGCGCACCTCCGACCATCTACCGTTTCTTCATCCGCGAGGATCTTTCCAGATACGACCTTTCCTCCGTCAAATACGCCACGACGGCCGGAGAAGCCCTCAACCCCGAAGTCTTCACTCAGTTCCAGAAGGCCACCGGACTGAAGATCATGGAAGGGTTCGGACAGACGGAAACCACCATGACCATCGGAAACCTGGTTGGAATGAATCCGAAACCGGGATCCATGGGAAAGCCTTCTCCTCAATATCAGGTGGAGCTTGTGGACGCGGACGGTCGCCCCGTGGAATCCGGAGAAGTCGGCGAAATAGCCATCCGCGCGGAACGTGACCAGGTCTGCGGCCTCTTTCAGGAATATTACCGCAACGCTCAGCAGACCGTTGATACATGGCGTGACGGCCTGTATTACACCGGCGACACCGCATGGCGCGACGAGGACGGCTATTTCTGGTATGTCGGACGCAGCGACGATCTCATCAAGTCTTCCGGATACCGCATCGGTCCCTTCGAGGTCGAAAGCGTCCTGATGGAACTCCCCTACGTGCTGGAATGCGCCGTGGTCGGCATCCCGGACGACATCCGCGGACAGGTCGTCAAGGCATTCATTGTCCTGACCCGCGGGAAAGAGGGCACTGAAGAACTCAAGATCGAAATTCAGGAATATGTCAAGCACAATACCGCGCCTTACAAGTATCCCCGTAAAATCGAGTTCATCGATGCCATGCCGAAGACCCCCAGCGGCAAAATCCGCCGGACCGAACTCCGCCAGCACCGATGAAAATTCAAAATCGGGGCGGGTAAGGTTCGGCTTTCCGCTCCGGTACAATGGGAAGAAATGTTATCATGGATGAACTCAGACAGCCGGAAAAACTCTCCGAACCGGTAATTTCCGCGGCAGGATTGGCCGGGCCGGATTCTTTTTCCTCCTCTGGAAAAAACGTATGGTGGATTCCTGTCCTCTTCCTCCTTCTTTCCCTTTTCCGGAACCATACGCTGTTTACCATGATCGGGAATGCCTATTACTTCGACGTGTTCACACTCGGAGTTCTTTCCCTCGCCGCCGTTGCGCTTTTGTTCGCGGACTTCCGGCGTCTTTCGGACACTCTCCTGAGAATGGGGAAACTTCCGTTGACGGCGCTGCTGATTTTCTCCGGAATCGTCTTCTGGCATTTTTTCATGAACGGGCGTCTTTCCATCCAGCATCTGGGGGAGGGACTCCGCTGGATTTCCATACCGCTTCTGGTCTGCGTCTATTATGACTCCTTCCGGAAAATTCTGCCTTGGTTTTTCTCTTTTCTGTGTCTGTGGAATCTGGTTTTTTCCCTGATCGAGGCTTCCAATGGGAAAGAATACCTGTTTGGAATTTCAGGCAACGTCAACTGGAATGCCGCCATAATCGTGATAACGACTCCATTTCTTCTCTATGGTCTCTGGGACAGTTTGAAAGTCAGCTGGAAACTTCCGGCGTTTATTCCGATCCTTGCGGTCGGAGTGATTCTGGCTTGTTCCGTCTACCTCATTTTCCGGCTGGATTCACGGGCCGGCTATCTCTCCATTTCAGCCCTCCTGCTCCTCTTCGGATGGCTGAGACTATCCGATCGCTTCCGCAAAATCACGCTCTTCGGCGGGGTGGCTTTCGGGGTCGTCTGCGCGGTTCTGTTTTCGCTGTTTTTCACCGACCGGCTGGGAAGAGGTCTTGCGGAAGAAGACAGGCTGACATTTTACGAAGGAGCTTTGAATATGATTGCCGACCATCCGCTTGCCGGAGTCGGGAACGGCGCTTTTGAAGACACCTTTGTCCGCTATAGGCCACTGGAATATTTTTTCATGAAGAATGCGGCTCCCCGTTCGGACCATCCTCACAACCACTTCCTCTATATCGCCTGCTGCTTCGGACTCATCGGACTGGGCGCGTGGCTCTGTCTGCTCCTGCTTCCGCTCTGGCGTTTTTTCATGAAACTTTATCGGAGAGAGTCGGTTTCCTTCCTTTCGAAGTTGTATCTCTCCGCCCTGTTGTACACGTTGCTTCACAGCAGTCTGGATCTGGTGTTCTTCGTGTGGCCGAATGCGCTGGTCTCCCTGACGATTCTGGGCCTTTTCTGGCGGGAATGTTTTGTCGGCGAGGAAAAAAATCTTTACCGCCCGGGAATCGGACTTCGCGTTTTCTCCGCATGTCTGGCCGTCCTGATCGGCGCCTGGGCCCTTTTTGCCGCCGCCCGTTCCGCCTACAGCTCCTGTTCCGCCAGGAGATTGATGCAGGTATCCATGCCTCTTTCCGAAATGGTGTCAAGCATTTACTGCACGGCGCGGCTTTGTCCGGCGGAATATTCCCAGAATTACGCAATGCTGTATCTGACTGAAAAGATTCTGAATTATCCGGAACTGGCGATCTATCTTGCGGACATCATGCGCCGCTCGAACATCGAAAACTATCCCGGAGTTCACATGGGACGCGGAAACGCCATGCTGCAGATGGGAGACCTGAAAGGCGCTTATGAATCTTACCGGAGGGAGGCGGAAAACTTTCCCATTGCCATCCTGCCCATGCACAACATGATTCTCACAGCGGAGAAAATGGGAGACCCGGATCTCGTCCGGAAACTTCGTGAGAACCTGGAGTTCCGGCTATCTTCCAGAAACATCAATCCGAAGATGTACGAAAGCATATTGAAGAATCCGCAGTATGACCTTGTTCCATGGAAAATTCCGAAAGAAAACGGCGGTCCCGGCGGACAATACGGATTTCAGAAATAATATCGGATCAGCGCCTTCTGCTTGATTTTGTCGCTGTAGGCTTTGCGCAGTTCGCTTTTGGCCTGCAGATCCAGCCGTTTCCGGATTTCTTCCGACGCCTTTTCAAAAGGAATTTTTTCCTCGGGCAGGATGGCTGCCAGCCGGATGAAATAAAAGCCTTCCGGGGTTTCGACCGGACCGGCGATCATCCCCGGCTTGAGCTTCTTGACGACCGGCGAGAATTCAGGTCTCAGCTTGTCTTCGTCGACCAGCCCCACATTTCCTCCGTTTTCCGAGTTCGGCGCATCTGAATTCGCCTTGACCAGCTGATAAAAGAGAGCCTTGTCCGCATTGGTCATCTGCTCCGAAAGTTTCTGGCAGGCGATTTTCGGATCGGGCCCGGAACGTCCGCCATTCCGGGAAATCTGGAGCAGTTCCATTTCATACCGGGCCGGCGTGGTCCACTCTCTCGGATTGTTGACGTAATAGTCGTAGACGTCCTTCGGCGTGGTGAAGATGGGGCGGTCGCAATATTCGGACAGCAGAATGTCCACGGCGATTTTTTCCTTGGCCTTCTGCCGGAGCTCATTCATGGTCGTCCCCAGTTCCTTGGCCTTTTTCACCAGACCGTCGCGGGTACCGCCCCCCATGGTGATCGACAGCATGTCGATGATGCTTTCAATATACTGATTTTCTATCGGAAACGGCTTGGCCGTGTACTGCGCATACACCAGTTTCCGGGTGATGATCTCCTCAATCACGCCTTTCCGCAGCTTTGCGATTTCCGTATACAGCCGGGCCCCTGAAAAAAGACTTGCCAGACGCATTTCTTCACGTCCGCTTTCCAGCATGACGTCCAGAAGGGTGATCGGTTCCCCGTTGACCGAAGCCAGTACGGAATCCACTCTCGTTTCTTTTCCGATGTCCTGCGCCCCGACGAAAAACGCCGCGCACAAGATCACGCATATCGTGATATATTTCATAAAAAACACAACTCCTTATTCCGGTATTTTAGGCTGTAAACGGGAAAATTCAAATTCTTTTTTCATATTTTTCGTAACGATTCCCGGAATTCTCGTCAGAATCAGAATTCCAGCGAAGAACCAGATCCCGTAAAATGGAAAAACCGACAGTATCAGAAGAAGGATTCCTGCCGAAAAACCGATAAAAAGGTGGGAGGAATACCCTTGAATTTCACCGGCGGAAAGCCCGATGCTGAAGCCGGCCGCGGCCAGCGCGACAAAAGAAATCTGTTCTTCACCGGGAAACTCGAACAGAAAGGAACCGGCTATCACCAGAGGGAGCAGCGCGGAGAAAAAGTAGACCGCACGGCTGAAAACCGGACTTCCTCCCGAGGCGGCAAGTCCCCAGAAAGTGAAAAAGAAGAAAACCGCCGTAAGAAGCCATCCGTCCGAATACAGCGAGGACGCCTTGATTTGCGCCAGCAGCAGTGTCGACGCGAAGACCCCTCCCGCGAAAAAGCCGTTTTCAAAGGTGAGACTGGTTCGTTTCTTCTCGAGTCCTCCGGATAGAAAATAACGCATGAGAAGCCAGAAGACGATCAGCCAGCCCCCCCAGAAAACAGCTGTGCGCCTGTAAAAATCCGAGATCGCTCCCAGCGGCGTCAGGTCGATTTCCGGCATTCCGCGCAGCACGGAAGTCAGCAGAGGAGGCGGAAAAGACTGGTTTTCTTTGGCGGTAACGGAATATTCGGAGAAGGAACGGTTTTTCTGGTCCATTTCTTCCGGCGTATTCAGAAGAAGCAGAAGGTTTTCGGGCAGAAACTCCGAACTGGAAAGCAGTTTTCCGGCGCGCTCATTCAGCTCCTCGAGGTCGTTGCTTACATTTTCCCCTCCGCAGAGAAGAAGATACGAACCGCCCGGCGACAGGCGGACTTTCGGAAATACGCGCCGAAGCGTCGCAGCGACAATTCCCCGGACTTCAAACAGGCGGTCTTTTCTATAGCGTGCTCCGGCAAATTCCGGGATGACGACACCGAGAACGCCGTCCGGAGACAGATGGTTTCTCAGGGCTAGGAAAAAATCCGGAGTATACAGCCGGTTCGCCGAAAAAGTTCCCGGTTCCGGCGGCATCATCAGAATCAGATCGTAGTTGAATGGACAGTTTCCCAGAAGAGCGAACGGATCCGCTGAATCAGAGAGGGGCAGTCGCGTCAGCTTGTTTGTCAGAGGGAAGGCGCTGAGACTGTCCACCAAGGCGCCCGGCGGAACGAGCGCGAGCACGCGGATCGCCCGCTTGTCCGGCTGAAGCCCGGACACAACCGCGATCTGCCGGATGAAATCGTTTTCCGACTGAGGCCCGGACGGCGGACGCACGCAACATAGGAAAACCGATACCAGAAAAGAATAGAGAAGAAGGATCAGGAGAACTGAAATGAAAAAAACAAAAAGGTAGCGCTGACGTTTTTTCATCATCAGGGGAAAAAGAAACAGGAAGAGTTCAATAGTGAAGAAGACGAAGGCGGCCGTCAGGAACAGGAAGAGCGGCCGACCGGAGATTCTGTCGGTGAGAAAGAAGAGCAGGATTGCCGAAAGGGTTGCGCCCCCGAGTTCGTAGAGATGCAGTTTTTCGCGGACGGGAGTCAGTCGGACGAAAAGAGCCGAACACATCCCTGCGATAAAGGCGGAGGGCAGGAGCGCGGAAGCCGACCAGAGCGCACCCTGGAACCGGCAGAAGACATACAGCAGCAGAAATGTGCAGCCGGAGATGAGAAACAGGATCAATGTATTCCGGTTCAGGGAAATCCTTTTCTGTTCCATGGAATATTTTCCGGCTGCGACGGTCAGGAGGAAGATGGCGAGCCACAGGAAAGAATGAAATTCATTCATGCCCGAACGGAATGTGGCTCCCGAAGTGAAAAAAGGATAGAGGCAGACAAGCGAAAAGAAGGCATTGAAAAACACGAAAAAAAACAAGCCGCGCACGGAAGAATGAATGTGGGCGGCTGTGATCATAAAATTACCGGATAAAAACATCATCCGTTCGCATGGAACGGATGATGTCGATGGTGTTCAAAAATGGGAACACTGGTTTCGGAATCAGGGAAGCTTGATGACCATTCCGGCTTTGATGGTCCCATCGGCCGGGATGGAGGGGTTCAACAGCTTGACGTCCGCTTCCTTGACTTTGTATTTGACCGCGAGTTTGGCCAGCGTGGTTTCAGAACCGGTCGTAACGGCGACACCGGTTCCGTCCGCAAGGTCTTCCAGTTTGTCGGCATCGCCGGTGGCAGGAGCCGCGGCAGCGGCAGGAGCCACAGCTTTGACCGCTTCAGTGGACGCTACAGGAGCGCTTTCCGCAGTCTTGGCGGCGGCCGGAGCGGCATCAGGATTGGGGATGTCTTCCAGAAGAGAGTCGATATTCGCAGACTTGGCGGCGGCAGGAGCGGCGGTAGCGCCTTCAGCGGCGGGCTTGACGGCGGCCGGAGCGGCGGTAGCAACGGCTCCGGAAGCAGAGGCTCCGGGGAGATTGATTTTCTGTCCGATTTTCAGCTTGCTGGAGTCAATGCCGGGGTTGGCGGCGGCGATTTCGGAAGATTTAACACCGAATTTCTTGGCGAGCGTGGAGAAGTTGTCTCCGGCCTTGATCGCGTAAGATCCATCGGCGGGAACGCTTTCTTTCGCGGCGCCTTTCTTGGCGGCATGGGACTTCGCCGCGGTTTTTGCGGCGGGAGCCTTGGCTTCAGACTTGGCGGCGGCATGTGTTTTTGCGGCCGGGGTCTTGGCCGCCGGAGCTTTCACCGCTTTGCCGGCGGGCGGAATCAGAACGGTCTGTCCGATTTTCAGCTTGGCGGTGGCGGGAATGTTGTTGTAGAGGGCAAGCTCTTCGATGGTGACGGAGTATTTCTTGGAGATGGACCAGAGGGATTCACCCTTGCCCACTTTGTGAGTCGCTTCATTTCCGGTCTTCTCGATGTGCTTTTTCTCGATGGCCTTTTCTTCTTTGGCTCCGTGAGCGGACTCAGACGGAGTGGAAATGGAAGATTCGCCGGAAGCGGGAGTAATGACGGAAGCGGGAGACGTGCTCTTGGGTTGGGCGACGGTTCCGGCATCCTTGGTGGGAGGCGCATAGACTCCGGGAGGCATGGGGGCATCTTCCTGAGCGCAGCCGCCGGAAAGGAACAGACCCACTAAAACCAAATGAAGAATCGCTACTGTTGCCACAAGAACAATCACTTTTATTTTCACGATACACGCCTCCTATTTCCAATAGTTATATTTTGCGTTAAAAATCTGTAGGTGCTATATAGTACGGCCGGATGTCGCTTTTTTCAATGCCGTTTTCAAAAATATTTACACTTTCTTGATGGTTTTTCGGCATCATGCCTGCGGAAAGAAGTTCTGCTGTTTTTTTTCAGGATTTTTTCCGATAAACCATGCAATCGCGAAAGAGGCGAATATGGAAACATTGAACTGGCCTCCGGCCTTGTAATTCCGGATCATCCATGGCAGTAGCAGCAGGAAGAATACTCCCAGAAAAAGAGCTGTCTGGGGTCCGAATTCTTTCCATGGACGTTTTTCCCGCGCGGGAATGATTGCCGGCAGAATAATGAATTGAGAGAAAAGCAGAAAGGTCGTTGTGGAGGAAGTCACCGGTTGAAATCGTATACCCCCGGATTGCCCGTGGAATCATTGCGACGGCAAGAATAATTCCAAGCAGCAGGATTACTTTTTTTTTGGGGGGGGCGGAGAGCAATGGAAAAAATAATTTTACAGAAAACGTGATCTTATGCATTCCGCCGTATCTTCATCTTTTTTGCGGTTTCTGCAATGGCTGTTCTTATGCGGAAGCCATCGATGGAACTACCATTTTACTTTCAAGGCGTTCCGGGGGATTTTCTCCAGCAGTTTCCAGGAGCAGGCATTGTGTGCGGCCATGAAATAGCGGAAAGAAACCCTCAGACATCCGAATCCGTAGCGGAGGCTCCGGGAAAAGCAGATGCTGGAAGCCTCGTCGAAATATTTGGTCGGGCAGCTCACCTCGGCGATCACGGCGCCGGTCCAGGCGATCTGGGCGAGCATTTCGTTGTCGAAGACGAAATCGT
>CAZORN010000134.1:0-8009 GCA_964581935.1 uncultured Victivallales bacterium
AGCCACGACACCGCGTCGGCGGTGGCGTCCGTTCCGGCTCCGGCCGACAGGAACTGGGTCTACATCAGCTGCGGCACGTGGGCCCTTTTCGGGGCGGAACTGGATGCGCCGGTCCTGACCGAAGCGGCCCGCAAGGCGTCGTTCACCAATGAAGGCGGACTGAACGGCAAGATCCGTTTCCTGACCAACATCATCGGAATGTGGCTGGCCCAGGAGCTCCGGGCGGACTGGGCTCTGCGCGACGGCGAGAAGAAACCCTGGAGCGTCATCGACAAGATGGCCCGCGAATCCGAAGGGCTCAAGTTCATCATCGATCCCAACCACCGCGAATTCCTTTCGCCCGGCGACATGGCTTCCAAGATCCGCAAATACTGTCAGGAGACGGGGCAGGGGACGCCGAACGACGCGGAGACGATCCGCTGCATCTACGACTCTCTCGGACTCTGTTTCCGCGCCAAGCTGGAAGAATTGCGTAAGCTCACGGGAGCCACCTACGACTGCCTCAATGTCGTGGGCGGCGGTTCCAACGCGTCGGTCCTGATGCAGATCGCCACGGACATCTGCAACGTGAAGGTGATCGCCGGACCCGTGGAAGCCACCGCGACCGGAAACATCCTTTCGCAGGCCATGGCGCACGGGACGGTCTCCGATCTGAACGCCGCGCGCGATGTCGTCCGCGCCTCGTTCACCCCGGTGATCTTTGATGTCAAGGATCATGACCGCGCCAAGTTCGATGCGGCATACGCCCGGTTCCTGTCGCTCATCGGGAAATGACCCGGAGACAGAATTCCATTCAGGAATTTGCATACTTAATAGGAGAAAGCGAATGCGCGTTTCAAAGGTTCTCGCCGGACTGTTTTTCATCTGCTGCGCCTGTTTCATTTATGCGCAGGACATTCAGCCGTACAAGATTTTTTCCAGCAACATGGTCCTTCAGCGGAACAAACCGATCCGGATTTCCGGAACGGCTCCCGCCGGAACGGAAGTAACGGTCTGTTTTGCGGACAAAACCGCAAAGGGCACCGCCTCCGCGGACGGGGAATGGAAAGCGGAGTTCCCCGCAATGGACGCGGGCGGACCGTATGAAATGAAGATCGAAGGGAAAGGAACGCCCGTCGCATTTACGAATGTGATGGTGGGCGAGGTCTGGCTCTGCTCAGGACAGTCGAACATGGAATGGCGGCTGCAGAATGCCGACGGCGCCAAAAGCGAGATCGACGCGGCGAACTGCCCGAACCTGCGTTTCTACAACGGGAGCAATTACCGTGCGGAAGCCAGTCCGCAGAAGAACCTGACAGCCTCGTGGACGGTCTGCACTCCGGCGACCGCCGGCGGATTTTCCGCTGTCGCCTACTTTTTCGGACTGGAGCTTCTGAAGGATCTGAAAGTCCCGGTCGGACTGGTTCATGTAAGCTGGGGCGGAACACGGATCGAACCCTGGACCGCGCCGAGCGGTTTTGCCGCGGTTCCTTCCCTGAAGTCGTTTCATGAGGAGATTCTGGGAAGGGTCCCCGGATCTCCGGAAAACAAGAAGATCACGAATGAAGCCATCGCGGGAATGGAAGCCTGGCTGGTTCAGGCGAAAAAAGACCGCGCGGAAGGAAAACAGATCGAGCTCCCGCCGGTTTTTCCGCGTGCCCTGAGCATAAGCACGGACCGCAACCAGTCGCGCGGCTATCCGGCTTTCCTGTATAATTCCATGATCGCGCCGCTTCTTCCTTATACCTTCCGCGGCGTCCTCTGGTATCAGGGGTGCTCGAATGTCGGGGAAGGCTCCATCTACAAGGACAAGATGCAGGCCCTGATGTATTCGTGGCGGAAGGAGTTCAACGATCCGACGCTTCCGATTTGCTTTGTCCAGCTGGCGCCTTATACATACGGAAACGGTTCGCCGGATCGCCTTCCGATGGTCTGGGAAGCGCAGCAGTCTTTTGCCGATTCCGATCCGAACGCCTACATGGCGGTCATCAACGACATCGGCAATGTGAAGGACATTCATCCCCGCAACAAGAAGGATGTGGGAAAGCGTCTTTCGCTGCTGGCCCTGAAGCATCAGTATGGGCGTGATATCGTGGCGGATTCTCCGTTCTACGGAAGCCACAAGGCGGACGGGTCCCGGATGATCGTCACTTTCCGCAATGCGAAGCAGCTGAAGACCCGCGACGGCAAAGCGCCGGATTCCTTCGAGATTGCGGGAACCGACGGGAAATTCTTCCCGGCCAGAGCCGAGATCAGCGGCAATCAGGTGATCCTGACCAGCGACAAGGTGAACGCCCCGTGCCTGGTTCGTTTCGCGTGGACCCAGACGGCGGAGCCCAATCTTCGGAACGAGGGCGACCTTCAGGCGGGAGCGTTCCGCGCCGGTTCGGACAAATGAATTTCCGAAGCGGAGGGCTTCGATGTCTTCCGCTTGTATGGAAATCGCGCCGTTCCTGTTCCGTGTCCGTGCAACTGCCATTTTTCCGGAAAAATAAGGACAGTTGTCTGATTCTGTGGAAAAAACAAGTCGGAATTTGTGAAAAACATTTGCTTTTTCTCCGGAATATGATTATACTTTCTGTGCAGTGACCATCAAGGAAGGGGGTCGTATGCCGAATGAAATATTGCCGGAGTGTCTCGGTGGAGACTGGATATGGCTTCCCGCCGAGGAAAGAAAAGACAATCTGAGAGTCTTTGCCAGAAAAGAATTCATTCTGGAGTCATCCGTTTCTTTCAGCGAGCTGTGGGTTTCCGCCATTCCCTTTTACCATGTCTACATCAACGGAGAGCACGTGGGCTTCGGTCCGGCTTCCCCGACCCGGTCCAACTGCTATGTGGACCGATATGATGTGACGCAGTATCTGGATGTGGGACTCAACACGCTGGCCCTGATTGCCGTGGACCAGGTCCCGGCCTCCTATTCCTGGCATCCCTATCTTCCGAAGATGTGGTGTCAGCTCAATGTGGAGGGAACTCCCCTGATCAGCACGGGTTCTGACTGGAAGGTTGCGGAGGCAACCTGCTACGCCTACGGACAGCCGCGCTGCCATGCGGGCATGGGCGAAACGGAAAAAGTCAACATGGATTCCTTCCTGTCCGACTGGCTTCTGACGGGATTCGACGACAACGACTGGGACGATCCTGAAATTCTCTCGCCTTTCATCGGGAGTTTTCCCGTTCCGGCGCTTTCCGGGCTGGAACCGTTCCTGTGGGTGGAGTCCGAAGCCGTCGAGCCGTCCGGGTTCGGACGTTATTCCGACAAGAGCGCGTCGGCCTTCTATTCGTATTCGGGCATACCCGATTTCAAGCCGGGGAATTATGCCGCGCAATCCTACGGCTTCTGCATGGCCGACATGGATGTGACGATGCTGATTTCATCGGACGATCCCTTTGCAATCTTCTGCAACGACGATCCCGTCATGTTCAGCCTTCAGACGAAGGCCCTGGACAAATTCGAGACGCCCCATTCCCCGAAAGTCGGGGACGAGATCCTGCTCGAGGCGCAGCTGCATCTGAAAAAAGGCTGGAACCGTTTCCTCTGTTTTCAGGAGGCTTCCGAGAGTTCCATGGGGCTGATGCTCCTCTTTCCCGGAGTGAAAAAAGGCGCGCTCACCTTCCGGCGCGAACCCTCGAATGTCTCCCTGACCGGCTGGAATCTCTGCGGACCTCTCCGCACCCCGCTTCCGTTCAGTTCTCCGTCTTTCCAGATGGACGGAAGGGAAGACGTCATCGGACTTCTTCCGCTGGAAGAGCATATCAATGACATTTCCTCGTTTCTGGGGAATTGCGAGTTCGTGCCGGATCCGGTTGTGCCGGCGGCGTCCCGCCTGAAGGCCGGAGAATATGTAATTTACGACCTGGGCGGTTTCTGCTACGGGTTCCCTCTTCTGGACATCAGCGGTTCGCGCGGGGACGTGATCGACATCACGTGCGGGTTCCGTTTCTCGGATACCGCCGTGCGTTCCGTCGGGCCCCTGGGACGGATGACCGATACGGTCGTCCTCCGTGACGGCAACAATTCATGGATGCGCCTTTCTCCTCGAGGAGCCCGTTATGTGATGCTGTCCGTTCGGAAGGCGGCGAGCACCGTCGAACCTGTGTTCCGTTACGTGTCCGCGGCTTCCGACCTGGGAACGGAGACCGATTTCCAGTGTTCCGACGAAACGTTCGCCTCCATCTGGAGCAAGGCCGTTTCCTCCCTCCGCCATTGCGCGAACCAGAACATCATCGACGATCCGTGCGGACGCCGCTGTCAGACTCTGCCGGAAGCATACGTCTATGCGCGCCTGCTCTATTCGGTTTTCGGAGGCAAGGAGATCGCCGTCAAGGCTCTGGAGGAATTCGCCGACGGGCAGCTCGAGAACGGCATGCTCCTGAGGATCGCTCCGTCCGGCGTGTATTCGTATTCTCCGGACACGGCGCTCCTCTGGGTCCTGTGGCTGGAGACGCACTGGAGCTGTACGGGCGACGCCGAATTCCTCCGGAAGATGATTCCGACCCTTGACATGCTGCTGCGTTTTTTCCGTATGATCGCCCCGTCCGGAGAGGTCCTTCTCACCGCGGAGCGGGCCGGTCACTGCGCCTTCCTGAACGAGGTGCGCGACATGGAGGAAAAAGGGATTTTCACTCCGCTGAATGCCCTTTACTACCGTGCGCTGATCGTTGCCGCGCATCTTTACTCCCAGGTGGAGGAACAGGAACGGGGTGCGGAATGCTACCATCTGGCCGAGAAGGTCGGAAAGGAGCTTCTCGACCTCGTCCTGGATCACAAGACCGGCCTTTACGCGGACTATTATCTGGACGGAAAGCGGTCTGAGAAACACTCGTTCCGGACGCATCTGATACTCTTGAATTCCGGCATCATCCATGTCCCCAAGGATGCGAACCATGTGTTCGAATATTGCTTCAAAGACCTTGATGAGCTTCTGCCTTATTCCTCGAGTGCATTCTTTTTCCTGATCATGGAGACGCTCTTCTCCTTCGGCAAACAGGGCTTCGCCTTCTCTCTTCTGAAGAGGGCGTACGAATACAACAGCGAACGGGAATACCTGTATGAGCTCGGTTTCAATCCACATGTGTTCAACATCGTCGGGGCCGATTTCATGATTCGCGAGCTCCTCGGAATCCGGGTTTCGGCTCCGGGGCTGACGCAGATCTACTTCAATCCGGGGTGTTCGGCGTTGTCGTATGCGAAGGGAAAGATCCCGAGCGCTTCCGGGCGGATCGGCGTGGAATGGCATGTCGAAAACCGGGACCTGACGGTCAGCATCGACTCCAACCACCAGCTGGACGTCCTTCCGGTGATTCCCGCGAAATACGGGTCCACCTTCAACCTCGGGAATTATGTGAACCTGCTGGATCCCACCAGCGCAGGCTGATTCCGCGGCGTCCTTTCACGGAATGCTCTTTCCTTCGCGGGGAAGGGCGCTCTTCTTTTTTTCACTCTCCGGGTTTGTATTCGCCGCGCCCGGAGATTATATTGGGAAATACAGCCGTATCGAAGGAAAAACAAACCTGACCAAGAAAGAAAAAAGAATCTATGCAGGCGGAATATTGCGTAATCATGGCGGGGGGGAAAGGCGAACGTTTCTGGCCTTGCAGCCGGGAGGAAACCCCGAAGCAGCTCCTGAATATTTTCGGGGATGCGACCTTGATCGAGCAGACGGTCCTGCGACTTTCCCCGCTGATTCCTTTCGAGAATATTCTGATCGTCACCAACGCAAAATATGCGGACAAGATGCGGATGCTTCTCCCGCAGCTTCCGCCGGACAATATCATCGGAGAGCCCTGCGGGCGCGATACCGCTCCGTGTGTGGCTCTCGCGGCCGGGGTCATCAAGGCCAGAGCCGGAACGGAGGACGCGGTCATGCTGCTGCTGCCTTCGGACCACTGCATCCATGACGTCGCGGACTTTCAGAAGGACCTGAAAGCCTGCTGCGGACTGGCCCGGGAA
Source organism: uncultured Victivallales bacterium (assembly GCA_964581935.1). GTDB lineage: Bacteria > Verrucomicrobiota > Lentisphaeria > Victivallales > UBA1829 > SIG94. The sequence continues at coordinate 5,933 of CAZORN010000134.1, forward strand.
TCCGCAAGCCTGGTCACCATCGGAATCCAGCCGACTTTCCCGAGTTCCGACTACGGCTATATCGAGTGCGGGGACAACATCGGGGAACGGACTTTCCGCGTGCGTAAATTCGTGGAAAAACCCTCCGTTGCGTGCGCCGGAGAAATGCTCGCCGCAGGAAACTACAAATGGAACAGCGGAATGTTCATCTGGAAGGTCGGCACGGTGCTGGACATCATGCGCCGTCACGCCCCGGACCTTGCGGAGCTCGCCGTTTCGCTGGAAAAGGCCCGGGTGGAGGGTTCCTTCGCGGAGACCCTTGCCGCCGAATATGCGAAATGCCGCAAGATCTCCATCGATTACGCCGTCATGGAAAAGGCGGAGAACATCCTGGTTCTGGAAGCCTCCTTCGACTGGGACGACATCGGGAACTGGACTGCCCTGAGCCATCATTTCCGGCCCGACGGCAGCGGCAATGTGGCCGTCGGAAAGTTCGAGTCGCTGAATTCGGACGGCTGTATTGTTTTTTCCAATGAACCGGAGCATCTGCTTTGCGCCGTCGATATGAAAGACGCGGTCATCGTCCATACTCCGGACGCGACATTGTTCTGTCCGAAAGCCAGCACTCCGAAAATCAAGGATCTGCTCAAAAAACTGGCGGAAAACCCCGAAATGAAAAAGTATTTCTGAAATGAATTCTTGAACGGGAGAATGTCGTGGAACATCTGGGGTCCCTGACTGAACTGAGCCTTTATTTTCTGGCCGCGATCAATCCCGCCAGCAAAATATTCCTTCTGGCCTCCTCCGATCCGCCTTACACCCGCCGGGAGCTCCTGCTCGTTTCCGCCAAAGCGTCCCTGGCCGCACTCCTGATCCTGACGGTTCTGGCGGTGTCCGGACAGTATATCCTTCTGGAGATTTTCAGCATCAAGCTGTATTCGCTGAAGATCGCCGGAGGCATTGTGCTTTTCACCGTCGGAATGAAGGCGGTGTCCAAGGGGCGTTTCTACGAGCAGGAAGACCTGCGCACCAATGCGGACATTTCGATTGTGCCGCTGGCGGCTCCCCTGATCGCGGGTCCTGCCACGATCGCCGCGGGAATCGCGATGGTTCCCATCAACGGACTGTTCTCCACTTTGAGCGCGATCACGGTCGCGATCGCCGTGAATTTCGTGCTCATGATCCTCTCCCGGGATATCGGAAAACTGCTCGGAAAAATTCATGCCATCGGCCCGATCATCCGCATTACCGGGCTCATTGTGATGGGCATGGCCCTCCAGATGATCCTCAACGGAATTTCCGACTGGATCGTCGCCCTTCCATCCCGCTGAACTGCCGGAATTCCTTTTTTTTGATGTTTTTTTTAAAATATACCACATATTGTTGTCTTTTTTGCTTGCATATACAATGGAATGTGGTATGATACTCCCTCATGACGCATTGTCAGAAACGTGTGAGTTCTTGATGGATTTTTCAACACTGGAGGGTCTTCGGATATGGGAAAAGAGTTTCCTTGTACGTCTATAAAGAAACGCGACGGGCGGATTGTCCCGTTTGATCCTGAACGGATTACGCTGGCGGCCGCGAAGGCGCTCAAGGCGGCGGGAACCGCCAATGACAAACTGGCCGCGACCATCTGCAAGGATGTCCTTCACGAACTGGGCGACATGGAGCTCGGCGACGAAGTCCCCGATATCGAACTGATTCAGGACCTTGTGGAGCATTCATTCATCCGCAGGGGCCTGACCAAGGCAGCCAAGCTGTATATTCTTTACCGCGCCCAGCATGCCAAGATCCGCGAGGGAAAACAGCTGATGATGGACGTTCAGGAACTCGTATCCTCCTACATCAACCGCGAAGACTGGCGTGTCAACGAAAATTCAAACGCCTCCTATTCCTACGCGAGTCTCCTGAACCATATCAGCGGTTCCGTGATCGCCAAGTATACGCTCTCCAACATCTACCCGCAGGAAATCGCCGCCGCTCATTCCGAAGGGGATTTCCACCTCCACGACCTCTCCTGCGGCATCGTCGGCTACTGCGCCGGCTGGAGTCTCCGCCAGCTTCTCCTCGAAGGGTTCAAGGGACGCGAAGGCCG
>CAZORN010000135.1:0-7944 GCA_964581935.1 uncultured Victivallales bacterium
GTTCCAAGGACGCCCCGGTCATCTCGTCGGTCGCGGAGGAAATCCGCGCGCTGGAAAACGGCAGCCCGGCGGCGGATCTCGCCGCGCGGATCGCGTCGCTCGCCCTGCCCGAGTTCACCACCCTGCCCACGCCCTCTCCGGCGAAGCTGGACGGAATGCTGGCCGCCGTCTTCTCGGCAAAAACGCTGGAGGTCATGAGCCGTCCGGGAGAAAAATTCGCACCCGCGGATATGGTCGCCGCCGCTTCCGAAGGGACGCCGGAATCCCTGGCGCTCGCCTTTGAACTGCTGGACTCCTTCCGGATTCTCTGCGCGGTGCGGAACGGTCCGTGGGGCGTGGAAAATGTCAATTCGATTCTCCGGTCAAAAATGGGAATGCAGCACGCGACCGCGCCCGGAATGCCGGTTATGATCCTGAAAAATACGCCCGAACTGGACCTTTACAACGGAGACGTCGGGCTGATCTGGAAAAATAAGGAAAGCGGGCGTTTCTGCGCGGTCTTCCGCGACACGCGGGAAAATGCCGCCCTCCCCTTCCGGTTCCTCTCCACGGCGGAACTGCCCGAACATGAAACGGTCTTCGCCATGACGATTCACAAATCGCAGGGGTCCGGATTCCGCAATATCCTGACGATCCTTCCGGACCGCATGAATCCCGTGCTCACGCGGGAGCTGGTCTATACGGCCATCACGCGCGCGGAACGTGTGGTGAACCTCTGGGCGGCCCCCGGCATTCTGGAAGAGGCGCTCCGGACGCCCACCGTCCGGCATTCCGGACTGGCGGCGCATCTGGCTGAAAATCCGCATTGACCGGGCGCAGGAACATTCCCCTTGAAAAACTGAAGTTATTTTCCATTTTATCCGCCGGAGAGTTGAAAACCGCTGGAACCCCGGTTATAATACAGATGGTGTCCCGGAAATCCGTCCGGGCAGAAATCTGAATCCATTTCACAACAAGGAGAAAAAAATGGAAGAGAAAAAAGAGATTTTCGCAGACGGAATCGGACAGATCCACTTCGCGGGCGGCATGGTTCGCTATGACTTCGTGACCCTTCAGCCGACCGAAGACGGCAAGGCTCCGGAACCCCGTCCCTCCGTCCGCATCATCATGCCTCCGCAGGGCTTCCTCTCCGCCTTCAACTCCATGCAGCAGCTCATCGACAAGCTTCTGGACGCCGGAATCCTTCAGAAGAATGAACAGACCGCCGCCGCTTCCAAGAAGAAATAACGGCTCCGGGCGGCAGACGATCCATGCTCAACAGTTGTCGGACAACCCATTCCCAGGATTACAGTATTCTGGAATACGCCGGAATGCACGGCGCGGCACTGTCGGTACATTGTCCGAAACCGCGGTTTGGACAGGAGATTTCCTTTTTCAACCTGTTTTCATCTCCGTCCATTTTTTTCACGCTCGACATCTTCGAAGCGGTCCCGGATTACCGGATCGGAATGTCCGAATTCCTGTTGAGCCGGATCAGCATCACCGTCTCCGCTGTCGTCCGGGCCTTCCGGAAGATCGCGATCGCGGTTCCCCTGCGGAGAGTCTTCCGCAAAAGCATCCGGCCACGGGCGGTCTATCTGTATCATTGCATCCTGAGGTTGTGAAACATCCCACTTTCCGATGAAGGAAACAGGCAAAATGCTTGAACGCGAACTTGCGGAGCAAACATTTTTCCTGTTTTTTTATTTTCCCGATTGACAAACAGGAGAAGAGGAGATATTTTTTAATATTCAGATATGAAAAAGGAATGTTCAAATATGAACAACAAAATCCCCGCCGTCGAAAAGACCCTGCTTCTGCTTCAGGCATTGTCCCGCAAGAAATATTCCCAGGCCGAGCTCAGCCGGGAACTGAAAATCACCATGAGCACCACCTACCGGATTCTCAGCACCCTGCGCGGACATGACTGGATCCGCAAGGACGAGGAGGGGAATTACGCCCTTTCCAGCGGACTGCTTCCGCTCCTGACCTGTTTCCGGGCGGAGATGGAACGCCTTGAACACGCGAAGAAAATCGTCTCGCGCTTCTCGCGGGAATATCAGATCGCCTGCAAACTTTCGATCCGGCGCGACCATGAACAGCTGACGTTTTTCCGCGCGGAACCGCCCGGTCCGGTCGCCCTGACCGGTCAGACCGGCTCTACCTTCCCGCTGATCGAGGGGTCCGTCGGGGCCGCCCTGCTCTGCACGGAAACCGAAGAAACGATCCGGAATCTGGTGAAGGAATGCAAAGCGGACATCCCGGAAAGGAAGGACCCGAAACTGCTGCTCAGGGGAATTGCGGAAATCCGGGAAAAAGGCTATGTGCTGAACTTGCGGAAAAACCGTTGGAACATCGCCGCGATGTCCGTGCCGCTTTATGGAGAAGACGGACGCACCGTCGAGGCGGCCCTGAGCGTCATAGGAAGCGCGGAGGATTTTGCCGGATCGAAAGCGGAAAAGCTCGCGGACGCCCTCAGGAAATTCCTTGAAGAAAGCAAATCGGAAGAGACATCCAACCAGGAGCATGCGATATGAAAATCGATCCGTCCACGCTGAAAATCACCGACATGCGCTTTGCCGACATCGACGGCGCACCCAAACGCTGCACTCTCCTCAAAATTTACACCAATCAGGGGATCGTCGGCTACGGGGAAGTCCGCGACGCTTCCAGCCGGACCTACGCGGCCATGCTCAAAAGCCGCATACTTGGGGAAAATCCCTGCAACGTCGAAAAGCTCTTCCGCCGCATCAAGCAGTTCGGCGGGGACTCCCGGCAGGCGGGCGGGGTCTGCGGAATCGAGGTCGCCCTGTGGGACATCGCCGGAAAAGCGTGGGGTGTCCCCGTCTGGCAGATGCTCGGAGGCAAATTCCGCGACCGCGTCCGGATCTATTGCGACACCGATTCCGAAGGCGGCGGGCGCGACATGGGTAAAGCGCTCAGGGAACGCATGGCGCAAGGCTACACTTTTCTCAAGATGGATCTCGGCATCGAACTCCTGATGAACGTTCCCGGCGCGTTGAGCGCTCCGCTCGGCTTCCTTGAAAAGATGCGCGAATACAGAAAAACGGTGTTCTCCACGCCGCACGGCTCCATCGATCCGCGCGCCATGCGCGGCGAAGCCTACGACCTCTTCAACACAGCCCATCCCTTCACCGGAATCCACCTCACCGAAAAAGGTCTGGACTATCTGGAACAGTATATGGCCGACTGCCGGGAAGTCACCGGATATGAAATCCCGATCGCGATCGATCATCTCGGACACATCCCGCTGGAGGACTGCATCAAGCTGGCGAAACGCCTCGAAAAGTTCAACCTCGCGTGGATGGAAGACCCGGTGCCCTGGCAGATGACGGACCAATATGTGCGTCTGGCGCATGCAACGACCGTCCCGGTCGGCACCGGCGAAGACATGTATCTGAAGGAATCGTTCCTGCCGCTTTTCCGGTCCGGCGCGCTTGCCGTCGTTCATCCCGACGTACTGACCGCGGGCGGTATTCTGGAGACCAAGAAAATCGGCGACCTCGCCGAAGAGCACGGTGTCCAGATGTCCATTCACATGGCGGAAAGCCCGATCGCTTGCATGGCGGCGGTCCACGTCGCGGCGGCCACAAGGGACTTCATGGCGCTGGAGGTCCATTCGGTGGATGTCCCGTGGTGGGGCGACCTTGTCAAGCCCGCGCTGAGAATCGAAAACGGTTTCATTCAGGTTCCGGACAAGCCGGGCCTCGGCATCGATGACCTCAACGAGGAACTGATTGAAAAGAAGCTCCATAAGGATTTCCCCGTCGCGTGGGAATCCACGGAGCAATGGGACAAGGAATGGGCGAACGACCGTCAGTGGTCCTGAACAGAAATCGGTTCCGAAAAAAGTTAAGAAAAAAAATGGATATCGTCACTCTATAAAAAAGCATAGAAAGGATACCGAAATGCCCTCACTGCAGGATATGAAAGTCCGTACGAAAGAAGCCGGCCTCATGAAGCTGGACCGCCTCATCGCAAACCGTCAGCATATTCCGACCAACGAAATTCCGATTCCGATCCGGGAACTCTGCGAACGCTATGAGAAACTCTATACGGGGTGCATCAACGACGTCATGCGCGAACTCTGCCTCCTGAACCAGAATCTTCCGTCCTCCATTATGCCGCTTCGGGATGAAATGACTGTCTGCGGCGAAGCGTTCACAGTCAAAAGCGCTCCCAACGTAATGATCGAGGGCGAAATGACCTTCCGCGCCCAGATGCTTGACGACATGAAACCCGAGGGCGTCGTGGTATGGGACACCTCCGAGGACACCGAAGCCTCTCTCTGGGGCGGCGTCATGACTGCCACCGCCATTTCCAAGAAAATCCGCGGCGCCGTGATCGCGGGCGGCATCCGCGACACCAAGCAGATCCTGGAACAGAAATTCCCCGTCTTCTACAAATACCGCACCAGCAACGGTTCGCTCGGACGCTGCATGATCACCCATTATCAGGTGCCCGTCAAGATCGGCAAGGTCACGGTCCGCCCTGGCGACATCATTTTCGGCGACATCGACGGCGTGCTGTGCATCCCCCGCGAAATCGCCCATGACGTCCTGCTCCGCGCCGAGGGAATCGAACGCAACGAGGTGGATATTTTCTCCTGGGTGCGTCAGGGCGACACCATTTCAGAAATCATCGACAAGGGCGGATACTTTTAACCGGAGAAGCTTACTATGAAGAAGAACGGATCGAACTAGACATCCGGCGCTACCGCATAGGCCGGGGACGTTTCGTCCTCTCCGATTCCCAAAGAAAACCCGATCGCATAAGGAAGGAAGATATCCAAAATGAAGTATGAAGAACAGCTCCGATTCATGAGCGAAGGCTACCTGAAACTCTGGCATGAAAAGGAACAGGCTCGGATCGACCGCGACATCGAGGCCAACCGCAAGGCCGACGCTTCCTTCCGGATTCCGGAAATTCCCGCCGGAACGGAAGTCCGCGCAGAACAGATTTCCCATTCTTTTATTTTCGGCGCGCATATCTTCAACTTCAACCAGCTCGGCACGGACGAACGCAACGAAAAATACAAGGCCCTCTACGGCACCCTTTTCAATTCCGCCACCATCGCGTTCTACTGGGGGCCTTTCGAACCGGAGGAAGGCAAGCCGCGCTTCAAAGGAGAAGATCGCGACACGCCCGAATTCTGGAACCGGTGCAAAGATCCGAAACGCGAGGCGCACTGGCGGCGTCCTCCCACCGATCCGGTCGTGGAGTTCTGCGAAAAAAAGGGAATCCGGCTTCACGGACACACGCTCACATGGGGCAATACGACGTGGCAATATCCCCGCTGGCTGATGAACAAGCTCCCGAAGGAGGTTCTGGTGCAGATGCTCACCGACACCCGCAACGGAACCAACATCATGAGCAGAAGCCCGGAAGAGATCGAAAAACTTCTCCCCGAATTCGTCGCGGAATTGAACACGCAGATGGAACGCCGCATCCGGGTCATCGCGGAACATTACGGGGACAGACTCAAAAGCTGGGACGTCTGCAACGAAAGCGCCACGGATTTCGGACTCGGAAATCAAATCCCCGGAGCGAACTTGTGCAAAAGCGTTTACGGATTCATGCCCGGCGACTATACTTGCAACTCTTTCAAAATCGCGGACAAAGCCTTTCCGAAGAATGTCAGTCTCAACATCAACGACTATAATCTGGGACAGTGCTACCCGGACCAGGTCAACGATCTGCTTTCCCGCGGATGCCGGATCGACATCATGGGCGCACAGATGCACCTCTTCAATCCGCAGGCCTGTCTGGACATCGCCGACGGCAGAAGCGACGCTCAATCGCCCTCGCTTGTCCGCGAAACGATGGCGCGGATCGGAAAGCCCGGCCTGCCCATTCACCTCAGCGAAATCACGATCACCGCGCCCGGCAACGATGAACGCGGACAAATCATTCAGGCGGTCATCGCGCGGAACTTGTACCGTCTCTGGTTCAGTCTCACGCCGATGATGGGGATCACCTGGTGGAACGCGGTCGACGACTGCGGCGCACCCGGCGAACCCGCCGTTTCGGGTCTCTATTCCCTCGACATGGCGCCCAAGCCCGCCGCCTTCGCCCTGAACGATCTCATCAACGGCGAATGGAAAACCATTACCACGGTCCGAGCCGGAAAGGACGGCACTGTCGAATTCCGCGGTTTCCGAGGCAAATACCAACTCCGCTGGAAGGGGGCGGACGGCAGGGAACACACCCGGGAAATGATTCTGGAATAACCTTCTCCAAAGGAAAGGATGCGATCATGATGCAGAAACTTTTCAATCTTCAGGGGAAACGCGCTCTGGTGACCGGCTCCAGCCGGGGAATCGGACGCGCGGCCGCCATGACGCTGGCCGAAGCCGGAGCTCATGTGATTTTTCATGCCGGCAAGCCCTCGGAAAAGTTGAATTCGGCTCTAGCGGAAGCCCGGGACAAGGGATTCTCCTGCGAGACGGTCGATGCCGATATTTCCATTGCGGCCGATTTGAAAAAATTGATCGCCGCCGTCGGGAACGTCGATATTCTTGTCCTGAACGCTTCCGTTCAGACCTACATGACGGTGGAGGAATTCGACGCGGAGGAATTCGACCGGGAATACCGTACGAACGTAAAGTCGTCCTTTGAACTCATCAAGGCTTTTCTTCCGGGAATGAGGGAACGCCGTTTCGGACGGATCATCGCGCTGGGGAGCGTCAACCAGTACAGACCCGCTCCGCGGCTCTGTCTTTACGCCGGAACCAAGGCGGCGCAGGCGAACCTCATCCTCGGACTGGCTCGCGCCAATGCGAAGTTCGGAATCACGGCGAACAACGTCGCTCCGGGCGTGATCGCCACCGACCGCAACAGGGAAGCGCTTGCCGATACGGAAACAGCGGAGAACATCCGGAAGCTCATTCCCGCCGGACGCTTCGGCACGCCGGAGGACTGCGCCGGACTTATCCTGCTCCTCGCTTCGGATGCCGGAAGCTACATCACGGGCGAAGACATCACCATCGATGGCGGAATGCACCTGTAAAACGCTCAGTTCCTCCGGAATTCCAGTATGACCGGAGTTCTCGGGGGAACCTTCAGCTCAATCCGAAATCCGGTCTTGTCCGTTCCTTCTTTGAAGGACTGTCCGGCAGGATACAATGCCCGGAAACGCCCCGTTCCCGAAGTAAAGTCATTCCGGTCAAGGTCGACGGAAACCGCCTGTTCCTGTTCGGTGATATTGTAAAGGACCAACGCGGCGGAATTGTCCGGCGCCAGCCATGTGTTCCCGAGTACGGGATCCATCAGGATGCTGAAGAATCGTTCGCTGTAAGAAATATGCCATTTGACCGTAATTTTTGCGGTCGCGGCTTGAATGACCGGAGGACGCAGCATCCGTCCATAGACGAGAAACTTCTTTGCCGCGCGGTAGGCCGCATAACGTTTCAGCGAGGAATCCAGAGCGGTCTGGTGATTCTCATAGCGGTAGAGAAGGCTCAGAATGTTCCATCCGGGCTTGACGCCCCAGCAGAACGCGAGAGCGTTTTTGGCGACGTACCCGAGAGCATTGTCACGCTCGACATCCCAGCGGCTGGGCCATACGCTGTACATGACCGTGTAGTCATGATAGACGGCCTGCGCCATGGGGATCGCGGTCACACGGTCGCCTTCGAGATAGGCGTTGGTGGTATTGCAGACCAGGTAACCGTCCAGATGGGCGATATTGCCTTCCCAGAAACTTTCCGAAGTGAAACAGAATTCCGGGTTGACTTTCCGGGCACGGTCGCGCAAATCGGCCATCAGAGTCTGGTTGCCCTTGACATAACCGATGCCGCCGCCGGATTCCGCGGAACAAGACGGAGTAAAATTGAGATAGGTGCCGCCGTGATTGCCGGAGTCGAGATAGACGGCATCGAATCCGGACTCCGCCATCTGGACGACGACGTCGCCCAGGGCTTTGCGCCAGAGCTGCCCGGGATA
>CAZORN010000136.1:0-7900 GCA_964581935.1 uncultured Victivallales bacterium
GCGAGCGGAACCAGATAGGCGGGCAGACGGGTCACGAAGGTCGGCTGGATCAAGGTCTGCTCGATCAGCTTCTCGTAAATTTCGTGAGTGATGTCGAGATCCTTCATCTCGGGCGTCACGGTAATGCCGAGTTCCCCGGCCTTGGCGCGCTTCTGGTCGAGGGTCAGCTCGTACCAGTCATTTCCGGCGCGTTCGCGGATCAGGTCGCGGTAGGGGGCGCGGCGCCACGGACGTTCCAGATTGATGACGCGTCCGTTGGCGTGCTGGATCTGGAGGGTTCCGAAGAGCTTCAGCGCGATGGTCGTGATCATCTCCTCGATGAGGTCCATCATGGCGCGGCAGTCGCCGTAAGCCTGATAGAGTTCGAGCATGGTGAACTCGGGATTGTGACGGCGGTCGATGCCCTCGTTGCGGAAGTTGCGGTTCAGCTCGAAGACGCGTTCAAAGCCGCCGACCAGCAGACGCTTGAGGTAGAGTTCCGGCGCAATGCGCATGAAAACGGGACTGCTGAGAGCCTCGTAATAGGTCTTGAAGGGATTGGCCGCCGCGCCGCCGGGGATGGGCTGGAGCATCGGGGTTTCGACTTCCAGGAAGCCCTTTTCGATCAGGAACTTGCGGATTTCGGAGATGATGGCGAAACGCTTCATGAAGACCGCGCGGCTCTCGTCGTTGGTAATGAGGTCGAGGTACCGCTGGCGGTAGCGCTGTTCGATGTCGGTGAGACCGTGGAACTTCTCGGGAAGCGGGCGGAGGGACTTGCTCAGCAGGGTGATTTTGTGGGCCTTGAGCGTGAGTTCGCCGGTGCGGGTGACGAAGGGAACGCCGGTGACGCCGATGATGTCGCCGAGGTCGAGCTTCTTGAAGAACTCGAAGTCCTCATCGGGAATGGCGCCGCGCTGGACGTAAATCTGCAGGCGTCCGGAAGAATCCTTGACATCGGCAAAAATGGATTTTCCCATGGCGCGGAACGCAGTCATGCGGCCGGCGACGGTGAATTCCTCCTGCGTTTCGGATTCGGGTTTGAAGGCGGCTCGGACGGTTTCCGTTTTCACGACATCGTCGAAACGGCGTCCGAAGGGAAGGATTCCCCCCGCGGCAAGCTCACGGGCCTTGGCCGTGCGCTGTGCGAAAAAGTCTTCGCTCTTCTGTTCGGTCCCGGCAGGATTGCCGACGTTTTCTTCACTCATGATAGTTCCTTTCAAAAAAAAGCGGAGTATTCGGATCAAGTTTCTTCGGACACGCCAGCCGTCCGCGCGAATATCGGATTCTCCCTGTTTCAGTCAAAAATCGATCTATAAGATACTGCATAAATCCCCTGTTTTCAAGTCGATTCGCTCATTTTTCCGTTTTTGCGGTTGACTTTTCCGGATTAGGGTGCTAGGTTGTCGAAACAGGTAAAAGAACCACTCAAAAAAAGGAGGTCAGACCATGTTTTTTCCGACCGTCACCTGTTTGGGATGCTACGTCACCCCGCCGATCTGGAGACTCCAGTTTGCAAACCCGAACCATATTTACATCGCCTGGGCGATTGCCATTGCCGCTCTGTTCGCCGTCGCGTTGCCCTTTCTGAAGGGATATAGGCTGGGCGGGCATGTCCCTTATTCCCTGCGGAGACACCTGATTCTCACGATTGTCCTGGCTCTGTTTCCGATCGGATTCCTCGTTTTATCCCCTTATCCCGTCAGTTTTGGGGGTGCGCTTCTGGAGTTGTTCCTTCTGCCGCTATTTGCAATGCGTGACCTGCTGTTTTCCCCTCTTTTCGGAAGGTCCGACGTTCCAATGCTGCTGCTTGACATTCTTCTGTATCTTCTTTACTGGACAGTCATTGCATGGCTCATGCTGAAGGTCGACCGCTGGCTGTACAAGAAACAGGCCACCGTCGATCCGGGACTCGAATAAGCGGAAAAACAGCGTTCAGCCGATCAGGGAATACAGGAGCCGGATCTCTTCCGGCCAGAGGGTTTCATCGATGGTTTCCAACACCATCGGGATGCCGTCCAGACGCGGGTCGTTCATGATCCGGCGGAAAACCTCCACGCCCAGCTCGCCCTTGCCGATGCTCTGATGACGGTCGAGGTGTCCGTTGAGAACGCTTTTGGAGTCGTTCAGGTGCATCCCCCGGAGATAGCGGAAGCCGATCAGGGACTCGAACCGGTTCATCACGGAATCGTAGGAGTCCTTGATGTCGTACCCGGCGGCGAACGCGTGACAGGTGTCCAGACAGATCCCGACCCGGGAATGGTCGCGGATCAGTTCCAACAGACGCGCCAGCTCCTCGAAGGAGGTTCCCATGTTGCTGCCCTGCCCGGCGGTGTTTTCGATCACCGCGCAAACCCCCTGCGTTTCGTCCAGCGCACGGTTCACGCATTCGGCGATCAGCTTCAGGCAGTCGTCCGGAGGAATCAGCTTGAGGTGGCTTCCGGGATGGAAGTTCAGACGGTCCAGCCCGAGTTTCATGCAGCGTTCCATCTCGTCCTTGAAGGCCTGAAAGGAGCCTTCGCGCTTTTCGGGATCGGGATTGCCGAGGTTGATCAGATAGCCGTCATGCGGCAGGATGTGTTCGGGGGAATAGCCGTGTTCCTTGCAGTTCTTGCGGAAGGCGGCGATGGATTCAGGAGTCAGCGGAGGCGCGCTCCACTGGCGCTGGTTCTTGGTGAACATGGCAAAGGCTTTCGCCCCGATCGCGGCCGCGTTGAGCGGTGCGTTTTCCACGCCTCCGGCGATGGACACATGGGCTCCGATGAATTTCATGATCCGCCCCCTTTCCGTTGAAACGAATTCCGGGAAAAGCCTGGCTCAGCGGTAACGGTAGGTCTGCTGAACCTTCGGCATCTTCATTTCCTCGAGTCCGAGGGCGTACCACATTTCCCCCAGATCGGCGTTGGAGAAGCTCTTCGGCTTGTTGTTGGCGAGGGCTTCCCAGTTATGGAGAATGACTTCGTTGTCGGTTTTCTTTTTGGCGTCGGCAAGGAGCTTGAAAGCGTCGTCGGGACGGTCCTGCTTCACTAGTATCCACGCATAGAGGGAATACGGAAGGATGCAGGCGGGCTCCTTGAGCTTGCGGCATTTCTTCTTGAAAAACTTGTCGATGCCGTCCTGTTTGAGCTGGTACATGCGCGCCAGTTTCATGCAGATCGCCTGGGCGTCGAAGAGCAGGCATTTCGGCAGGAGTTCGTCCACCTTGTCGAATTCCTTGAGCTGATAGTGGAACGCCATCTTCATGGTGTTGACCTGACGGTCCAGCAGGAAGGTCCAGCGGTAGACGGGCGTAAAGAGTTCACAGGCTTCGAGCGCCTGCCGGATTCCGGCGTTCTGCTCTTTTTCGAGGGCCTGCATCATGGTTTTCGGACTGCCGACCGGTTTGCGCATGAACTGGTTCTGCTTCACGGTGAGCTTCTTCTGGATTTCCGCCATGACACCCTGGATTTCCGCGTTGATTTTCTTGATGCGGATGCGGACGAGCTGCGAAATGGTGATCACGACGGCAAGGACAACTCCCATTCCGATGGTGATGCTCCAGCCGCGGGGGACTCCGCAAAGGGAAGCGATCAGTCCGGCCGCGCCTCCGGAGAGAACGGCAATCAGCATAGAATACATATTCAGAAGATCCTTTTGTAAGGTGTTTTTCCGGGAATACAGTTCGATTCCGTCAATATACCACCAAACGCGGGAGAATCAACGAAGGCAATCGAAAAAACGGGTAAAATCTTCCGCGGAACGGAAATGGACGGCGTTCCAGCCTAGCTTGCGGGCGCCCTCGATGTTGGCGATGCGGTCGTCGAAATAGACCACGGGAACCCCGAACCGGCGCTCGAATTCGCGGTACATGCGTTCATCCGGCTTCATCGCGCCGACCTCGAAGCTGAAGACTCCGCCGAGGGAGAGATGACAGAAGTCGTTGCGGCGGAAGAACTCGCGTATATGGACCGTCGAGGTATCGGAGAGATATGCGAAGGAATATCCCCGTTTGAGGACGGAGCGGACGGCGTCCGCCATGCCGGGAATCGACGGACCGAGACAAAGATTCCAGAGGTCGATCAGCTCGCAGCGGGAAAACCTGCGGCCCGTGTAGTCGTCGAACATGTCCAGAAACTCGTCCTCGGTCATCTGCGAGGTTTCCACCTGCCGGCATTTCTCCAGAAAATCGGGGGTGGGAGCGCGGTTGAGCCGCGCGATCAGACGCTCCGGATGGATGGAACAGCAGACTCCGCCGATGTCGAGGGCAATGATTTTGCGGTCGGCGGCCATTACTTTTTGGAATTCGAGGAATGGCGGAGCCAGGCTTCCACGAAGGGATCGAGATCGCCGTCGAGGACCGCGTTGACGTTTCCGGTTTCATAATCGGTGCGGAGGTCCTTGACCAGCTGATAGGGCTGGAGGACATAGGAGCGGATCTGGTTGCCCCAGCCGATTTCGGACTTTTCGCCGGAGATGTCGGCGGCTTCCTTCTTGCGCTGTTCCTCGGCGCGTTCATAGAGGCGGGCCTGGAGCATGCGCATGGCCATGGAACGGTTTTTGTGCTGGGAACGCTCCATCTGGCAGGCAACCACGATGCCGGTGGGAATATGGGTGACCCGGACGGCGCTGTCGGTCCGGTTGACGTACTGTCCGCCCGCGCCGCTGGCGCGATAGGTGTCGATCTTCAGGTCCTTTTCGTCGATTTCGATGTCGAGATCCTCGCTCAGCTCGGGAAAGGCGTCGGCGGAGGCGAAAGAGGTATGGCGCCGGGCATTGCTGTCGAACGGGGAGATGCGGACCAGACGGTGAATGCCGCGTTCGGCCCGGAGATAGCCGTAGGCGAATTCGCCTTCCACGCGGATGGTGACGCTCTTGATGCCGGCTTCTTCGCCGGGCTGCATGTCGATGATTTCATCCTTGAACCCGCGGCGTTCAAACCAGCGGCGGTACATGCGCATGAGGATGCTGGCCCAGTCGCAGGACTCGGTTCCGCCCGCTCCGGCGTGGATGAAGAAGAAACAGTTGTTGCGGTCGAACTTGCCGGAAAGGAAGCTGACCAGTTCGAGCTTGTCGAGGTCCTTGGAAAGGGTCTTCCAGACGGAATCCGCCTCGGAAAGGAAACTTTCGTCTTCCTGCGCTAGTTCGGCGGTCGCATGGAAATCGCCGACGGAGGCGAGAAGTTTGAAATAGGGTTCCGTGGCGCTTTTGCAGGCGCTGAGCCGCTGGACGGTCTCCTGGGCCTTTTCCTTGTTGTCCCAGAAATCAGGGCGCGACATTGTTTTTTCGATCTCCGCCATTTCCTCTTTATATTTCTCGATTTTCAGGAAATCGTAAAGATGGGCCAATCTCGTATCCGCGTCCTGTTCGCAGGCCTTGATTTCTTCAATAAGCATGGTAATTTCTCAATCCGGTGCGTTGTTTTCGTGTCAAATGCGTGATATATTCCCTATTAAAAGTAGTTTCTCTTTGTGAAAATTCAAGTATGGGGTGCTAAAATATGCTTTCTAAACAGAGCCTTGACTTTCTGGAACGCTTCCTGAAAACCTCCGGTCCCTCCGGTTTTGAATTTGAACCCGCGAAACTTTTCCGCGAATACGCATCCACCTTTGCGGACACGGTTTCCACCGACGTCACGGGCAACACCATCGCGTGCCTGAACCCGAAGGCGGCGTTCAAAGTCATGCTCGCCGGACACTATGACGAAATCGGCTTCCAGGTGGTATACATCGACGACGACGGCTTCATCACCTTCCGCGCGGTCGGGGGAATCGACAAGCTCACCCTTCCCGGAATCGAAGTGGACATCCTGACCGACGGCGGCAAGGTGCCGGGCGTCATCGGGCGCAAACCGATCCATCTCCAGACCCCGAAGGAACGCGAAACGCCTTCCGAAATCAAGGATCTCTGGATCGACATCGGAGCCGAAAGCAAGGAGGAAGCCCTCAAGAAAATCCGGATCGGCGATCCGATCGCCTTCCGCGTCAACTACCGCCGCATGGGGAACCGGATCATGTCCAAGGGACTCGACGACAAAATCGGCGCGTTCGTGGTGATCGAAGCCCTGAAGCTCCTCGCCAAACGCAAGATCAAGGTGGGAGTCTACGCGGTCGGAACCGTGCAGGAGGAACTCGGACTCCGCGGCGCCCAGACCAGCGCGTTCGGCATCGCGCCCGACGCCGCCATCTGCGTGGACGTCGGATTCGCCACGGACGTGGCCGGCGTGGAAAAGAAAACCTGGGGCGACGTCAAGCTCGGCAAAGGCCCGATCCTCTCCCGCAACGCGGACAACAATCCCGTGATGAACCGCATCATGTTCGAGACGGCCGCCAGACACAAGGTCGATTACCAGCTCGATTGCGGACACCGCGCCAGCGGAGGAACCGACACCGCCGAAGTGCAGCTCACCCGTTCGGGCGTCGCCACCGCGCTGGTCAGCATCCCCAACCGCTACATGCACACCCCGGTTGAAATCTGCGACCTCCGCGACGTCGAAGCCGCCATCGAGCTGATCGCCGAAACCATCGCCTCGTTCACCGGCAAAAATAAATTCATCCCCGGAATCGACTGACAAAGGCAGGGCTCCCATGGGCAAACTCTTTCTCATCTCCGGAACGGAAGACTTCACCGTCAAGGAACGCTCCTACGAGCTGATCGTCTCCCTTTGCGGCGAAAAGCCCGAGGACAACACCTCGCTGGAGATCATCCGCGGCGACGACGACACGGAAAAATTCGGCCCCGTGCTCGAACGCTTCCTCTCCGCGCTGGAGACGCCCCCCTTCCTCTCCCCGGAAAAGTTCGTCTGGCTCAAGCACTTCAACAAGTTCGAGGACGCCTTCGGGGAAAACTCCGCCAAGAAACAGAAAAGCCGCATCGACCTCCTGAGCGATTTCTTCAAACAGGACCTTCCCAGGGAACTGACCGTGGTCATCGACGGCACCGGCCTCGACCGCCGCAAGGCGTTCTTCAAGCTCTGCGAGAAGGTCTGCGCCTCCTCCGGCGGCGCGCTGGAGTGGTATGAGAAAGCCGACCCCAAGGCGCGCGGCTACATGCAGCAGCTCCACCGCCGCATCCGCGAGATGATGAGCCAGTATTCCAAACGGATCGACGAACAGGGTGCGGCCTTTCTGGCGGAAACCATCGGAGGCGACGCCGCGCGCTTGAAAAACGAAGTCGAAAAACTCGTTTCCTATACCGGCGACGCAAATCAGGTCACGCTCGAAGACTGCCTGACCATCTGCAGCAAAAGCACGGAAACGGTCTCCTGGGAATTCTCCGCCGCGCTGGCCTCGAAAAATCCGGCCAAGGCCATCGGGATGATCCCCGGCATCATCGAAACGCTGGAACAGGAGCGCGGCTCCTCCTCCCGCGCGGAACTGGCCCTCATCTCGGCCACCCATTCCGAATTCAAGAATCTCCTCATGGCGAAATGCGAAACGGAACGCTATTCCATTCCGAACCGCGCGAACGCCGATTATTTCTACAACCTTTTCGAATCCAGAAAAGGCGCGGACGACAACAGCGTCTTTTTCTCGCTCCACCCCTTCCGCGCCTTCAAGATCTGGGAGAACTCCGTCCGGTTCACCGACGAGGAAATCTCCCGCGCCTTCGAGGCGATCTTCCACGCAAACAAACTCATGGTGACCGGCGGAGACATGCGTCTCGCACTGGAAAACCTGGTCATCAAAATAGCCGGAACCTGAAAGGAAACACTGAACCATGCTCCGAGTAGTCGCAGACGATAAGATCCCGTTCCTCAAAGGCGTGCTTGAACCTTTTGCGGAAGTGCGTTATCTGCCGGGTTCGAAAATCGCCCGTGCCGACCTCATCGACGCGGACGCGCTGCTCACGAGGACCCGCACGAAATGCAACGCGGCGCTCCTCGACGGCACGGCGGTCAAGTTCATCGCCAGCGCGACGATCGGCTACGACCACATCGACACGG
>CAZORN010000137.1:0-7853 GCA_964581935.1 uncultured Victivallales bacterium
GGGATCACATACCCCGCCATCGGCGCGATTCTCGCCATGTCCAAAAATGGCAGCGTCAAACACCGTCTTCCTCCGTATGTCGCCCTGACCACGGCGAAAGGACGTTTCTCCGAATGCGGTTTCCTCGGGGAAAAATACAGTCCCTTCGCCACAGGCGGAAACCCTGCCGCGCCGCTCTTCAATGTGGACAGCTATTCTCCAGTCGGAGGACTTTCCGAACAGAGCATGAATCGGCGTTTCCAGCTGGCGGACGAACTGGATTCCTTCGGACGTGAGATCAAAGGTGCGGCTGTCTCGGAGAAATTCGACCGCGCGGGCGAGGACGCCAGGGGCATACTCTTCGGCAAGGCCGCGGAGGTCTTCGACCTTTCCCGCGAAAGCAAGGAAATGCGCGAACGCTACGGGATGAACCGTTTCGGACAGTCCTGTCTTGCCGCCAGACGTCTTGTGGAACAGGGCGTCCCCTACGTGACGATCAACGCTTCCGGATGGGATACCCACAAGCGGCATTTTGAGACACTGGGCCGGATCGCGCCCGACATGGACCGGGCGGTGGCGACTCTCCTGGCCGATCTTCAGGAGCGCGGCATGCTCAAGGATACCGTGATCTGGTGGACCGGCGAATTCGGACGCACTCCGGCAATCGACTGGGACGCCCCGTGGCAGGGCGGACGCAACCACCACAGCAGCTGTTTCTGCGCCATGGTGGCCGGCGGCGGTTTCACCGGTGGACGCGTCGTGGGTTCCTCCGACGCGACGACGAGCAATGTGGCTTCCCGGCCGGTTTCTCCCGCCGATCTCCTCGGCAGCATCTATGAACGCTGCGGAATCGATCCGGACCGGCCGTTTCCCGACAATCCGATCAACATGAAGTCGCCGATCCTGGCGGGCTCCGATCCGAAGACCCGCCTCCGCGAACTTTACCTGTAACGGGAAACGCTTCACGTTCTTCCAGCCGTCTGAAATTCCTTATTTCCGGGAATCAGGAACTGAAACGGAACGAAAAGATTTCTCCGTCCGCAAGGTCAAAATGCAGGCGGCACGGAAAACGCACCGGAGTCAATTCCATCACGGCGGCCGTTTCGTCTCCCTGAAATTCCCTGCGGCAGAGGGCCTCTCCGTTTTCTCCGGTCAGGGCGACCCTGAGATTGCCGCGGTAATTCAGGATCAGCCTGTTGCCGTCTCCCCGCAGCGGACGGGTGATTGCACGGCCGGAGCCTTTCAGGGAAACAAAGCCGTCGGTGCGCCAGACAAACCGTCTGAGACGCCGCGACGGACCGTCATAATATCCTTCGGTGGCATAAGTGTAGATTTCACGGTCGTCGGGGAAGAGCAGCCCGTGCGCCATATAATTGCTGCGGTTGCCGTCGCGTTCCGAAGGTGCATCACGTGGAATCAGGGGCAGATCCATCCGCCGCCAGGACTCTCCGCCGTCATGGCTGAACATGAGGATCGGCTCGGTCTGCCCTTCCTTCCCTTCTCCCTGCGGCATGTATACGGTCGGAAACCCCAGCAGGATATGAGGCGCCCGTTCATACGGGATCACGGCGTTGGTGTACAGCTGGATTTTCCGTTCATCCTGATATTTCAGATAGACCGGGTCGCTCCAATGGATGAAATCCTCCGAGAAACACACCCGGACGTCCCGGCACACGCCTCCGTTCCAGCATTCCTCATCCATTCTGCCGACGATTCCATGGGTATCCCGGATAAATGCGGCGTAGCGCTTCCGGCACGGATCATAGACTGCCAGATTCTGGGAGTCGAAACGTCCGCGGGTGATGACCGGCTCGTCCGTCAGCACCGTCCATTGGATTCCGTCCGGCGAGACCCCCGGAAACATTCCGAGTTCATTGTTGCCCCTCACCGTTCCTCGAAGCAAAGAGCGGTAACGGCTTTCCGGCGGAGCGCCGGGAGCGATGAAAGGAGCGACCGAATCCTGCCAGAAAATGCCTGCGGGGAGACTCCCTTTGAATTTTTTTGTGGGGGGAATCAGTTCCCAGTCGCCTCCGATGATGATGTTGTTCGCGCTGCTGTTTTCAAATTCAAACATGTGGAGTTCCGGTTTTTCCCAGTGGATTCCGTCGGCGCTCACCGCCATGCAGTTCGGGGCGCTTTTGCGGTCCAGACTTTCATGCCGGCTGTTGTTGATTCCCCGGTAATACATCCGGTAACCGCCATCTGCGGCGCGCATTGCCGAAAAATAATTGATGGTGTGTTCCCACGGATTGTCGTCGGTTATGACCACATTTTCCGGGCGCGGCCGGTGCTGAACGAACGCAAGATCGGAAGAAATTTCTTCCAGCAACCGTGCATCAAGGAACAATTCGAGTCTGCTGCCGATATCAACTGTCATTTGGGTATCTCTCCATAAAATGCTGCGAAATCCGAAGGAGCCACGGTTATCCGGGCGGTTCCACGCTGTTTCTTTCCACTGTAGAATTCCGTGAATTCTCCCGGCAATTCCACATTCAGTTCTGCCGGCGCTTCGGTGTCGTTGACGACCAATGCCAGATAGCGCCCGTTCAATGTATGAATAATCATTCCGGTCCCGCTGAAAAAAACATCTCCGAGGATTTTTTTGCGGAACTCTTCCGGCGCCTGGCGCCTGTATGACAGTTCATTGCCGGACGGCGCAAACGCCTCCGCCTTTCCCCGCTGGAAAAAGTCTTCGAATCCGGCAAAGAGTTTCGTCGTGCGGGCAATTTCGCGGAGCATCCGTCCGTCGAATCCTTTTTCATACCAGAAAAGGACTCCGCCGCCTCCGGAAATGATCAGCCGACGCAGAATCACGCCGCTTTTCCAGTTGGTGTTCTGGTTGTCGCATACGTGCACCGAGGCGCCAAACCGGATTCCGGCCTCGGAGCAGAGCTGCCGGGTGCGGACGGTTGTGTCGGCATCCCACGAACCGCCGGTATAGAGGAAGTCAATCCCTTTGATCACGTCCTTCACATCCAGCGAATACATTTTCAGGGACACCTCCGGGTTCGGGGAAGCGTAGACATTGAATTCCAGTCCGTGCTTGTTCGCCAGTTCCTTCAGTTTGACTGCCGCCATGCCCGATTCGCGGGAACGGAACTTCACCCATTCCGTCAGATATTTCTTTTCGATGACCGCCGGACTCGGAACTTCTTTCAGCCCCAGTTCATCGGCAAAAATTTTCAAGGTATACGGAGACGTATCGGAATACTGCTGAAACGGACGGAATTCCCAATCGAAGAAACATCCGGTCAGGTAAGGCGTCCGCTTGCGGATGGCTTCAAACTCCCGGTCAATGAACGACCATGCCTCCGGATTTCGGTTCAGATAGGTGAAATTCACATACGGCGTTACCGTGGCTCTGGCTCCGGGATGTTCGCGGATCAGCGCCCGGATATCGATTTCCCCGGCATACTGGGCAGGCGCACGGCAATGGAAAAAAGTCGTGCTGCGGAGATTGAACATGCCTGGATTGACATAGACGTTTTCGATGAAAACTTCGTTCGCTCCGGCCTGTCTCGCCGTTTCATAGACGGCATTCATGATTTCAGGTGCGTTCAGACGGTCAAAGTGCCGCAGATAAAGCGTGATCCGGCCTCTGGCGGGCTGTCTGCCGTCCAGCTTCGGCAGCGCTTCGACTCCGAAGGTTCCCGGCAATTCCGGTTTGCCGTCGATCACCAGCATATAACGGACCTGCCCATGCTTTCCGGCCGAGCCCGGCGCGGCCCGGAAATTCACCATGCACCGGGTCCTTGCATCGATCCGCGATTTGGCCGTTTCATACGCCGGATCGATGATTTTCAGTTCGTCCGTGCCGATTGTGTAATGATTCCCGCTGCGTTCAAGACGGTAAATATTGGTATGCTTGACGGCAGAGCGTCCTTTCGGCTGCCGCATCATCCATTCGAACCAGGGACTGCTTTCATCGTTCTGCCGCGACGCCGCTCCGGTTATTTCCAGCCATTCCGGAAGCCAGAAGTGCAGCTCAACTTTCTTTCCCTGCAAATTGAACTCGAAATCCGGTGTATTCACGGGATGCCAGAGAACCCCGCAGCTGCCTTCTTCCGGCAGGTCAAATTTGCCGACGCTTTCCCCGGGGAACTCCAGCTGGCTTCCGCGTTCATAGAATTCACAACGGAATCGTGTTCCCGCGGGTCCTGATATCCGGAGAAATCCGTCGGCCTCTTTGGTTTCGGCCGGCAGCCATTTCTCCTGGTCCTGATATTCCCAGTGCCAGGGCGGCATCGGAAAAGCGCTCTCCGCGGCATTGAGTTTCAGCCGCATGATTCCGGTTCCGGACCTGATGATCAGCCGGTTCTTTCCGATCGTCGGCGTCAGGGAAATCTTCGCCGACTCATCATATCGCTGTCCGTTGAACTCAATTTCTTTCACTGTGACGGTGTCCGCCAACTCCAGTGTCATGGTCCGTAAATCGGAAGACATCTGATAGTCGGGACTCCGGTAAATCAGTTCTTTTCCGGTAATCCCATAATGCCATCCGTATTGTCCCGACGGCAGGTCGCTGTGCATGATGAATTCGGATTTTCCCGGAGGAAGATCGATTTTTCCGCGATATTGCCGTGTTCCCGCCCGGCTTTCCCATTCGCCCCGGAATCCGGAGCCGTTCAGGCCCACGGTCAAGTTCCGTACATCCCCGGAAATGAAATCCGGAGTCCGGATCGCCGGAATGCTTCCATCCGTGGCCAGGTTCAGTTCGGCGAATCCTTTCAGGTTTCCGTATTTCAATCCCACGATATTCTCAATGGAACTGACTTCATCGCGATGCTTTTCGAAGCGGATGATGTTGAACTTCCAGTTTTTCAGCTCTTCCGGTTTAGAACGGTCCTTGCGGTCGAATGCCGCTATCGGAATTTTGATTTCCAGAGTCCAGAATCCGTCGTTGATCGATCCGGCTGCCCTGATTTTACCGATCCAGCCTCCGCCTTTCGGGCCCCATGCGACCCGGCTGGCGTTGGCGTTCAGCATGAGCTGGTAATGTCCGACAGGGGAGTCCCCGCCGGGGGCCCACGGCGGCAGGATCCGCAATTGGATGTGATCGTCGTTCCAGACCCGTCCGGTTTCGCCTTTGGCGCCGGTCGATTCGGCCAGGAATCTGGTTCGCATCTGAGCGGCGTGCGACAGCACGGTCGCGTCCAATTTCAGCCCGATGTATATATTCTCGAGGTCGTGTCCCAGCCAGACCGAGGTCTGTTCCGAGGCGAATTTTCCGGTCTGGACATTCAGGAAATTGCCGATCCGGGTCATGGCGTCCCATTCCCCTTCCTGAAAATGCCCGTCGATGACCGGAGCTTTGCCGACAACCGGGGCGGTGACCAGCGAACGCTCTGCGTGAACCGCCATGGGCAGCAACAGCAAAGCCAATATCCATTTGTTACACTTTCGCATGTAATTCCTCAATTCAGTTTGGTGTAGTCGAAATTCGGTTGGGAGACCTCACTGCGCCGCATGGCGCCGGCATGACCGTCGACAAACAGAAAGTTTGCCCGGCCTCCGTGGATATCTATCGGCACACAGCTCTGATAGACGGCAAACGCATTGGATCGTGCGCCGTAATTGATCCTCGACTTATCCGTGCCGGTGCCGGCATCCGTTCCGCTGATGATGCTGTCCCCCGCATAGATGACCTGAGACGGACGCGGGACCATGCTCGTTTTCACCAGATACCAGCCGTTGCTGGCGTCTGCCGTTCCCATCTTGCAGTTGAATGCGTAGTTATTGGAATAAGGAACAATCTTGCCGCCGCTGATTTGCCAGCTCCGGCGGGCCTGACAATGAAAAATCCGGGTCTTCATCAGTGTGTAGTCGGACAACAGGTCCGGATCATCTCCGATGTTGGCGGCAATATTCGCATACCAGTAAACCGCTTTCGGATAACTGAAATACTGCGGAGCCAGCCAGTTTCCGTAAGTGTCGGCGTATGAAATCATGCCGATCCCCGTCTGCTTCAGGTTATTGAGACAGGCGGACCCGTATGCCATCTCCCGGGCCTTGCTGAGCGCGGGCAGAAGCAGTCCCGCAAGAATCGCTATGATTGATATGACAATGAGAAGCTCAATAAGTGTGAATTTTCTCTTCTGACTTGCGACAAGCGGCCGATCCGTCGGTGTTTTCGTCCATGCCTCCGGTAGGGGACATGATTTACGTTCTTTCCGGGAAACACCAGAGAATCCATCCGGTTTGTCAAAGTCGCTTCTTCTGAAAAAAACTTTATCTTTTTCAGACCTGAATGCCTGAGTCATCTTCTGATTCATAGCACCTCCATCGTTTGCCGTTGATATTTTTGAAAGAAACCAATAAAAACTGTCATGCTTTGTATCCTCTCCGCAACGGAAGTCCAGTCAGAGAACGACTCTATCTCCGACTTTTCGCCGATAAAAACTCAAATCCGCTCGATTTCCTGATATCGGATAATTTGCGGAGGAATTTTCTCCTGCAGCGGCCCGTCGTCACATCCTTTGATCTGTTTGAGCAGCCGTTCCATGCCGCGTTCGGCAATCCGCTGCTGGGGACGCACCACGGAGGCGAAACTCCCCCGGACCGGCACATATTCCACACAGTCATAGCACAGCAGATGAATATTGGTGCCTTCAAAATCCAGGAGCAGTGTTTCCAGAATCGGCGGTTTTCCGAAGAATATTCCTTCGATCTTTTCTTTCAGCATCATCTGCCTGAAGCGTCGTCGTCGCTCCACTCTTTTTTCGGGCGGATCCTGTTCAATTCCAGAGAAGGGATTCGGAACCTTGAGCACCTCGATTCCGGTTTCCCGACACTTTTTTTCGAACGCCCGGTTACGCAATTCCGATATGTAATATCTGGTCCCGTCGAGGCGCGCCACCCGCTTGACGCCCAGCCCGATGAAATAATCCGCCGCCATCTCTCCTCCCATTGCGTCATCGTTTACCACGCACGGAATATCCTCTTCGGGAAACGGACGGTTGATCAGGATCAGGGGAATTCCGGAACGGCGTATAGTCCGCATCAGTTCATAGTTTCCGAGAGTCATCATGCCGGTTTTTTCCGCGTAGACGGGGACAATCATGATTCCGTCGGGTCTGGTGTCCAGAATCCGGGCGATTTTAGCCGCCTGGCAGCGTTCGTCTGCAGCCGCGCCGTTCAGGAAAAGATGGTATCCCTGTTCCTCGGCAACGGATGAAGCCGCAGTGAAGAGTTCCATCGCCTTGCTGCTGTCCAGCTCCTTCACCCAGATGCCGGCAATGTTCATTGTGCGGTGCAGCGGCATTTCCGGAATTTTCTGTATGACATACCCTCGTCCCTGTACCGGTTTTAACCAATTTTGATCCACCAGTATTTTCAGGCTGCTTCGGATTGTTCCGCGGCTGATTTCAAATTCCTCTGCCAGGTCGCGTTCCCCGACAAGGGTATCTCCATCCTGTAAATTGCTGTTCCGGATCCTTTGAATCAGCGCGTTGGCCACTTCTTTGCTTTTTAGAGATTTCACGATATAGACCCATGCTTTTTTTGATTTTGTTGTACCAATTATATACCAATCTATTGAAAAGTCAACCCCCTTGGCTGAAGTTTTTCAGAAAAAAAGAAAGAACGGCGTCTGTCTGTATTTTCAAATCGCAGAGAGACATCTACGAAAATTCATACAGTTCCGGTCACGTATGAATAGCCTTTCCCAGTCGGGTTGACATGACGGAACAAAGCCGGCCTGGATATCAAACAGATGATTTTCGCGATTCCGGACACACCCCGACGGCATTGTTGCTTTCCGGACCTTCCATTATCTGACCAATGCCTCGAAAGAGAATTGGGGAAATCGCGAAACGTAATTTGAGCTCAGATCCGGGGGAGGGGGAAGAAGAATGGCTGCCCGACCTGGATTTGAA
>CAZORN010000138.1:0-7844 GCA_964581935.1 uncultured Victivallales bacterium
TCGGCCTTTTTCCAACCCTTCTTTCTGCTTTCCCCCCTTTTTTAACTCATTTACAGTTTATTCCGTTGAAGAACCCTTTTTTAACTCATTTACAGTTTATTCCGTCGAAGAACCATTGATATGTCTATTATGTGCGCAAGGACATAATAGATCATTCGGCATTATTCTTATGGGCGGAATAATTGTCGTCGCAAATAATCGCGTCGCAGGTCACCGATGATATAGGAAAGTTCAAACCATTGCGGAACCGCCTCATTGAAAAGACGTTCCACTGTCCCATCCTTCATTTCCGAAACCTCCTTGCCGTAAGCATCGAGCTGTTTCAGGCAGGGCGCGAGGGATTCCTGATAGAACTTGCGGTCGCCGTGAAATTCGTCCTGCCAAATGTCTTTTAATGCGGGAACCGTGCTTTTGTAAGCTCCCCAGGCAGCAAGAACCAGACGGCGTTTGATTTCCGGCAAGATTGCGGTGATCCCCTTGAAGTTGAGGCGTCCGAATTTGTTCAATTCGTGAACCTGACCGCCGTTCCCCCAGGTAAATCCTCCGCTTTTGATCCAGGGAATGAATCCAAAACGCCATTCCGAATTTTCGTCGGGCAGCCGGTCGTAAAGAGCTTCCCAGCCAATTCGCATGTAGAAGCAGATTTTTTTATCCTCTGCCAGAATTTCGTGTTTGAAAAATGGTTCTGCCGGCCGATAATTACGATGAGGCGACATCCATTCCGGAAAGGAGACCATTTCCGGGAAAAATTTCCAGATCCACTGATAGTAAAACTCGCCGGGCCCCGGCTGCAGATACATTTCCATCATGCCGCCGGGCAGAATTCCGCTCTCCATTTCGAGGGCATTTTCTTCCGGCATTTCCGCATAAAGAGAAATCCCCCGGACATCCGCCGCCACTTGAAACCAAAGCGGACATTTTTTATCCGCCGTGACGGCGGCAACATCGCCGCGGACTGCGTTCACATCAAGAATCAGCTGTTCGGCGGCCTGGCGGTTATACGGGACAAATTCATCCGCGCGTCTGGCTTTCCGGTATAACTCCGAAAGCTGCCATGCATGAACACCGACCGGTGCCTCGCGGACGATTATAACCCGATAATGCGGGACTTCTTTGAGCTTGGTTTCGCTTAAACGCTTTGCTTTGGCGTCATCTCCCGCCAGATAAAACAGATTTGCCGCATACAGCAATATTTTCTCGCGTTTGTCCGCCGCTGCCTTAGCCAATTCCGGTACATTGATTTCGCGTCTGTCCAGCATCGCCAGAAACACCGCCGCCATTGCCGCTTCTTCTTCGGCAAGTTTCCGTTCGGCGGGAATCTCTCTGGCCCATTTCGCGGCAGCGGGCTGGTTTCCGGAACGCATGGCGCAGCGCAGCGCCTCCCGGAAAACCCGGCTGTTCATACGCGGGGCTTTGTCCGGCAGCGAAAAATAAAGAGTAAAGGCGTTCATTGCCTCTTCGTCGTTCTGAGCTTTGGCTTTTTGGAGAGCGAGATTGCCTATGGCGACGGGATTTTCCCCGGCGCCCTGAACAGCCACCGGCAGGGACGACAGAACAGCGAGCAACAGCAGATATTTTATTTTCATCATGACCTAATCCTCACTTGAGGTTCCGGAGTTCGAGAATATGGCGGATCATTTCGATCCGGGCGGTGTTGAGATCGCATTTTTCGGGGTTGAGCTGCGCCAGATAGAGCAGCGCGGCGCGTCCCTTGTAGACATTTTCACTCTTGCCGCCGGCAATGGCTTTTTCGGCGTATTCTTTCAGGAGAGTGGCGTAGCGGACATCATCGACGGCTTCGCGGAAGGCCTCGTACTGAATCGTTTCGATCGGACGGAAGGTTCCCGGATAAATCCAGTTGAAGGCACGGAAATTATAATTGGTTCCCACAAAATCGTTCCAGTCACTGCCGCAGACCATGTAATTCAAAGTGCCGTCGCCATTGTTCAGATACGGACGCAGGCCATGAGTGCGTCGGACGAAATCAGGGTTTTCGATTCCGGTGTGGGGATCGGCGTAAGCGGTAATTTTGGAATGCGCATGGTGCCATATTTCCGCGTCGGCTTTTGAAAATCTGCCGCCGTAATTGACGAAATCCTCGTTGAACCCGGCGTTGGCCAGATGACGGTTGTTTCCCGTTGAAATCACCTTCAGTCCGCTGTCATGCAGGAATTTGAATGGACCGCGCTCGGCCCGGATGATCCACATCGACGGTTCGTCCCAGCCAAAACAGTAAATGGTTGTTTTCGGGCCGAACAGACGTTGCATAAAGGCGTGTTCCTCGCGGATGATATCCCCCCAGGAGGCTGGAGGCAGACAATCCGCCAAATTGGCTTCCGGTCCCAGGTCCCGCAGCTTTTTCAAATCGCCGTAAGAGGGAACCCCGTTGACACCGTCGAACAATGCCTCCGTGCCAAGTCCGCACTCCTTATAGAGTTCAGCCTGACGATGGATGAACGCTATGTCTTCCTTTTTGGTATGCGGGCCGCGCGATCGCATCAAGGGATAAAGCAGATTGTGGCGGCGGAAGCTATCGTATTCCGCCCGGACTCGCTTCTCCGCGTTTTCCGTATTGCCGCCATTATCACGGACATAATCGGCAAGCACGACATTGTTGTAAGATCCGGCGAAAAAGGCGGCATTCGAATCATACCAGGTTTTGGGTTGCGGCAAGCGGAACGGCAGGACCCGGACTTCAACCGGAATCGCCCCTGCGTCCTGACCGTCAAGACGCACCCGGATGGCTCCGCTATAGATGCCTTCCGCGTCCGCCGGAGCGTGGAGGGTCGCCCATATTTGCTTGAATTCGCCTTTCCGGAGCAAAAAAGGCAGGAGGGTATCGGCGTCCTTCACCAGATTGCGGTTTGTGTTGAGCGGTTCGTATGCGTCGGCCGGGGCGCTGATCCAGAGATTGCGTTCCTTGCCCTGCGGAGTTTTTATCCGCAGATAATTTTCCTCATTTTTCCGATCGACGGTCACCAGGTTTTCGTCGTTAAGCAGGAGTTCCGGAATCCGCTGCCGTTCGCTGGCATTGGCAAAATAACTATGCCAGGCGTTGCCGGCCTGATACCAGATTTTGACGACTTTCAAGTCGAGCGCCGAGGCAGGAATCGTACCCTTGGGGCCGGTCAACGGACCCGGTGTCAATTCGACTTCCGTGGCATCACGAAATGGATACATGACCAGCGACGCCGGTTCGTATTCGTCCTGAGCGGCGATGAACTGCAATGCCCCTCCGAGCTTGCCGTCAACAGGATAAACCTCCGCCGTCCGTTTGATATTGCTCAGCGCATCCACGACGTAATATACATACCCTTTGTCTTCTTTTTGTCCGCTCCGAACCAGATCGCCAGACACTCTTTGCGAGAGCTGCTGAGCGGAAATCACCCCACAGCATCCGGTCATCATCAACCATGCGAGAATCATTTTCATTTTTTACCTGCCTCTTTATTTTTTTGACTGCTTTTTCTGCAACACTCTCAGCTCCTCAATCTTTGAGGCATCCCCCATATATTTGAGCCGGACTTCTTTCAACAGATGGTTGTAAACAACAAACTTCCCCTTTTCTGCATCTTTTTCCTTGACAAAGTAGACAGACTTTCCTTCCGGAGCAGCATTCAAGGAGACAGTTCTTATGACTTTGCCTTGTTTGTCGTATTGCCGAATGTTCAAATCACGGTATCCGCCCTTCCCGGGAGCGCCTCGGGCATATAGCTCGTAACATCCCTCCCGCAGCAACGGAAAATATTCCGAGGTTGAACCATAGCCCGTATCCAGAAGCGGACCGCCGTCTTTGTCAATCAGCAGAATTCCGCCGTTGGCAATGTTTTCCCATCCCGCGTAACCGTAATTGAAATCCGGATTACAGTTCACGACATCGTCATCCGGGATGGCCGAAAAGGTAATTTTCCGAACGGCGATCGGGTTCCTGTTTTTCGGCAGACGGAATACCAGCTCCATGCTTTCCGCTCCCGGCGGAGCATAAAAAATATCGGTGCAAACCTTCCAGCCGCCGTTCACGATCGACATACCGGGCAATATCTCCCGGCGAACAATAACCTTGCCGTCTTTGCCATAAAACCAGGTATTCCAGCGCGGAAACAGTGCCGTCCGGCTCAAATTCAGCATGTCCGGGACCCGGAAATTCTTTTCAACGGTGTCTTCCCCTTCACTTCTGACTTCAAGCTCAAGTTTGTAGCGGGCATTTTCCCGAACCGGAAATTTCTTTTTGAAACGGTATTCGACATTGACGCCGTCCAAGCGCAGCACGCCGTCCTCAACAATAGCCGCCTCCTTGCCGGAACCCGCCAGAAAAGTTCCGGGCTGGTCGGATGGCTTGAAGGCCAATGCCACCGGCGATTGTGCCGCCAGCGGCAAAACGAATGAGAAAAATAGAGAAATCCATAATTTTTTCATCGGACAATCCCGCTTTCTGTTTTAATCTAAACACACTTTGGACCACTGGGCAATGTTTCCCGGGTTGATCCCCCGGTATGTGGATTCCTCGCCGATCCTGCCCGGATAAGTTCTGTCCGGCGAATTACCATAAATCCTCGCGAACAGAACGTTGATCTGCCGTCCCCCGAGATCGGGTTTGATATTCAATTCATCCAGAGGAACCGCGATCACACAATCCCAGGATTTCCCCCCCGGCTGACAATCGACCGTGAATTTCGCCCTGGATTGCCATGAACGGTCCCATCCCTTCGAAACATAGAATGTCCTGTCCGGACCCAGCGCGAAATGATAAACCGTTCCTCCTGAGTTGATCAGCAGCTCCACATGCTCTCCATTCGGAAAACCTTTTCCGGGCTGTCCCGCCGAAGGCAGCGCACTGCCGTCCGGCAGTTCATTATGAAACTTGAAATAGATATATTCCTTCCCATAAAGCATGCGCACTTCCGTTTTTCCGGAACCCGCCTTTAATTTGTCTTTCGGGACATCATCCTGACGCGGGAGATAAAAGCCGTCGATCACACAGGCTTTTTCCCAGTCCATTCCTCGGGTCGACATGTTGCTGCCGTCATCTATTCCGGGAACAGTCAGACGCCCGAGTTCCGCCGACCACTTGTCGAAATCCCTGAGAATATCCTGTATCAGTTTTTTTGAATTCGGATTGCGGGCGGCTTTTTCAGCCTGAACCAACAACTCTCTCGCTTCCTGCTCCCGTCTGGTGTTGACCAGATAACATTGAAATACACTGGACCTTCCGCTATGGCAGTTTTCCATTTGTTTCACCTTCGGCTCATGCCAGGTATCGGAAATCAGTTTCCAGAACTTGGACATCTCCGGCGCCGCTTCCCGGTATGTCTGCCGGATGAATTGATCCCGTAATCCCTGAACATCCTGCCTCGGGTTCCACATCAGTTTGCTGATGACCCATGCATTGATGGCATTCACATCCCACATTTGGCGGAGATTCCCCACCCCGGGGAAATTAAAGTCGACATCCTGAAGGGTTTCGGAATTCATTCCCCACGGTTCGACATTATTCAGCGCATCGCGCATATTCTCCGCCGCTTCAAACGACATGGCGTTGAAATATCCGCAGCTGTAATATTCGTAAAATGCCATCGGCGACGGACTTTTGATCCAATCCGCAAACCGTTCCGACCAGGTTTTCCCGGCCGCGGTGCCGCGGCTGTGGGAATCGCGGAGCGGAATCCGCATATTGTGAGTCGGGTATGGCGCAAACATGGAGATCACGTTCTTCCGCAAAGGCACTTTCGGATATTCCGCACAGTATATATATCCCAGCGACAGAAGTTTAGCATTGGGAAATTCCTTCTCCACCGCTTCCGCCACCCGGTTGATGAACATGAAATATTGAGTCGAGCGGAACAGCGGATCTTCCGTCGAAAATTTCGACTTCGGGGCCAGCGTGCTGCCATCCGGCAGTTTCAACGGGGCCATGCAGGACTCACATTCGCAACAATCCCAGGAATCGCCCAGACCGCACATCAGGTAAACTTGTTCATCCGGCGCATTGCACAGCATCTTCAGGTATTCGCTTATCAATTTTTTTTCCACTTCCGGATTGCTGAGACACGGCAGGGCATAATCGGACATTTTGCGGACGCCGCCGATCAGCGGATAAAATTCCGGATGCTCTTTCTTATATTTCGACAATACACGCATCGGTTCGCCGCCAACGCTGATACTCCCTCCGTAAAGCTTGATCATATACGCATATTCACCGAAAGTGAAAATCATCCGGTTCGGGCTGCAGCCAAGCCTGGCAAAATGCAGTCCGGTCATGTTCAGATCCCGGATTCCGCCGGGCATGGACCAGGAACGCAGCCGGAAAACAGGGATGGACAGCTTATCCGTCATCCGGATCGCCGCATTCGGATTCGGCTCGAAAACCGCCCCGTAATCCTGAGGCCGCGACCAGATCAGATCCAGATTTTCCTCGATAAAATTCCAAACCCCGAACATAGTCCCTTTTGGATTCGCTCCGTAAATATAGATCCCTTCGCCTTTTTGGGAGAATGCAAAACCGTCCGTATCCGCCAACTTGCCGATCCGGTCTCCAAACAGAGGGGCAGCCCATTTATGTCCGACATAGATTTTCGTATATCCCTGCAATCCAATATCCGATTCATAAACCGGCAGGGACGCGCCGGTCACTTCCCGAATCCAGCGCCGCAATTCATAAGCTGCAAAATGCTCCCGGGAATCCGCCCGGCTGCCATCGACAATGATCGCCGCCGCCGGCTTGCCGGAAACTGCGAATTGATTTTTTCCTTTGACCAGCGCAATCTTATTTTCAGGTTTTACCCCCGTTCCCGCCTTGACCTTGTTCAGGACCGCGCCCCCGAACGGTTTGCCGCCGTTAACCAATATCCGCATATAGGCGTGCTGCTCCGACCCCCGATGGGTAAGTGCCCTGGGATCAAGACCGCCTGTCAATTTTCTGTCCTTGTCAAAAATCAGGACGGACCGCCAATCCAGTCTTATCTGATATTCGGCTCCGTCCTCCAATGGGATTTCCTCACTCAGTGCATATCCGTAATTTTCCGGTAGAAGAACGATTGCCCCGTTCTTCTCCGCGAGCATCGCCCGGCTTCTTTCGTCAAATCCGGAGTAATCGTTTTTCGACGTGAATTTGGACGGCGCTACCATCAATCTGTTCTCCGTCCGCAATCCGGAGATTTTTATACCATCGGCACTTCCTTTCGTCAGATTTACCGACATTTCACCGCGGACGGCATCGCCCGGCGCCCGAAAACTCTGCGAATAGGCCGTAATTCCAACATGAAATTGCTGCCAGGAAGCGTTCAGGCAGCCCCCCTCTGGAATCCGCCCGTCCGCATCGAACAATTTAATCTCCCAACTGCCTTCAGCATCGCCCGTGGTAACCATCGGAAGCGTCTGGATGGCGCCAGGTTGAAGATTTTCCACCACAAAAACCTTGCTTTGGGCATGCAGCGATATCAGAAGACCGCTGAAAAACGCCATGACAGCCAATGCACTCAACTTTCTTTTCATGTTGATTTCCTGCTTCTTATAATTTCGTCAGAAATAGACTTTTGTTAATTGGAACTGACAGGAGTCCGCCAATCGCAACAGACTTTCGATTTTCCACATGCCCATCATAAAAATTGATATTGACGGTGTTCCGGTGCCGCCCCTGTAAAAAGTCCTCCGCGTATATCCCGGTGCAATATGCGTGGGTGCCGTATGAGGCAAATATTGATGGACTCCGGCCGCTGCCCGGAACGGAAAAACCGCTATACCCGGCATCCATCAGATAACAACGGGATGACGGGGCGGTAATTTCTGAAATTTTCCTGTAAGGTTCATTAGAGACAACCGCGCTGACTCCCCCCGATGTGTAGTAA
>CAZORN010000139.1:0-5709 GCA_964581935.1 uncultured Victivallales bacterium
GAAAGGGAGTTCGGCATTCCGGTGGAGGAATATCTGGAGGTGTTCGACGTGGTCACCTTCTGGACGTGGTACGGCGAAAACATCCTGAAGCTGGAAGAGAACCTGGAACGCGCTTTTGCCGCCGCGCCCGGCAAACGTTTCCTCGCCGGCTGCTATATGTGGGATTATGGCAACGGGCGTCCGCTGACCCCTGAACTCATGGAGATGCAGCTGGAAATCTATCGGAAATACATGCTTGCGGGAAAGCTGGACGGGATCATTCTCTGCTCCAACTGCATTGCGGACATCGGCATTCCGGAAGTTCAGCAGACCCGGCAATGGCTGATGGAACACGGGGACGAAATCCTGGGATGATTCCGTCCCCTGCGTGTCACTTAACCGAAGAGCGGGAGCGGGATCCGCTCACTTCTTGACCTGCGGGAAGGTGTCTACAGCCTTCTGTGCGCATTCCTGAAGGAATTTCGCGTCTTCGGGAGTGATTCCCTTCGGTACATAGCCGATTTCAGAGGTTTTCCTGCCGAAGAGCGTTGCGAACCAGACGCACCCCTGCATATAGGCGCCGCGCGCGTTGAGGTGAATGGTATCCGTGCTCAATTTCTGCTCTCCGCTTTTCTTGTCCTTGACCCAGCGGCTCTGTCCGACGACGTCTCCGGAATTACCGGGCAGGGCCGGGGGCTTCAGTTCCTTGAGTTTTTCAGGCGGAAGCGGCTGGAAGGGATTCTTTTCGCCTTCGCGGCTGAGCTGGACGGCGAGTCCGGACGGAATCACGCGGAACTGATATTTCGCCGCGAGGTCCGTATAATTCTTTGTGAGACGGTTGTACATTTCCTTCTGGTCGAACTTCCAGTCGGCGAGACGCGGGGCGTCGCAGCGGTAGGACCATGTCTGCTGAACCACGATTTCCGCCTGCGGCGCATATTTACGGATCAGCCGGATCAGGTTTTCAGCGTGCGGCTGATAGCT
Organism: uncultured Victivallales bacterium; assembly: GCA_964581935.1. GTDB lineage: Bacteria > Verrucomicrobiota > Lentisphaeria > Victivallales > UBA1829 > SIG94. The sequence goes on from CAZORN010000139.1 coordinate 964, forward strand.
CTCCGGTTTCCAGCTTTCGGGGCTGGCCTGCTGGATGGTGACGACATCCCATTTCTCTTTGGTGAGCATATCGACCAGATTGGCTTTCTTCCCGCTGTAGGGCTTGTGGGCGGGATCTTTGAGGGACTGTTCATATTCCTTCCAGTGTCTTTCGAGGGAGCATCCTCCGATGTTGGCCCGGTCGATTTTGACGGAACAGTCCGGGACGGATTTCGCGATCAGCGGGAGTGGTCCGAACACGCTGTCGGCGAAACTGTTTCCGATGGTCAGAATCTTGATTTCCTTCGCGTCGAGGACGAAGGCGGCGGCGAGCCCCAGAAAGGCGGCTGCGATTCGTTTCATGAAGAATCCTTTCTTTCAAGGGAGAGCAGAAGTCATCCCTGTTTGAAATGGTTGAAAAAGGAGATTGCGCACGCCCGTATGCGTGCGCGTATTCCGCCGCTGCCGGAAACACTTTTTCACGGCGGCGGATGGAAGCCGGTTTGTTTTGTGATTCATGTCGGGGAGCAAGAGTGCGATCCGAAATGTAAAGGGTTCAATATTTGGTGATTCTCATGACGTTGATGTCCCTGAAATCCAGAGGCGTGTTGTCCGGAACGATGATGAACAGCTTGGCCTGGGCGGTGCCGGGGAACCACTGGTTGTTGGTTCCGCCCAGAAGACTGATGCCTTTGATCCGGGTGGAGAAGCGGGTCCAGACGAAAGGCGCGTTGCTGTAAGCGTAGCCTACGGAGAGCCGTGTGTTGCTGTGGTTCCGGACGCGTGTTCCGGCGGGATAGGCGCGGCTCATGGGATTGCGGAGGGAAAGAGTCATGACTTCGCCGTCATTGCCGAAGCTGAAATAGGACGCGGTATTGCGGTTCGGGAGATCGGCGTAATTCTGACTTGCCTGAAAAGCGATGCATCCGTTTGCCGCCCAGTTGCTGTTTCCTCCGCGAACCTGAATGTTCGTATCTCCGACATTGACCGGAGCCGCGAGAACGGCGTCCGTGCCGGCCACGACGCATACGCTTTCGGGCGGAATCAGGTTTCCGTTTGCATCGATGGGGTCGAATCCGAATTCAAAACGGGTCATGTCCTGCTGGTTCAGCGAGGTGCGGAAGAATCCGGAGAGTTCATATTCGGCGTCCTTGTATACCATGAAGGAACTCACGGTGATGATCTTGACCGGGCCGGTGGCCGTGAGATAGTCGTCGATCCGGTTGAATTGCCAGTTGTAAGGACCTGCCCATGACGTATAGTCGCGCGGGTTGAGCACGCTTTCCCTTTCCGCGAACAGGCTTATTGCGGAGAAGACGGCTGCGAGCGTCAGAATCCACTTGAATCCCTTTTTCATTTTTTTCTCCTTGTTGTCTGTTGTGTTTCCCATGCGGCGGAGGCGTCCGGAGATTTCCCCGATGCCTTGATCCCGCGTTGTTTCTTCCACATCACGAGGAGTGGAAGAACGGCATACTGTATCATGTCTCCGCGCAGATTTCAATTCGGAATCCGCTTTCCTTTTTCAATTCATTGCGGCGGCGTTTTCATGGGAACGACACCCCGGACCCGTGTCTGCGCCGCGATGATCCCGGGAACATTGCATGGCACTTTTTCGTGGACGGGGAAGTGCGTGCGTCTGAGTGTTTCCCTATGATTTTTTAAAAATAATTGAATGCGCCCCTTGTTTTTAGAAGCTGTATAATTGTATTAGACAACATGAAAAGGAATTCCGGAATGTCAGATTCATCCAGTAATATTCGTTATATTCAGGTGGCCGATGAACTGCGGCAGGAGATCGTGCCGGGAAATTCGGAATCAAGGTGTTCCTGTATCTGGAGCCGCCTCACAGCATTCCGGTCGGCGACACCGCCTTCTGGGAAGCTCACTCCGATGCCGGCGGTCAATACGTCGAATGGGAAGGACACGACGGCAGGAAGTATTCTGTCCGGAGTCTCTGCACGTCTCTTCCGCCGCATTGCTATTCCTGCCGGAACAGCCGTCCCGGAGCGTCCGCGAATCGGAAAAACGCGGTGCCGCTCTTTCCTTCGGATTGTCCGCGCTGTTCGCGGAGAGATCCGGCGGAAGTCGTTTCCGAACTGATCCGGACCATCCGGGACGGTGTCCGTACGGTATCGAAAGACATGAGGTTGATCTTCTGGAACTGGTCATGGACGATCTACGTTGATTCTCCCTGCCGCGAAATCCTCGACGCATTGCCGTCCGACGTGGCCCTGATGGCCGATTTCGAGCGCGGCGGCATCCGGAAGGACGGCGCCTACATCAATGAATATTCCCTTTCCTATTCCGGACCCTCGGAACAGTTCCTTGAGACGTTCGGATCGGCGCGGAAACGCGGGATCGAAATGTATGCGAAACTTCAGCTCGGAACGACCCACGAGCTGGGAGCGGTCCGCTCCCTCCCGCTGATCGGAAACCTTTTCCACAAGGCCGACTTCATCCGGAAAAACGGGCTGGATGGATTCATGGAATGCTGGAATTTCGGCAATCTCGAATCGGCCAATGTCCGCGCGTTCAACTACTTTCTTGAAATGAAAGGGAACCCCTCGACGGGCGGGGCGCTGGTCTCCTTCGCGGAAAATTTTTTCCCGGATTGCAAGGCGATCATGCTTTCCGAAGCGTGGACGCTCTTCGGGAAAGCGATGGAAAAGTATCCTTTCTCGATTCCGTTCCTCTACAATTCCGCGGTCAATGCCGCACTGTCCCTGATACCGCCTCCAGGTCCGCTCGACGGAAAGAAATTCGGGCGTGCGTGGCTGCCGGACGAGCGCGGATTCGATCTTTCCGGTTCGATTACGGAGACGTTCCCGCTTGAAGCGGTCACCGCCGCGTTCAAATCCATTTCGGAAGTCTGGGAACGGGGGCTTGTCCTCATGCGCGAGGCGATGAAGGACTCGAAGGACGAATGGGCTCTCCGGGAGCTCGGCAATGCGGAAATCTGCGGACGGGTCTGGCGTTCGACTTATCTTGTCTACAGCATGTTCGCGCTCAAACGCAACTGGACCGCCGCGTGCAATAATGAATTTGTACGTCTGTATAAACAACAGAAGGAAAATATGCGATCCTCTCTTCCGTATCTGGACCGCGATCCGCTTCAGGGCTATCATCTGGAGGGACGGTTCCATTGCTTTTCCGGAGAGCTGGCCGGAGCCTGCCGGGAAAAGGGAATCCGTCTCGCCGCCTATTTCAACGGGACGCTGAGCGACGCGGAGGCCCGCCTTCATCGCGACTGGATGGTGATTACGCCGGAAGGCCGAGTGTATCCCGAGGTCAGCCGCATCACGCCATACTGCCGGAAGCTCTGCATGAATTCCCCCTGGCGGGAACATCTGGCGTCCATGATGGACGAGGTGTTCGGAAAATATGTTATCGCCGGGTTTTTCGTCGATTGCGTCCATCCGCAGAAATGCGTCTGTCCGTATTGCGTTGAAAAAATGAAGGCGCGCGGGCTGGATGTTTCCAGACCGGAAGACATCGAAAAATTCTCCTTCGATTCCGCGGTGGAGTTCTGCGCCTTTCTTTCGGAACTGATTCGCAAGCGCAATCCCGAAGCGACGGTGTGTTTCAATGGCGGACTCGAGGAACCGCTCCGTGATTCCGTCAGCCATGTCGAGTGCGAATGTCTCCCTACAGCCGGATGGGGATATTCCTTCCTGCCGGTCGCCGCCCATTATTTCCGGAACGCCGCTCCCGGCAAAAGCGTAATGAACATGACCGGACGCTTTCTCGACTGGGGCGATTTCGGGGGACTCCGGAGCCGCGCGAGTCTTGAGTTCGACATGTTCTACGGCACGGCCAGCGGAATGCGCCCGGACATCGGCACTCATCTGCCTCCTTCCGGACAGTGGGAGACGCCCGTATTTGAGCGCATCCGTGAAGTTTACCGGGAAATGCCGCAATATGACCGCTGGACGCTCGGCGCGGAAAACCGCGCGGAGATTGCCGTCGTTTCCGCGCGGGAACCCTCCGGGATTGTCTGCAATACCTCTGTAAAGGGGGCTGGACAGATGCTTTCCGAACTCAAACATCCCTTTGAGATTTTTTCTGAAGACGGTTCGTGGGACCGATATCCGCTGGTGATTTTCCCGGATACGATGCGTTTTTCCCCACGGATGCCGGAACGGGTCCGGAAATATGTTGCGGACGGCGGACGGATAATCTCTTCCGGCAGTTCCTCGATGGCGTGGGAGAAGGATGAATTCACTCTTCCCGAACTCTGGGGCGCGACGGCGGAGCCGGGCGGACTTCCGTTCACTCCGGCGTATTTTTCCGCGGACAGGGAATTTTCGCCGGAACAGCCCGACATGCCGCTCGCCGTATATGGAGACGGCGTCCCGGTTCAACCCTTCAAAAAATCTGAAGTTGCGGCACATTTCATCCGCCCGCTTGTCAGTCGGGGATGGGATGGCGTCTGCGCCGATTATTATACGCCTCCGGGAGAGAAAACCGACCTGCCGTTTCTTCTCTTCCACGGATGCGTCGCCGTGTTCGCTTCGGAACTGTTTTTCGGTTATGCGAATTCCGGTGCGCTTCCTTTGCGGATGATTTTTGCGGACACCCTCAAACGCCTCTTTTCCAAACCTCTTGTCAAAGTCGACGGACTTCCTTCTTACGCGAGAATTTTCGTGCAGGAGAACGGACATTTCGTTCTGGTCCACATTCTCAGCTATCTGCCGGAAAAACGGGTCAACGCCTTTGTCGTGGAGGAACGGCTTCCCATTCCCCCCTGTCGGGTTTCTCTCCGGCGCG
>CAZORN010000139.1:5809-7795 GCA_964581935.1 uncultured Victivallales bacterium
TGGATGCCAGACAGTAAAATTGTACTTTCGTTCAAAAAAAGAAGAGGAGCCCCGCATGGATACAATTCCCTTTTCCGGTTTCGGCGCCGCGTATGATCCTGGATTCTGGAGTCCGGAGGAACGCCGGGCGCATCTTGAGTTCATGCGCGAAAGCAGACTCTCTTTTCTGCGTCTTTACGAATTCTGCTGGCATGAGTTCGAGCCGGAAGACGGTGTTTTCCATTTCGATTCCGCGGACCGTTTTCTGGATCTTCTGGACAAGAACGGCATCCGCTATATTCTTGCGACGCCCGGAGCGGCGCCGCCGCGGTGGCTGACGCAGAAACATCCCGAAGTCCTTGCCGTCGGCGCCGACGGACGCCCGGTTTCCGATGAGATCCGCCGTCAAGGGTGCCCGTCGAGTCCGGAGTTCATGCGCCGCGTGCTGAACATCACGGAGCAGATGGCGCAGCGTTTCGGACATCGCGCGGGACTCCTCGGCTGGCAGATCGACAACGAGGTCGGGCATCCTTTCTGTTATTGCGAGAACTGCCGTAAAGGATTTGCCGAGTGGCTGAAAAACAGATTCGCTTCCATCGAAGAGCTTAACCGCGTTTTCGGCATGATGGTCTGGAGCCATGAATACAATTCCTTCGACGAAATCCGTATTCCGAACCTCGATTCGATGGCGAACCCCCAACTCAAGTTCGCTTATCGCCAGTTCACTTCGGAAAAATGGCGGACCTATCTCACCCGGCATCTGGAGATCCTCAAGGAACATTCCGCCGCGCCCGTCTCCACCAACATGATGGCTCCGTGGCACGGGTACGACCATTTTCCCGTCGGAAAAGAACTTGACGTCGTCGGCATGGATTTTTATCCCTACTCCTTCCACGGATACATGCCCTACGGCACGACGTCCCTTGAATTCAACTGCGCCTATACCCGGGCCATCGCCGGAGGGAAAGCCTTCTGGTTCCTCGAAAACCAACTCCACACGTCCTTCCACACACGCCCTGAAATCTTCCGGGAATGGGTCTGGTCCGAAATCGGAAACGGCGCGTCCCTGATCAATTTCTTCCGTCTGGACATTCCCCCGTTCGGCGGCGAGGAAATGGCTTACGGCCTGATCGGCGGTTCTCCATGGGTTTCTTCCTTCGCGGAACATTTCCGGGCTTTCAGCCGCGAAATGGCGGAATTGGGACCTCTCTTCGACCACACGGTCTGCGAGCCCGCAAAATGCGCGCTGGCCTTTTCGTTTGAATCCTGGAGAAAGTCGCTGGACAACGCCGTTCTTGACTTCCCCGGGACCGTCCGCATGCTGGCCTATCCCCAGATGCTCTCCCGGCATGTGGAAGGGCTTTCCGCCAACGGCATCCGTTTCGATTTTGCGGACCTGAAGGGAGAGTTCCGGAACTATCCGTGCCTCATCGTTCCGCATCAGCTGGTCACGGATGACGCCGACATCGAGAATGTGCTGAACTACGCCCGCGAAGGCGGCACCCTGCTGGTGACCACGCAGACGGGCGTCTACGATTCCGACGGACGCGGATATCCGCCCACGTTCCCCCCGGAAAAACTCCGGAACGCCGCCGGTATCGAGGCCGGACTCTACGGACGGATTCCCGGCGACGCGGGGCCGGTGCGCTTCGGTCATGACGAGTGGACCGTGGATTCCTTCTTCGACGATCTGAACGTGATCGCCGCGGACGTGGAAATCCTGATGGAATGCACGTTCGGAAAAGAACGCCGTCCCATCCTGACCCGCCGGAACTTCGGAAAGGGGAAAATCCTGTATTTCGGCGCGTTCTTCCGGATGGAGGATGCTCCGGGCATCTACCGCGAATTGAGGCGGCATCTGGACCTGGCTCCGGAATGGTGGAGCAATATCACGGGAATCCGCGGCTATTGCCGGATTCAGCCCGGCGGAAACAAACGGCTGGAAATTCTTCAGAACCTGACGGAGGAGCCGATCGAATTCCATCTGCCGTTCCCCGCCATGGAAAA